>JAZTXK010000020.1:0-31823 GCA_045636385.1 Eubacteriales bacterium
TCTCAAATATGCACTCTAGCGCGTCGGCAACCTTAAAGGCATCCATATTCTTAACAAGTCCGTCAAATGCCTTTACACAGGCAGCCTTCAGCTCGCCGTCAAGCTCCTCGGGTGCAGTGGGAGCCTGAACTACCTTGCCAAAATACTTCTTCTGCATATCGAGAGTTCTCTTGACAAGGTTGCCGAGAGTGTTTACGAGATCGGTGTTATAGCGTGCGAGAACGCTGTCCCAGGTGATAGAACCGTCGGAAGCGAAGGGCATTTCTGCGAGAGCGTAGTAACGAACGCCATCAACACCAACGTACTCTGCGAGCTTATCGGCGTAGATAACGTTACCTCTCGACTTGGACATCTTATCGGTACCGAAGTTGAACCAGGGATGACCGAAGATCTTTTCGGGGAGAGGAAGATCGAGAGCCATGAGGAAGATGGGCCAATAGATCGAGTGGAATCTTACGATATCCTTACCGATCATATGGACGTCAGCGGGCCAGAGCTTACGGAACTGCTCAGACTGCTCCTCAAAGGTCTTGTCGGGATCATAACCGATAGCAGTGATATAGTTTACAAGTGCATCAAGCCACACGTAAACTACGTGCTTGGGATCGGAGGGAACCTGAATACCCCAGGTGAAGGAGGTACGCGAAACGCAGAGATCCTGAAGTCCCGAGAGGAGGAAGTTGTTGAGCATCTCCTTCTTTCTTGCCTCGGGTTCGAGGAATTCAGGATGTGTTTCAAAATATTCGATAAGTCTGGGAGCGTATTTCTGCATATTGAAGAAGTAAGCCTCTTCTCTTGCCTGCTTTACGGGTCTGCCGCAGTCGGGGCATTTGCCGTCTGTTACCTGAGATTCGGTAAAGAAGGACTCGCAGGGAGTGCAGTACCAGCCCTCATAGTAGCCCTTGTAGATATCACCCTGCTTGAGGAAACGCTCGAAGATCTTCTGAATTGTCTTAACGTGGTAATCGTCGGTGGTGCGGATGAAGTAGTCGTAGCTTACGTTCATCTTATCCCACATTTCCTTGATGATACCCGCAACGTTGTCAACGTACGCCTGGGGCGCGATGCCTGCTGCTGCAGCGCAGTTTTCGATCTTCTGACCGTGCTCATCGGTACCCGTGCAGAAGAATACGTCATAGCCTTTTGCTCTCTTGTAGCGGGCGATGGCGTCGGTCGCGATAGCCTCGTAGGTGTTGCCGATATGGGGCTTCGCCGAAGCGTATGCGATAGCTGTTGTTATATAATACTTAGGTTTAGTCATTTCTTTTGACCGTCCTTTCGTTATTTTTCGAATTGATATATTTTATTTTGCGTATGACCAGCTCTCGGCGGAGAGCCGCACGAGGACCTGCCGCGAGTATATAATAGATGAAGCATGTGGCGAAGGATAATAAGATATCCAAGATGTACTTCAAGGCATTTGAGCGTGTAATTCGCGCTTTGATTGCTGTAAGCAAATCAGACCAATATCTCTTTCCTTGTCCCCGCTTAAATTTGGGAATCCAAGAAAATATTCTGATTGGTAGATAGGACATTACAAATCTTTTGAAGCTTGAGAATACAGAGAATATCTCGGGCATCGACACTTCCCTGCCGTCGCATATTGCGCTTGCGGTATTTCTTACACTCGCAAAAGCGGGAGCGGCAAACAGGTAAACAAATGCGAACATTACAAGATATCCAATGAGGTCGCTTATCTGTACGGATAAATATTCAAGAATATTCAAAAGCAGATAGGAAATTATTAAGCCGAGGCCTGCCATCGAAAGGGTAAATACGTGGGCAATAACAAGCGATGCTCTCGCTTTGTTCCGCATAAGGAGTGAGTTCACTTCAGAAGAAAGATTTTGTAAAAGCTCCTTGCGGTCGGATTTATATAATTTGCGTTTTTTCATATTCGTTAATACACCACTTCTCCGCCGACGAAGACCTGATCTATATCTATCTTCTTGCCCGAAATCGAACAGATGATAAAATCAGCACGGTTTCCGGGGGTGAGCTTACCGATCTTATTTTCAAGACCGACGGCTCGCGCGGGGGTAAGCGTCGCGCAGATAAGAGCGTCAACGATCGGGATATTTGCGAAACGGGCGAGGTTCTCAACGCCGTTAATCAGAGAAAGGGTACTGCCCGCGAGATTGCCTGATTCGGTTCGCGCGACACCGTCCTTTACATAGACAGGAAGTCCCGCAATGCTGTATTTACCGTCCGAAAGTGCGGTAGCTTCCATAGAGTCACTTATAAGCACAAGCCTGTCCATACCTATCATACGGTAGGTAAAGGCGACCATTTCGGGGGAAATATGATGACCGTCACAGATAAGCTCGCAGAAGCCGCCCGATTCGAGAGCCGCGAGAACGGTTCCGCCGTCTCGGTGGTGGATGGGAGGCATACAGTTGTAAAGGTGAGTAAACGCTACCTTATGCTTGCGGTAGATTTCCGTTGCTTCTTTGTAAGTTGCCGCAGTATGTGCAAGAGAAAGAGTTGCGCCGAGTTCTTTTGCATGCTCGGCAAAAGCATCACCGCCTTTAAGCTCGAACGCCGCACTTACGCGGAGAGGAAGCTTAGACGCGGAAGCGAATGCGTCAAGCTCGACATTATCGGGAGACGTGAGCAGCTCGGGATTGTGTGCGCCGCCCTTTGAGGGATTAAGATATCTTCCTTCAAGGTGAACGCCGAGGAATTCCGCGCCGTCGGTATCGCCCTTAAGGCTGTCGATCAATTCAGCCTGAGCACAAAGACTTTCAAACTCCGCCGAAGCGAGAGTCGGGAAAACAGAGGTTACGCCATATTCCGCGTAGGATTTCGCCATCGCGCGCATAACGTCGGCATCTGCAGTATTGAAATCGCCGCCCGCTCTGCCATGTGTATGAATATCAACAAGTCCGGGGATAACCTCCCTACCGCCGCAGTCGATAACCGAATCCACCTCGGGGCGGGCATCGGTATGGCGCAAAAGTGCGCAGATAACGCCGTCTTCCACGAGCATTGATCTTGTCTTGAATATCCTGTTTGTGCTGTCGAACAGCCTGCAGTTTTCAAATAATATTTGCATACCGAACCTCCGCATATAGTTATACATTATTATATTATATCAAACATTTTAATATTTTTCAATAGGTAAATCGGATTTTCACGTTTAAAAGTTGAATTTGCGTCGATAATTTCCACAAAAGACAAACAGGAGAAACATTATGCCAAATATCAAGCCCGAGCTGAAGAGCAAAACCGAGCGTTTCCTTAATACACGAGCAGGAGAGTTTTGTCTTGTTTCAACAAGCAGTGCGGCTCTCTGGGCACTCTCGGCGGAAATTTTCGCAAGGATAGCGCGCTTCGTGTCGAATACTCTCTACCCTTTCACCTATCCCTTTTTCCATACGCCGCTTCACGGATTTTTGCCTCGTATCGCCTATCAGCCGCCCTTTGCGGCAAATCTGATCTTCGGCGCTCTGTTCGGATACACCGTTTACAGATTCGAGAAGAATATATTTTACCGTCGGCTTCATAAAGCATTACGCGCGGCATTCGGTTCGGTCGCAGCTTGTGTTTTCGTTTTTCTTTCGGGACTTCTCGCGATCGCCGACGAGGCTTACGGTTTTGATTTGTTATCGTCACTATTGCTTCGGTCGGATGCAACCGAATTGCCGATGCTATTCGTTTATTATTTCTTCGCAACGTTTGGTATTACTGCTTATTGCGACGCAGTAAGAAGAAGAGTTTTTCTATTGCCATAAAAAAGAACTCCGCGCTCGGCGGAGTTCTTGAAAATTATGATTCGGGAATGTAGATCGGAGTTTCTTCGTCGAACGCGGGGGTGGGACGGGTGTCGGAAACTTCGCGGTAAAAATCGGCAACTGCAGCTTTGATATATGGAGTGAGGACGAGATAGCCTATTCCGCAGGTAAATAAGCAAAGGAATGACCATCCGATGAAGCTCAATTCGAGACAGAAGAGTCTCATCTTATTGCCGTCCATCATTTTCTTCGACATTTCAATGGCTTCACTTGCAGTAAGTTCGGGGTTTTCTGCCATAATGTAGGGCACCATAGCATAGCTGTATGACGCTATGATCCCGGGAAACACGCAAAGAAGACTCCAAAGGAATATGTAAAGACTGCGAAGCAGGTTTGCGAGTACAGTACTTTTCCAATGCTTGAAATAGGAAAAGAGATTAGTGATCTCAACATTTCCTCCGTCGATCAGATTGAGGTTGAATTTTGCGTATCCTACCTCTATGATGCTTCCAAGTAGGAAATATGCAATTCCGAAAACGAGTCCGATCGCCACGCCAACGGCGAGAATTGTACCTAATATCGCCCAGAAAGCAGTATCAACGCCTGAAAACATCTCGTCAAATCCCTCGACATTTACATTAACGTCTCCTCCCTCATAATCCGGGTTGTTAAATCCCGAGAGGTCGTAATTGAAGCCTACTCCTCCGCCTTCGTTGCTTCCACCGAGAAGTCCTGCGACGAGTCCGGCGATCACCGCAATGCCCCATTTTCCGCGGAGAGCGTCGCGGGCAGCTTGTCTGAAATCTGATGCAAGTTTCATTTAAGATCTCCTTTCTTGTCAGCTGATCTGTTCTCTGTCGTATGGTGTTGTCTGATATACGAAATAGTTAAGCCAGTTGGAGTAAAGCAGATTTGCGCAGCTTCTCCAGGTTACGATGGGGTCAAGGGTATCATCGTCATTCGGGAAATAATTGACGGGAAGATCGATGGGAAGTCCCGCGTTCTTGTCGCGGAGGTATTCTGCCTTGAGGGTGCCCGCATCATACTCCGAATGTCCTGTAATAAATATCTGTCTGCCGCGGTCGGTCGCGCAAGCATAAAGTCCAGCTACGGGCGAGGTGGAAAGGATCTTGAGCTCGGGGCAAGCCTCTACGTCCTCGATGCGCACGGTAGTATGGCGCGAATGAGGAACGAAAAATTTATCGTCGAAGCCTCTAAAAAGCATCGAGGAGCGGCGGTCTACGGTATGCTCAAAGATACCGAAAAGCTTGGAGTCAAGAGGATATTTCTTAATACCGTAATGATAGTAAAGTCCCGCCTGTGCGCCCCAGCAAATGTGGAAGGTGGAGGTTACGTTCGTCTTCGACCATTCCATGATCTCGCAAAGCTCATCCCAGTAGGTAACTTCCTCAAAGGGCATCTGCTCAACGGGTGCGCCGGTGATGATCATTCCGTCGTATTTCTTATGCTTGACCTCGTCAAAGGTCTTGTAGAACGCGAGCATGTGCTCGGCAGAGGTATGCGTTGCCTTATGCGTCGCGGTCTGAAGGAGTTCAAGCTCTACCTGAAGGGGGGTGTTTCCGATCAGGCGCGCGATCTGTGTCTCTGTTGTGATCTTCTGCGGCATCAGGTTGAGCATGAGGATATTAAGAGGTCTTATATCCTGCGTGATCGCGCGAGTCTCCGTCATAACGAAGATATTCTCGTCAAGCAGAGTCTGTGTCGCGGGAAGAAGATTGGGAATTTTGATAGGCATATTTTACTCCTGAAAATTAAGCGTTTGCAAGTGCCTGCTCAATATCGGCGATGATGTCGTCGATATGCTCGGTACCGACGGAAAGTCGAACAAGACCCGCGGGGATGCCTGCGGCTTCAAGCTGTTCATCGGTGAGCTGGCGGTGAGTGGTGGATGCGGGATTGAGCACGCTCGTGCGGGAGTCTGCTACGTGAACAACGATAGCGGCGAGCTTGAGGGAGTCCATAAACTTGACAGCCGAATCGCGACCGCCCTTGATAACGAAGGAAACTACGCCCGCGCAACCGTCGGGGAGGTACTTCTTCGCAAGCTCGTGGCGAGGATCGTTTTCAAGTCCGGGGTAGGAAACGCTTTCGACCTTCTCGTGAGCCTCAAGATACTTCGACACAGCGAGAGCATTCGAGCAATGTCTTTCCATACGGAGGTGGAGGGTCTCAAGACCGAGGTTGAGCAGGAATGCGCTCATTGCGGTCATAGCGATACCCATATCGCGGACGAGCTGAACGCGCGCCTTTGTGATGTATGCTGCGTTGTTGCCAAACTGCTTGACGTACGCAACGCCGTGGTAGGAGGGATCGGGATCGTTGAGCTCGGGCCACTTTTCGGGGTTTGCGGACCAATCGAATTTACCGCCGTCAACAACGCATCCGCCGACAACGGTAGCGTGACCGTCCATATACTTGGTGGTGGAGTGAACGACGATATCGCATCCGTGCTCGAAGGGACGGCAGAGGATGGGGGTCGGGAAGGTGTTGTCAACAACGAAAGGAATACCGTTTTTGTGAGCAATTGCGGCAAAACGATCGAAATCGAGAACGTCGAGCGCGGGATTTGCGATAGTTTCGCCGAAAAGCATACGGGTGTTTTCGTCGATAAGAGCTTCGATCTCCTCATCGCTCATAGACGAGGTTGCAAAGCGAACCTCGATGCCGAAGCGCTTGAGGGTTACTGCAAAGAGATTTACGGTTCCGCCGTAAATAGCGGCAAGAGAAACGATATTCTGCCCTGCTTTAGTGATATTGAGAACCGCAAGAAGGATAGCCGCCATACCAGACGAGGTAAGAATCGCGCCGGTGCCGCCCTCGAGATCGGTGATCTTCTTCTCTACCTCTGCAACCGTGGGGTTGGAGATACGGGAATACATGTGGCCGTCAGCCTTGAGGTCGAAGAGGTCGCCTACTTCTTCGGAGGAGCAGTACTTATAGGTAGTGCTCTGGTATATGGGAAGAACGCGGGGCTCGCCGTTTCCGGGGTTGTAGCCCGACTGAATACATTTTGTTTCAATCTTGAAATCAGACATTTTTATCCTCACTTTCGCGCAAAATCGCGCAAACAACATTATTTCACAGTAATTATATCACAAAGAATAACAAATTTCAATAGAAAATACAAAAAATCCTTCTCCGCGGGTACGGAGAAGGATCGGTATCAGTTCAGAAACAGCGGACGGAGCTGTTCTCCGCGCAGGGCGGCGTAGAAGGAGTCGCCGAGCTTGCAGAAATCGCAGACGAGGGAATTCGGCTTTTTCTCGGGATCATCCTGCGTAAGCGGAACGAAATAAACACTTTTGCGCTTTTGCATTGCGTTGAGATTTGAAAGATTTGCGGATAGACCGTCGTTCGTCGCTAGGGCGATGAGAAGAGGTCGGTCGCAACGCAGATGTGCCTTTGCCGCCATCGTTACGGGAGTATCGGTTATGCCGAGTGCCATTTTAGCAAGTGTGTTCCCGGTACAGGGGCAGATTATGAGCATGTCGAGCTTTTCCTTTGGTCCGAGCGGCTCGGCTTCCGCGATCGTTTTTATGACGCCTCTGCCGCAGATCGATTCGATTTTGGCAATATGATCTGCCGCTGCACCGAATCTCGTGTCGATAGACGATGCGTTAAAGCTCATTATCGGAACTATTTCGTGACCGATATCCGCGAGATGTTTGAGCTGCTCCATCGCCGGCGCGAACGTGCAGAATGAACCGCAAAATGCAAAGCCTATCTTCAAGTTATCCCCTCGCTTTCAAAGAGCTCGTCGAGCACATCGGCGATGATCATGCCCGCGCTTTCGGGTGCGTATTTTCCCGGGAGTGAAAGTGCCCACACTGCTTCTATGCCTCTGTCCTTCGCTGCGGCGAAATCGACACCTCCCGGAACGGAGGCGAGATCAACAAAAAGTATTCCTTCGTCGGTCGCATTCAGGACCTCGACGTCAAATATTATTGACGGTACGGTATTAAATATCACGTCACAGCTTTCGCGGCGAAGTATTTTGTCAAGTCCTCTGCGGGGCGCGTTTTCCGATATTTTCAAAGTTCGGTAGCCGAAGGATGCGGCTTCGGCAAGCTGACGGCAATTCCTCGCCGCAACTGTGACCTCTGCTCCTATGCGTTCCAAAAGGTGGGCGAGCATCTTTCCTATCCTGCCGTAGCCAACAACGGCGGCGCGGCACCCACGCACGGTTCTGCTCATTTTCTGCATTGCGATCGATACCGCCCCCTCGGCAGTCGGCTCGGCGTTTCGGATGCGCAAGCTTTCCGAATCGAAATAGTCGATCACACGTTTATTATGCGATTTCGCAAACAACGTTACCGAATCGTCAAACCGACCACCGAAAGCGGGCACCTCAATGAAATTCAAAAGCGTTACAATCTTTAATTTATCATCCTCGTTGCCGTACAAGCAATTTATATTAAGTCCATCCGAGGATGCAGGCAGAGGAAGGATCACGGCATCAGCACCGCGCACTGCGTCCCTCCAATCCCTGCATCTGACACCTCCGCCTATCCCCATTTCCCTGCCGAGTCCCCAAACGGCGCACTCATATCCACGCGCAGAAAGTGCGGCGGCGAGGTAGCCCTGCCGCGCGTCACCGCCGAGCAAGGCAAGCTTGATATCTCTTTCCATCTGTTGATCCTCATATATATAGGTTTTATACTACATAATATGACAAATCGAAGAAAAATGTGAAGAACCCGAAAGCCTATGCTTTCGGGTTCTATTAATTATAAGATTATAAGACCTGCCGTGGTATTCGTAAATTCGGGGCGCTTGCCCTCTACCGAGAATATCAGCGAGAAATCAGAGGCGACGCTTACTGCCGTACCGCATCTTCCGTCGGGGAGCATAATGCTTCTGCCGGGGGTGGTGCAATATTTGCAATAGTCGGTGTAAAGCTTATCGGGGACGACCTCGGGAAGGTGATTGCAGAGTCTATCGGCAATCTCGATCATAAGACGTTCGGTATCTGCGGGATCGAGGCCGAGAGTTGTCACTCTGCCGCGAAGCTCGTCGGGCATATCGGCGTATCCCGTATTGATTCCAAAGCCGATGCGGATCGAGGTCAGCTTGCCTTCCTTTACGGTAACTGCGGTTATAACGCCGCCGTACTTTTTGCCGTCAAGCTGAAGATCGTTTACCCATTTGATTCCGAGTCGCTGATCGAAATCCGAACAAGCGTCAAGCACCGCGTCGGTTATCGTAACTGTCGAGAAAGGCCCGAGCTTGGACGAAAATGCGGGCTCGCAGACGTCAGCGTATTCTCCAACGAGAAGGAGGGTTGCGTAGATACCGTTGTCCTTCGGTGAATAGAAGGTATGGGTGCCCTGTCCCTTGCCCGCAGTTTGCTCGCGAGCCGTGAAGAGATACGCGCCGTCAGAAAGCTCCTTCATACGTCTTCCCGCTTCCGCAAAGGTGGAGTCTATGGTATCAAATCTGAATATTTCCATGTTTCGATTATCTTTCCTCTCGGAAATAAGACTGACCAAGTGCAGCGGGAGGCTGATGTTCGCGCTTCTTACGGGAGCTTGTGAAGACAAGAACGATGATGGTTACAAGGTACGGGAGCATCTTGATAAGCTCCTTGGTGCTTCCCGAAAGACCCGAGATAAATACGCTCGCGATATAAAGTCCGCCGAAAATGTAGGACGAGAGTATTGCGCTTTTGGGTTTCCAGAGAGCGAAAATAACGATTGCAATAGCGAGCCATCCGCGGTCGCCGAAGCCATTGTTTGTCCACGCGCCCGTGGTGTAGTCCATTACGAAGTAAAGTCCGCCGAGGCCTGCGATAGCGCCGCCGACGCAGGTTGCAACGTACTTATAGAGCGCTACGTTGATTCCCGCAGCATCAGCGGTTGCGGGATTTTCACCGATAGCACGGAGATGAAGTCCGTGACGGGTATTATTGAGGAAACGCTGTGAAAGTATCGCGATAATAATTGCAAGATAAACGAGGAAGCCAAAGGAGAAGAAGGTCTCTCCAATGATACCGAGCTCAGAAGAAAGATACGGGATCTTGGTCTTGTATGCGTTACCTGTGATGTAGAGGGAGATCGAGCCGGTCTCACCGAAGAACTTAAGGAGAGAGCCACCGTAGAAGTTACCGAGACCTACACCGAGAGTGGTCAGGGCAAGACCGACGACGTTCTGATTAGCCTTAAGAGTAATGGTAAGGAAGCTGTAAATAAACGCGATGAAGGCAGAACCGAGGATCGACGCCAAGAGAGAAATGACGACGCAGAGGATCGGTAAGGGCTCAGCGCAGAAATGCTCGTAGAGATAACCGCCGATGATACCCGAGATACCGCCGATATACATAATACCGGGGATACCGAGGTTGAGGTTACCGCTCTTTTCGGTAATGATCTCACCCGTTGCACCGAAAAGAAGAGGGGTGCCCTGAACTATAGCCGCGGCGATAAACGCCATGATCTTTGCAAAAATGTCCATTATTCAGCCTTCTCCTTTCTATTGTTTTTACGGAAGTGAATCTGATAGTTTACGAAGAAATCGCTGCTGACGATAAAGAGGATGATAATTCCGGTGAGGACCTCGCCGACGCTCGAGTTAAGTCCGAGGTTCGACGCGATCTCGTTCGCGCCCTTCTGCAGGAAGCATACGAGGATCGAGGAGAATATCATTGTAATGGGGTTGAACTTGGACATCCAAGAAACCATGATAGCTGTAAAGCCGTTGCCTCCGACAGCACTCGCGTTGATAGAGTGGTCGGTTCCTGCGGCAAGTATCCATCCCATAACACCGCAGAGTGCGCCCGAAATAAGAACCGTACGGATGATTACCTTTTTTACGTTGATACCGATATATCGCGCGGTATTTTCACTTTCTCCGACGACTGCAATCTCATAACCCTGCTTACTCTTTTTGAGATAGATGTAGATAGCAGCGGTGAGGAACGCAACGATGAGGATGTTAAGCAGATATTTTTGTCCAAGGATCGTGGGGAACCAACCGTTTTGGGAGTTTGAATTGACAAGTCCGAGAACCATCGAGCCGCTGGGAACCCAATACATGATGAGAAGCGAAACGAGCTGTGCCGCAACGTAGTTCATCATAAGGGTAAAGAGAGTTTCGTTGGTATTCCAAATCGCCTTGAAAAAGCCGGGAATACCCGCCCAGACCGCGCCTGCAGCGATACTTGCGAAAAGCGAAATGATAATAAGAAGCCAAGAAGGCAGCGAGTCGCCGATATAGATCATACAAGCGATGCTCGCAAGCATACCGATAAGAACCTGACCCTCAGCACCCGTGTTCCAGAAGCGCATCTTGAATGCGGGAGTAACGGCGAGCGAGATTCCGAGAAGGATGGCTGACGCCTGAAGGAGATTCCAGATCTTTCTGGGTGAGCCGAAGCTTCCCATAAACATCGCCTTGAAAACCTTGAGAGGATTTTCGTTGGTGAGCAATATCGTCAGTATCGCGCAAAATATGATCCCCACAAGAATAACGATAGACTTGATAAGCATCTGCTTTGATTTGGGCATCTCGCCTCTTTTCGTGATATACACGAGAGGCTCTTTATGAGTCTTGTAATTATTCTTCATCACGCTTCTCCTCCCATCTGTCAGTTTTTGTCATAAGATAACCCACCTCATTCTTAGTGGCGGTTCTGCCATCGAGAATACCCGTGATCTTACCGCCTCCGATAACCATAATGCGGTCACAAAGGTCAAGAAGCACGTCAAGGTCCTCGCCGACGAAAATAACGGCAACGCCCTTTTTCTTCTGATCGTTGAGCAGATCGTAAATGAGGTACGAGGAATTTATATCGAGTCCTCGAACGGGGTACGCCGCCATAAGAAGTGTGGGCGACGAGGAAATTTCACGTCCGAGCAAGATCTTCTGAACGTTACCGCCCGAAAGACGGCGAACGGGTGTATCAGCGTCGGGTGTTGCGACCTCAAGCTCCTTGATGATCTTATGAGCAAGCTCCTCGGGGGCGTGCTTATCAACGAATACCGATTTACCTCGGCGGTAGCTTCGGAGCATCATATTGTCCACGACGCTCATATTACCGACAAGTCCCATTCCGAGTCTGTCCTCGGGAACGAAGGAAAGACGAACGCCGAGCTCACGGATCTCAAGCGGGGTTTTATCGCGAAGCTCCTCCGACTGTCCGTTTTTGGGGTTATTATAGACTATCGAGCCGCTGTCAAGCTTTTGGAGTCCTGCGATAGCTTCGAGGAGCTCACGCTGGCCGCTTCCGGCGATACCCGCGATACCGAGTATTTCACCCGAACGCGCTGTGAAGCTGACATTGTCAAGAAGCTTTATGCCATCTCGGTTTCTACAATCAATGTTTTTAACAACCAATCTATCCTGCGGGTCAACGGGATCGGGGCGATCGATATTAAGCTCGACCTTCTTACCGACCATCATTTCGGTGAGGATATTTTCATCTGCTTCGCTGGTGTCGATAGTTCCTACGTATTCACCGTGGCGGAGAACGGCTACTCTGTCGGAAAGATCGAGAACCTCGTGTAGCTTATGAGTGATTATGATTATCGCCTTACCGTCGTCACGCATTCTGCGCAGGACGTTGAAAAGCTTGCGGGTCTCCTGAGGCGTAAGAACGGCTGTCGGCTCATCGAGAATGAGGATATCCGCGCCTCTGTAAAGAACTTTAATGATCTCGACAGTCTGCTTTTCGGATACAGACATTTCATATATTTTCTTTGAGGGTATAATATCAAAACCGTATTTTGCGCTTATAGTTGCCACCTTTAAGGAAGCCGTTCTGATATCGAATTTTCCGTTCTTTTCAAGTCCAAGAACGATATTTTCCGCAGCCGTAAAAAGATCTACCAGCTTAAAATGCTGATGGATCATACCGATCTTATAATTAAATGCGTCATGAGGTGAATTTATAGATACCTCTTTGCCGCCTATAAGAATCTGACCTTCATCGGGATGATAAATACCCGAGATCATATTCATAAGCGTAGTTTTACCGCTTCCGTTTTCGCCGAGAAGCGAGAGTATCTCGCCGTTGCGGACCGTGAGATTGACGTTGCTGTTGGCAACGACGTTTCCGAATCGCTTTGTAATTCCGCGGAGTTCTATTGCTACGTTGTTCATTGAGCCCTTCCCTTTCATTAGCAGGTTTCCGAAACTTTTATCCCAAAGCAGAACAGATTCTGCTCTCGGATAAAAATTTTGTATAGAGAAAAACGCCCATGGGGATGCCAATTAATTCGGCATCCCCTATAGGCTTTAAGAGTAAAATTACTGTGCTGCAGTAATACCGTCGATAATAAGATCGAAGTAAGGAGCGGAACGCTTGCCCTCTGCAGACTCGTTGAAGTAACCGTTGATAACAACCTCAGTCTCGCCTACGAAATCGCCGAGATCGTCAACGTCAGCAAGATAGGACTCGAGCTTCGCGCCGTTTACGGTGAAGGTGTTGGTATCGAATACGTGGAGAGTGCCTGCCTTGAAAGCTTCGATAGCAGCATTCATAGCCTCTTCAGTACCGGGAGCTGCGAGAGCGGTGTTGAGCTCGGTAAGAACTACGGAGCCTTCCTTGATACCGCCGCACCAGTCGTAGGGGATCTCATTGCCCTTGCCATCACGGGTCTTCTCGATGATGAGCTTCATGTAAGGAGTCCAGTCGATCTTGGAAGAGATGAGCCAAGTGTTGGGAGCGATGTCCTTGGTGCTGATGTTGTAAGCAACGTTGGGAACGCCTGCTGCGTCACATGCCTTGGGAGCACCCTCGGAGTCAGCGTGCTGGGAGATAAGTACGCAACCGTCGCCGATGAGCTTTTCAGCTGCGGTCTTCTCAAGTGCGATATCGAACCAGGAGTTGGTGTACTCAACCTTCATGGTAGCGGTGGGGCATACAGAGCGTGCGCCGAGGAAGAAGGAAGTGTAACCGGACTTAACCTCTGCGTAGGGCCAAGCTGCAACGTAACCGATAACAGCCTGCTCTGCGGTGATCTCGCCCTTAGCGATCATATCGTTGAGCTTCATACCAGCAACGATACCTGCGATGTAACGGCCTTCGTAGATGGAAGCGAAAGCGTTGTGGTAGTTAGCGAGCTTTTCGGTGTGAGCCTTGGTACCGGTAGCGTGGCAGAACTGAACCTCGGGGAATTCCTTAGCTGCCTGGATCATGAACGCCTCGTGACCGAAGGAGTCAGCGAAAACGAGATCACAACCTGCTTCAACAAGCTCGCAAGCCGCATCGTAGCACTCTGCGCCTTCGGGAACGTTGACCTTGAGGATCATCTGATCTTCGGTAAGACCGAGAGCTGCGCAAGCTGCCTTAGCTGCGTCGATGAAGTTCTTGTCATAGGTGGAGTTCTCATCGTGCAGGAAGATGAAACCTACCTTGAAGGTATCATCAGTCTTTTCGCAAGATGCGAACGCGATGGTGACGGAAAGGAGCATAAGAACTGCGAGAATGAGTGACAGTGCTTTTTTCATGGTTTCCTCCATAAAATAATAATGAAAAATTTATTTGCAGCACTTAGTGCCGAAAATACAGATCGGGAAAAGATGCCACCGACTCTTCTCCCGTGTAAAATACGTTATGGGAGCTTATAGTCGGATGATTTACGGCTATCCGGTAGAGACTTTCTGACCTTATTTCAGATATTATATAAGCAAATACAAATACGTTTATATTATAACAATTTTTGTGACAAAAGTCAACAGTTTTTCATAAAATATTGGGTGTTTAGTCAAAATCAAATCACAAACGCGAATCTTCGAATCTATTCACCGTCTCCGAAATCGAATTTTACGATAGATACATTTACCGTTGTGCGATCCTTCGGTATACTAGATTCGGTGTGGATAACGTATTCGTAATTTTCACCGAAAACATAAGCTCGCGTGGACTTTCCGAGAGGAATATCGAATATTTCTTTACTCACGGGACCGTGAGCACCGATCAGCACAGCATCACTTTCCGCTGAAAGACGCTTTAATTCGTCCTCGAAATACAAGCCGTTTTCCCACGAGGAGGCGGATAGATAAGTTACGCGCTTGTTACCGTCGGTAAAAGAAAGAAAGGTGACCGGCTGTGAGGAACGGTCGATCGTCGTGATACGCGGATATGTCAGCGTTATACCGTCCGCCGGCTCCACATCTCCCTCGGGCGGAAGAACTCGCACGGCACATCCCGTTTTTTGAAGGGTATCAGCGATCTGTGCCATGATCCAAGCCTCGTCCTCGGTCGCAGGATACGGAAGAAGAACGCACCGGACCATTTCTTCGGCGGTAAAGCGAGAAAGTGCTGACACGTGACGGTTATGATAATGAGTAAGCATAACGGTGTCAAACTCGGTCGCGCCGTTTTCTTGAGCTACATCAGCTATTGTACGCAATCTTGTGTACGATCCGTCCGAGACGTCGATCAGTACGTTTTCGTTCCGCACCTGTATGAAGATATTTTCGTCTCTGCCCGTGCTGATGCAGGTCAATTGCGCGTTTTGAGGTACCGATGCAACGGCGATAACCGATATTATCGCCAATGCAAGCGGATAAAGCGCGGGAATGATAAGTAAGAGCTCTTTTCGCTTGACCTTGAATATAAGGGCGGCGGCAAGGATGACTGTGAAAATTATTACTACCGTTATTGCACCGCGTGATATCAACGAAACCGATGCACCGCGCATTTCCGAGAATCCTGTTGCAACCTCAAGTATGATATTCGTAAAAAGCCTTACTGCGGATGCAAGCACTCCACCGAGATACGGAACCTTTCCGAAAATCAGACACAATAGCGAGGAAGCAAGCATAGGTGCGCCGACGGGAACAAGAATCAGATTGGAAATCAAAGTGCAGACCGAGGTCTCGCCAAAGATCAGCGCGGACGGAAGGAGTGTTGCGGATACGGCACAGAGCGTTGTCATGATTGCAGTAAGAATTCCCCACAAAAGCCTTCTGATATTTTTAGGCTTCTTCTCTTCCTTGCCGTCCTCTTTCTTTTTTGCATGTGCAAGTTTGCGCGGAAGTGCCGTAAAAGTCGGAATAAATGCTGCTATTCCTAAAGTAGCGCAAAAAGAAAGTATAAAGCTATTATCAAAGACAGAAATTGGACTTGACAAAACTATCAGCGTCGCCGCTATACCGAGCGAATTGAGAATATCCGAATTGTCGCCTATCGAATAGGCAATGCAGACTAGCGTCAGCATAATCACAGACCTTACCGCACTTACGGGAAATCCAAGCAAAAGCAGATAGCCGAGCGCAAATAAGATCAGGAGGATGTTTCTGAATCCGCGCCTGATGCGGAGATTGAGCAAAATAAATGAAACGAGTCCCGTGATAATTGATACGTGCAGACCGCTGACTGCCAGGTAATGCGAAATCCCCGCACGGCTGAAATCGCGGTACATTTCAGAGGTAAGAGATTCTCTGTCGCCGAGAAGCATAGCCGCGGCAAGCCTTCCGCCGTCTCCGCCTACCGTGTTTTTCAGCCTTGCGGAAAGATAAGAATTAAGCATATCAAGACGATCGGAAAAAGTATAATTGCCCTCGGAAAGAATATGGCAATCGTCTTCACTGAATGATGTGATACTGAGAAACACTTCGTCAGCAAGATAGGAGATAGCCTCATTTTCCGCCAAGCGCATTACATACTCAACATCAGCCGAGCGGAGAACGAACTCATATCCGACCTGAAGATCAGAATTGTATTCGCAATTGAGTATTGCTTTTCCATCATACGCCACACCGTTGACGGATTTCAGACGAATGAAATAAACTGTATAATAGTCTCCCGAAGTGTACCTTTCGGCAACCGTTGCGTGGACGTACGCGTCGTCACCGCAGAGAGCTTCCGCATCGGGTACGGCTCTGTAAAAGAGATCCATTCCGCGAAGCCACGCGGAAAGAAAAACAAGAAAAACGACCGCGATCGAAAATAATCTGTAAGGCTTGATTTTCCTACAAATCATCAAAACAACGCAGACCGCAACAAACAAGGCTGCTGCGGCAACCAAAATAATATTGATTGACAACGTCAAAAAAGCGGCGGCGAGGATGGCTATGACCGCCAGAACCCCCGCCGCAATTCCCGGTCTTCCACCGAAAATATTCATCTAAATTTTTCCTGATTTTAAATTTCTTCCGAATCGTGACGCTTGAAGCCCTCTCCAAAGACGGATGTAGCGTTTGTCACGATCATAAACGCGCTGTCGTCGACCTGTCTTACTACGTCGCGAGCCTGAGGAAGAAGCTTGGCACGCATAACGACCATCAGTACGTCATACTCTTTTCCGCTGTAAGCACCGTTACCGTGGAAGAAGGTCGCGCCGACGTCAACCTCACTCAGCAGCCTTTTCGCTATATCCTGATTGCGTGAGCTGATAATATAGAGCATTCTCGCGCCGTCGCCGCCATAGAGAACCTTGTTCACGATCATTCCTTGAAGCATAAGCGCGATGCCCGCGTAGATCATAACCTCAAGATTTTTGAAAACTATGCCTGAGATAAGGCAAACGCATCCGTCAACCACTCCGAAAATGATACCCGTGGGAAGATGACGCCACTTGAGACGCAAGAGCTTAACGATAACGTCTGTTCCGCCCGTCGTTGCACCGGTTCTGAAGACAAGTCCCACTCCCGTACCGACAAGAACCGCGCCTCCGACAGAGGCAAGCAGAAGATCGTTTGTAAGAGGTCCGACAAGTGCACCGAGGGCGTCGACAGCAACGGATGACACAAGAACGGCGTACATCGTCGAGGCAAGGAATTTGAATCCGAATTTATATGTTCCGACTATAAGTATCGGAACGTTAATAAGCGCGATCAAAGTACCTGTCGGCAGAACGTCAACAAATTTAGTGATTATGATTGCAACGCCCGAAATACCGCCCGGAGCGATGCTGTTCGGGTCAAGAAAGCACGCGACGCCCGCCGCAAAAATCAACGAACCGAGTGTAAGCATAAACAGATTATAGAGTGTACGCTTCAGTTTTTTTCTTTCTAATTTTATCATTTCAAATCTCCGAAAAATTTCTTCTATTATTTTACCACGAAGTAGGAAAATAATCAACCTAAATTATGAAATTTCTTTCATTTTAGCGAAAAAAGTATTGAAGAGTGTCGAAAAAAGGTGTATAATGTAATATATACAGCATTTCGGAGGACAAAATGGCGAAGAATACAAACAAGAAAAAGCTCAGTCCGATAGCGGTCATTGTAATTCTGCTTATAGCTACGCTACTCTATATGGTATCTCTTTACATAGACACGGCTAACACTCCGCCCGAGGAATCAAGCACGCCTGACACCTCGGGCATAACCGTCAGCGGCGGCGTACTCGGCGAGGTCGAATATCACTTTATCGACGTTGGTCAGGGCGACGCAACGCTGATACGAACGCCTGAGGGCGACATTCTGATCGATGCGGGAGAAAACAGCGCGGAGGAAGATCTTAAGAACTATCTCGATCTCTGCGGCGTTGAAGTTCTCTATTATGCGGTATTTACCCATCCCGACTCCGACCACATAGGCGGTGCGGATATGGTGCTTGCCGAATACGAGGTTCTCAACGTCATCAAGCCCGAGCTCGAAAAGACCACCAAGGTTTATACGAGAATGATGGAAGCGATCGCGGCGGAGGGTTGTACGGTTTACAACGCGCTGCCGGGTGAAACCTACTCGCTCGGCGAATTCGATATGTTCGTTTTCGGTCCCGATCCGAACAATAACAAGCTTGACTCAAATAACTCCTCTATAGTTATAAAGGCGACTTGGGGCGACACCACGGCTATGCTGACGGGAGATGCCGAAAAGCCTGCTGAGGAATCGATTCTCGCGACCTATTCGGGAGCAGAGCTTGGCTCGATGCTCCTCAAAATGGGACATCACGGCTCGAAGACATCATCGACGGACGCTTGGCTTGCGGCGGTAAGACCGAGCATTGCAATCATTTCCTGCGGCAAGGATAACTCATACGGTCATCCGCACGCAGAAGCACTTGCAAGGATCACGCCTTACGTTGGAGAAAACATCTACCGAACTGATGAACTCGGTAGTATAGTTTTTATCACCGACGGAGAGGAATTTATTTATCAGGAATAAACAAAAAACGGAAAACCGAGCAATTCTGCCCGGTTTTCTCTTTTGTGTTTATTCAAGATTGAGTTTTTTTGTCATTATACGCTGTGTCACCAGCCAATATGCCGCAGCAAGAACCGTGCTGATCACTATTGTCCCGCAAAGGTATATGTGTATTGCAACAACAGAATTGGTTGAAAGCCACGTTCCGATAGAATCAAGTGCACCCGACATTTCGAGGATCGTTATGATTATGACGAATGCGGTAGAGATCATCTGTGTCGCAACGTAATAGATAAAGTATGCTCCGAATGCCATCAGAATTCTGTTCTTCTTTGCCATCTGACCGACCGTTATACAAGCATAGTACAAAAGCGTACCGGAGACCGCGGAAAGAATGAATAATAAGATCGCCTCAATAATGAACGCCACCGCATTTGCCGCGCCGTACAGCGAAAAAAACGCGCGCAGAGCATTGCCGAGTCCTCTGATTAAATCCATAAAAAGCTCCCCGGAGATAGCAATAGCGCCCGCCGCAATAACGGTCACAACGCATATCGCCTCGCATACGGTAGTTGCCAAAAGCTTTACAAAAATATGCTCCGAATTAGTTACGGGAAGGGTGAATGTAAGATATCCCTCGGAGGAATACATATTTTTATAAAAACGGACGACGGAAACAACCGAAGAAAGCAAAATGAGCGCCACACAAGCTACAATGAGCATAAAAACAGACGAAGCAGTCGCGAGCTCGCTTATTACGCTACCGTTATCTAAGAACAAAAAGATTCTTGTCACAACTCCTACAGCCAAAACTATCGGCAAAAACATACCGAAGGTGCGGAAATAGTAAATAAATTCGTGTTTAAGAAGCTTTTTTACCATTTGAATACCTCCCTGAAGAGTGCGTCAACGCTTATTCCCTTCTCCTCGCGTATCTCGTCGACAGTCTTATGAAGCACAATTTCACCTTTATTGATGAAAATCGCTTCATCAAGCACGGGCTCGATATCGGCGATGATATGCGTCGATATGAGCACCGAGGCGTCGGGATTGTAATTGTTGATGATGGTGGATATAACGTAATCTCTCGTTGCGGGATCGACCGCAGCTATCGGCTCGTCGAGAACGTAAAGGAGCGCGTTACGGCTCATAACGAGGATCAGACAAACCTTTTCCTTGTTTCCTTTAGAGAGATTTTTCAGTCTCGCCTTTCTCTCGATTCCGAGGCGATCGAGCATTTCGTATGCAAGGTCAGGGCGAAAGTCCTCGTAGAAATCGCAAAACAGAGTGATGATCTGTTCGGTGGTCATCCACGACGGCAAAAAATTATTGTCCGGAAGATAGGAAACTATCTTTTTGGTTTCCACACCGGGCGCATTACCGTTAACAAGTATACTGCCCTCACTCGGGGTGAGCAGACCGTTTATCAGCTTAATAAGCGTAGTTTTTCCCGAGCCGTTTGGTCCTAAAATTCCAATGATCTTACCCGCTTCAACGGTAAGATCTACGTTGTTCAATGCAAGTACGCTGCCGTATTTCTTCGTCAGCCCCGTACATTTCAGAAGCTCGCTCATTGTTTACCTCCCTGACATTCATTAATATATTTGATAATCTCATCCGTACTGCATCCGAGCTGTGCCATCGCCGCCAGATATTCCTCTGTCTTTTTCATCCGAAGCGACTTCAGTTCTTCGGCAGCGGCATCGGTATTATCATTGACGTACCACCCCGAACAACGTACCGAATGGATAACTCCGCGCCTCTCAAGCTCCTCGAAAGATTTTTGAACCGTGTTCGGATTTACACCCGCCAGAAGCGCAATTTCTCTGACCGAAAGTAACTTTGCTCCCGGCAGATACTCTCCGCTTGCCACGCCTACGCAGATAATCTCACAAAGCTGCGGACATATCGGACGGGATTTGTCAAGCGTCCAATTCATTTCGATCACCCTTTCTGTATTAGTGTACTATCATTATAATACAATTATTAAAGTTTGTCAATACTTTTTCAAAAGATTCTCTTCCACAGCTCAAAATAATAGAAAAACCGCAGACGTTAATCTGCGGTTTTGTGTTATTATTTATTAGAAGGATCTCTTCTTAGTAACTGCTACTGCGATAGACATAGTAGCAAGAACTACTGCGATAACGGTGAAGATACCGTCGCCGGTTGTGGGAGCCTCGGGAACTACGGGGGTCTCTGCTACGGGAGTCTTGAGAGTTACTACGGGGCGTTCAGCTGCATCAATGGGAGCATTCGCCTTCTCTTCGGAACGGTAGCAAAGTCTTACGAGCTCGTTGTCCTTGGTGGAGGTGTAGGAGTAAACTACGGGAGCGCTGGTGAAGGTTCCTTCTTCGCCCTTAACACCGCTTGCGAATACCCAGTTTTCGCCATCCTTGGTCCAGGTGGAGAAAACAAACGCGCTGTTGGAGCAGAATGCGGTACCGTTCTTGTTGGTATCGGTAAAGGTAACCTTGCTTCCTGCCTTAGGAACGACGATAACGTCGGTGTAGGAGTAAGCAGAACCGCTTGCAACGATAGAACCGTCAGCCTTAACGTAACCGAAGTTCCAAACAACGTCGATCTTAGCGCCGTCTACGAAGATCTCCTCAAATTCGGGAGTCATATCAGCCTTCTGCTCGGAGCGGTAGGTAACGCGGATAGCCTGGTTATCCTCAGTGGTTACAAACTCATAGCTTCTGGAAGCTGCAACGGTGTAACCGGGAATATTGCCTGCTTCAAGATCGAGCTCGAACTCTTCGCCGTTCTTCTTCCAGAAGGAGAAGACGTAAGCTGCAGCGGATGCGTAGCCGGATTTTTCGTCAGCGAAGGAGATGGTGGAGCCAGCGGGGCCCATGTCGATAACGTCGGAGTAGGAATAGCTGCCGCCGTTGGGGTTGAGAACGTTTACAAAGCCTGAGGAGTTGGTGGAAGAGCCAACGTAACCGAGCTGCCAGTTGGTAGCAACAACGGTTTCCTCATAGGATTCTGCGGAAGCTGTGAAAGCAGCTACGGAGAGAACCATTACGAGCGCGAGTGCGAGTGCAAAAATCTTTTTCATTAGATAAAAATTCCTTTCTGAATTTTAGATAAGATAAATATACCACAAAATGAACGGTTTGTCAAGGTCTTTTAATAAATACTTTAGTTTTATTTCACAAAAATCCTTCAATAATATCAATTAATCTTATCTATACTCTCACCGATCAGATTCGAGCCGTATAAATCGACCGCAAATGGATAGTATGCGGTATGATATTCCTTAAGTATCGCTATGTCAGATTCTTCTATAAGACCGGCATCAAATGCCTCTGTCAGGGTATACAAGCGGTTTCCGTCGAAGCCGTAGATACGGTTTCCGTTCTGATATACGAACACCTCTTCGCCGACTTCTTCATATTTAAGAGCATTGACGTAATATTTCAGCGGTGATTTATAGATAAAGAATACAACGTCGTCAAAAAGTCCGTAATAGTCGGTAATGACCACATCGTCAACCGTCGCTGTGTCGAGCACCTTAAGAAGAAATTCGGTTACAACAGCTTGTTTAGCAAGTATTTCGGTCTCGGAGTCAAAGACCAATCTTTGAATATCGGGAACAGACACGGTCACGTCTTTGAGTTCTTTATAAAATCTTGCGTAATAATAAGCTTCACACAAATGACCGTGCATTTCGCTGATATCCGAATAAGAAAGCTCGCCGCTTGAATACAGCTCGTTTGCGGAGAGTAATACGCCGTCTTTAAAACCGTAAACTCCCTCGGAGATAAAATTATGGTTTGCAACGATCGCGGAATCAATTTGAGCCGTGGAACGGGTGTTATCAGTAAACATAATATATCCGTTATATGTTCCGAGATATTCCGCTCCGATCTGTCCCTTGCGATTGAAATTCTCAAGGAATTCTACCAGAGGAATGCGACGGCGGGTCTTCTCTCGCCACGCCTTGTTCACTGCGTCCAAGAATTCCTGATTTATAACACTGTGATCGAGATTCGACCTCTGCATAGGAATTACAGTATCTTCCTTTTTCGTGGGCGCTGACACAAGTCCGCGATCATTCGACTTATATATGATTACTGCTACAGGGATAATAAGAAAGACGAGTGCAAAAATTATAATATTCCTTATAAGATGTTCTTTCATATCGTATCTCCTTTCTTTATGCACGCCAAAATTATCTAAACTAATAATATCACATTTCAATTCTCTTGTCAATAGAAAAACAACACAACGCGGAGGTTGTGTTGTTTTCTATTATTATGAAATTAATAAATTCTTACCTCGTAAACCTTGATCGCGGGTGCGCCGTTGGTTGCGAGGACGTGGATCTTGACCTCGTCTGCCTCTGCGGGCTCTACGTCGCAGACTGCAAGGCGGAGATAGTTGCCGCGGACTTCCTTCTTGGAAACTTCCTTGCCGTCCTTATAAAGAACAACGTCGAAGTCCTTGAGAAGCTCGGGAGCAACGCCGATTCTCTGCTGAGACTGTCTGTTTGCGGACATAGTAACGCGGATGGGGTATGCGAAGTTGGAGTCGGAGGTTACTCTTACCTGGCTTACGGTCTTTGCGCCGTCGAGCTTGAGGGTGAGAGTTTCGCCGCCCTCGGAGATCGAATCGGTCATCCAAGCGTTGTGCTCTTCACCGATCTTTCTGGATACGCCGTTGATAACCTTCTCGGGCTCGCCGCCTGCGATGAAGGAGGAAGCCGAAACGGTTGCGGTGAGTGCCATATCCTTTGCGTCTTCATTCTTGTAGGGGAGGGGGAGGTAACCGTCTTCGCGGAGCATGATCTGCTGGAGCTCGGAGATATGCTCGATTACGCCGCGGGGATCGCAGCCGTACTTCTCACAGAGAGAAGCCGCTACACCGACAGCCTGACCGCCGTTTGCACAGCAAGCGATGATTCTGGTCGAAGCAAGACCAAGCTTGGTGGTAGAAATGTTTCTACCTGCCATAAAGAGGTTCTTGATATTCTTGGAGTAGTAGCAACGGTAAGGAACGGTGTAGATGCCCTCGAAGTGGTTGCAATCGGAGGGAAGGATATCAAAGTCAAGCAGACCGTGGGGAGCGTGGAGGTCAACGCACCAGCCCGCGTGGATAACTGCGTCGTCGAAGACCTTATGGTCAAGAATATCGTTCTCATTGAGTATGTAGTCACCCATAAGTCTGCGGCTCTCGCGCATTCCGGGAAGTGCGCCTACCCAGATAAGCTCGAAGTTATCTGCGCCGTGCTCGCCGCCGTTCTTGATGTGATCCCAGAGACCGTATGCGTATGCATAGAGGTCGTCACGGATCTTCTCGTAATCCTCGATGATGTCCTCGCCGTCGCCCATAAGCTCGAGCCACCAGTAACCGTAGTCAACTGCCGCGCAGGAGTTAGCGGAAAGGCGGAGCCACTCCTCGGGATCGGGAGCCATGGAAGCGTCAACCTTCATAGTCTTGGAGTGAACTCTGTAACGGAGCTGATGCTCGGTGAGGTGCTTTGCGAAAGGAGGAGGAGTGAACTTAACGGGCTTGCCGGTATCGACAGCCTTCATAAGGATGGTGTTGCCCATTCTCTCGTTGTTTGCCATCTCGGGAGCGTGGGGCTCGCCGGTCTCAGCCTTGGATTCGCTTCCCTGTCTGAACTCTGCGCCTGCGAAGTAGCCGAGGGTTCCGTTACCGGTACAGTCAGCGAAGATGGGAGCGGTGATGCGGAGACGAAGCTCGGTGGTCTCCTGGAAGCATCTGATAGCTACGATGCGGTCGTCCTCTACCTCGCAATCGTACATAGAGGTGTTAAAGTAAGTGGTAAGATTGGGCTCTTCCTTAGCCTTGCGGAAAAGGACCATATCCCAAGTGGAATAGCTGAAGGAATCGTTTACTGCCTTGTTCTCAAGCATAAGCTCGTAAACAAGTCCGCTCTCTGCGTAATCGGGCTGACGTAGGCTCTGGTCAGCGCCCGAGATGTGGATTCGGATCTCGCTGGATGCGTTGCCGCCGAGTACGGGACGGGCGTGGATGAGCGCAGTCTTGACGCCCTCACGAGCCGCCGCGATAGCCGCGCAAAGACCCGACATACCTCCACCGACAATGACAAAGGAATAATGTTCTTCTCTGAATCTCTTCATTTAAATAATTTCCTCCGAAGATAATTTTTTCATACGGATAAATTATACTATATTTTATTCGAAAGGTCAATACCTATTTAGGGACTGTAAATCAATTATCTGTAAATTTTCGTTGTTTTACCGAAAAAAATCAAAAATTCTCTTGACATATTGAATAATTAGACTTATAATAATATATGATTAAAATAGCCGGAGGTTTTATTATGGCAAAGAAAAAGAGCACCTTTGGTGCGGACTTCAAGAAATTTATCTCTCGCGGAAACGTGGTTGATATGGCAGTCGGCGTTGTTGTCGGCGGCGCGTTCAGCAAGATCGTAACCGGTTTTGTTAACTACATCATCAATCCCTTCGTAGGCATCTTCCTCAAGAGCGGCAGCCTTGACTCGATCAAGACCGTTATCACTCCCGAAGAGCTCAACGAGGCGGGTGAAGTTGTTACCGCAGAGGTTGCGCTCCTTTGGGGTACCTGGCTCCAGACCATCCTCGACTTTCTCATCATCGCATTCTGCATTTTCTGCGTTGTCAGAATGATCAATAAGATCAAGGATAAGGCAAATGAGAAGGAAGCTCTTGCAAAGGCAGAGGCTGATGCTGCCGCTAAAAAGGCTGCTGACGAGAAGGCAGCTGCTGACGCTGAAGCTGCAAAGGCAAAGGCTGAGGAAGAGGCTGCATTCCGCGCTTCCATCATGAAGCAGACCGAGCTTCTCGCTGAGATCAGCAAGTCTCTCAAGAAGTAATTTACACACATGGGACGGCTTAATTGCCGTCCCTACGCATTACCCGGAGGTTTATTATGAAAAACAAAACTCCATTTCGCGAGCGCGTATGGCAATTTATGCAAGGACGCAACGGCGTTGACGCGCTTTATAATTTCCAGATAATCGTATGCTTCGTTCTCATAATCGTGAATTTCTTTCTCACGGGCATACCGAAGCTGATCGTCAGTGCCATCTATCTTGCGCTCATTTCGTGGGCTTTTTTCAGATATTTGTCGAAGAATCTCTATAAAAGACGAAAGGAGAACGCGGATTTTCTGCGCTTTGCAAAAAAGATCACGGCGTTTTTCAGACTTCAGCGCGATCGTGTGCGCGACCGCAAGACGCACGTTTACCGCCGCTGTCCGAAATGCAAGAACGTTCTGCGACTACCGAAAAAGGCGGGGAAGCATAACGTCTGCTGTCCCTGCTGTTCGCACAGATTCGGCGTTTACATTGCGGGATTTGCCAAAAAGAATAATAAGTAAAGATAAAGCCAAGGAATTTTCGTTCCTTGGCTTTATTTTTATATTGTATGAATTCCTTTTTCGGGGTGCGCGTGAACGAGGTCTAGGCAATAACGCTTGGCGTTTCTGCGCTCGAAAAATCCGATAGCTTCGTCGCCGAAAAGCGCGTAGGTCAGCACATCCTCTTCCTGCTCCGACCAAGCGGCTATCTTATCCTCGATAAGCTCAAGTGCGGGCTCGATCAGATCGGCGGGGCGAACGAGAACCAACGCTTCACCGCCGCATATCCCGATAACGAGATCTTGCGAGATCGGGCAAGGAGTTCTGCCGTATTTGCCGAGGAGGAGATCCTTGAATCGCGGCGCGACTTTCGCGTAAACGTCGGCGCTTTGATTCATAATAACTTGCTCAACAACGATATCACGAACAAAGCCGAAAAGCGGGGGTGAGCCGGCGTCCTCGCGGACTTTTTCTACCTCGTCCAAATATTCGACGGAAATCGGATCGCAGATATCGTTTTCAAAGAAATCCGCACCCGCATCAAGTGCTATTTCTGAAATCACAGGAGATGTAGCCGAAACGCCGAGCGGGATATTCACCGCTTCTTTGATCGCTTTTACGATACCGCGACAGGAAAACTCGTCCGACATTGAGAAAAGCCAGATGCCGTCAGCACCGAGCGCGGCAAGCTGTGCTGCATAACCCGCAAAAAACGCGGGAGAATACGCGGGATTTTTAGCATAAACCATACCGACGTACACCCGAGCTCCGCTTCTCTTAGCGGCGTTGATCGCAGTTTGCAGATTTCGCGGATCGTTGAGCGGATCGTATATTCTAAACTCGGAAATTCCGTTTTCAACCGCTCGGGTTACAAAAGCATCGACAATATCGTCGGATAAGATCCTATCTGAAATGAGGCACTGTCCTGCCAGAGTGAGTGCAAGCGGAGTATGCGTCATTTCTGCGCGGACGGCACGGAGCAGATCCCACGGATCGTAATCAAGCTCGGAAAAGCAGACGCGGGTCAGATCAACGGCGACATAAGGATAATAATCCGGTTGCCCGAGCTTGTCAAACTCCGCGTAACCGAGGGAGACGTATTCTTTGAATTCATCCATAGCTTAATTTTCTTCTGTTTTCTCTTCTTTTTTCTCGGAGGGTTCCTTTTCTTTAGCAGGCTCTTCCTCTTTGATCTCTTCTATTTCAACGACGTATTCCTTGCCGTTTACTTTTACTTTGAATTTTCTCATTATACACCTCTGCCTATACGGCGGTTATTTGTTCTTTTGAATGACACGACACGGAAGGCGGGCGCTTCTCTGCCCTCTTCCTTTGCCTCTTCCTCGAGGATGAGTGTGATCGCGGCAGTGATCGCGGCGATTTCTTCGGAATCATCCTCTTCGGGGATCACAGCCTGCCGTTCTGCGCACTGTTTTCTTTCAATGCATTTTCTTAAATATGCAAGTCCAAGATAAAGAGCCGCAGCGACGATCACTCCGATAACCGCAAAGAGCACGGAGCCGTTCTGTGTGGGCTCGGAATTAAGTAAAAAGTTCATCGTCTTACCTCTTTTTGCGCACGGGAGGCGCGTTCCTTTTGCCGAGGAGCATATGGAGTGCGGCGATAACGCGGGGGCGGAGCTCGGAGGGGGTCAGGATATCGTCGATTTCGCCGCAGAGTGCGGCATCGTTTGGCGAGGCAAGCTTTTCACGCCATTCGATCTCAAGCATCTCGCGGCTTGCGGTCAGATCGTTCTGCTTGATGCGATCGTTCCAAACGAAGGCAACCGATGCCTCGGGAGAAAGTGCGCTGATGCAAGCATCAGTTAAAGCAAATGCGATATCTGCACCGAGCGATTTGGATGCCATATAGATAAATCCGGGGCCATATGCTTTGCCTATAACTGTCGTTATCTTAGGATTGGTAGAAAATGCAAACGCATCGCTCATCGCCGCCGCGCTTTCAAGATAAAAGGCGTTATCTGTGACCGAATTATCAAAACCGGGGCAATCGACGAAGGAAAGCATCGGAATACCGAACGAATCGGCAAACTTCTGAATCTTGGTTATAACGCGGCAGGATGCGGGAGTCAGCGCACCGTCCTTATGCGAGCGCTCCGACGCCATAAAAGCACATCCCACTCCGCCGACCGAGGCAAATCCGACGGCAATTTCGGGAGCGTATTCGGCAAAGAGGCGGATATAGTTCTTCTTATCGGCAATCTCGGCAACAAGAGCTTCGCCGCAGAGTGAACGCAGATCGGGAGCGCGCTGGAGCTCGAACTCGGGAATTTCGTAGTCTACCGCAGTTCCCTCGGTATTGTTTGAGGGAATAAATCCGATCAGGTTGCGGGCAAAGCGGTAAAGCTCGGACTCGTCTTCGGCTTCGTACGCGGAAATTCCCTCGGATGCGGGGAAGGCATTAGTTCCGTTAACAAAAGGCGAGACGGCGTAGACCTCTGTCGATTCCTTAACTGAAATAAGGAAGTCAAACGACGATGCGAGGACGGCGTGTGTGCCGCCGCAAACGCCGGGAACGAGTGCGATACGCGGGACGATACCGACGGCAGAGCTGTTAGCCACGACAGTTCTTCCGAGTGCGGCAAGCATTTTTGCGCCCTCGTAGATATATGCGCCGTCCGAGTCAAAGATACCGAGGATGGGCGCGCCGTTACGCAGAGCCATTGAGTAAAGGTCGCAGATCAGTTTGCCCGATGTTGAATCGAACGCCCCGTTCAGTCGCGCGCGATCCTGCGCGAAGGCGTAGACAAGTCTTCCGCCCACAGCACCGTAGCCGCAGATAACTCCCGCGGGTTCATCGGGATCGGACGAGCGGTTCATATATGCGCCAACACGCGAGAATGTGCCGTGGTCGAAAAGCGCGGTGAGACGAGCCGAAGCGGTATATTCGCCGTCGCTTTCAACAGCCGCGGAAACGTCAATCTCACGGAGCATTTCGGTCAGCTTTTCCGCCGTCATAGCACGGCGCAGACTTTTATTTTTTTCTTTAGAGTTGTTATCCATAGATATATCTCCAAATTTTTATATTCAATTAATTATACCATAAATTCCTCTTTTTTACAATAGGGATTTCAATTTCCGATTGAAAAGGCGCAAGAAATGTGGTATAATAGGGTGAAAACCGCAAATTCTCGCATTCCGAGAGTCATTCTCGGTCTGATGGGTGGACTTTTCTCCGACGAAATGGTAGAATGTAGGCGTAGCAGCTGCACCAAACCACACCACTCAAGGAGGTACATCATGGAAAAGAAAACAATAGGCAAATTCATAGCCGTTCTGCGCAAGGCAAACGGTATGACACAAAAGGATCTCGCTGACAAACTTTTCGTTTCGGATAAGACCGTCAGCCGTTGGGAGCGCGACGAGTGCGCGCCCGAGCTTTCGCTCATTCCCGCGATAGCGGAGATATTCGGGATTACGACGGATGAACTTTTAAGAGGTGAGCGGAATTCGCCCAGCTCTACCGAATATCAAAATGAAGACGAGATCATCAAGCAAAAGAAAAAGACCGAAAAACAATTTAAATCTATGCTTTTCAGCAAGAAGCGTAAATTCGACAATCTCACTCTTATCTCAATCGGAATATCTCTACTCGGTCTGATTGTCGGAATGATAATCAACCTCGGTTTCTCAAAGGGATTGATTGCATTTTTTGTCACCTCGGCATTTCTGCTCGCCGGCACGATCTGTCAGATCTGCTTTACATCAAACACAAGGATCGCCGTAAATGAGGACGACGATTATCGCGAGCTTACAGAGGCGGCAAACACAGCGTTTTTGCAAAAAACCATTGCAGTATATTTTGTAAATATCGCTATCTTTGCATTCTGTCTGCCGCTTGTTACGATTATCAACGGCGCCAATTTCGGTCTTGGATTCGGATCTTGGATTTTGTACGGAATTGCATTCGCTGTCGCAGGCATCATTCTTGCATACCTGATCTACCGCATTATTATCAAGCCTACGCTGATTCGTCGGAATATTCTCATTTTTAATGAAGTGGGACTTGCGCGTGAAAAGTATACGCGAAAGCTTTTGATTCGTCTTTCGTCGGTCAGCTTGGTTATCGCAATTCTTCTCGGTATTGCAATAACGGTTATTGAAAGCATCGGTTACGTGGCGTTTGCCGAGAAAGTAGTACTTGAAACTCCCGAAGAATTCAAGGAATATATGGAATCAAGTTATGATGAGTCGGCAAACGAATCGGGCGAATGGTATTATGACGCTGAAGGAAATTTAGTGGGCAGTGCGATCATCATAGACGAGAACAATCCCGAGCCTTTCAAGAACTACGTGGTTCTGCATGACAAGAAGGGTAACGAGGTCCTCGAATACTATTACCATTCCGGACTGTATTCGAGAATTGAGTATAACACAGAATCCGAAGATCGCTGTCCGATAACGGTGTATACGCGTGCGGCAATGAGAGAGGCGAGCACTTTGGTATCGGAAATCAAATCTTTGCTTGGTATCGCAATCTTTGCAGAGGTTGCACTATTTGCAGTGATTTACATTTTCAAGGTATCAAAGAAAAAAGATTAAAACAACAGAGCACCGCGCAGGCGGTGCTCTGTTTCATATTAGAAATATTCGTGTTTACAGTTGGGGCATTTCGGATAATCGAAATCGTGAACCGTGCCGCATTCGGGGCAGGTCTGTTTCGGGGTCTCATCATCGAGTATCTCGTTTTCCGCGAGGAAAAATTCGAGCTTTCGGCACTTGGTGCAAACGTATATCTGCACTTCAAGTGCACCCGACAAAAGATTCGGCAGATCGCCGAGCACCCACCCAGTCTTGCCGAGTTGGAGCTTCTCACGCGACAGATACTGCATCTCTTCTTCGCAGCGAAGGCATTTCATCTTATCCATAAATACGATTAAAGGTTAAAGTACTTATCAAACTCTGCGGGATGAGGGATCTTGGACATCTCGCTGCACTCGGCGCGCTTGGTCTTGATGAAGTTCCCTATAAGCTCCTCGGGGAATACGCCGCCTGCGGTGAGGTAGTCGTGGTCTGCCTCGAGAGCGGAGAGAGCTTCCTCGAGAGAGGTGGGAAGTCCTTTGAGCTTTGCCTTCTCTTCCTCGGGAAGGTGGAAGAGGTTGAAGTCGTATGGTCCCCAGCCTTCAGCGTGAGGATCGATCTTATTCTTGACACCGTCAAGACCTGCCATAAGGATTGCTGCGTAGCAGAAGTAGGGGTTGCAGGTCGCGTCGGGGTTACGAAGCTCGAAACGGCGCTTCTCGGGCGACTTTGCGTATGCGGGGATTCTGATTACCGCGCTTCTGTTCGAGGTCGCATAACCGATTGTAACGGGTGCCTCGAAGCCGGGAACGAGACGCTTGAAGGAGTTGGTGCTGGGGTTGGTGAGTGCGCAGAGGGATGCGATATGCTTGAGAAGTCCGCCCATGAAGTAATGCGCGGTCTCGGAAAGGTGCGCGTAGCCGTTGTCATCCGAGAATACGGGCTTGCCGTCCTTCTTGAGGAGCATATGAACGTGCATTCCGCTTCCTGCCTCGCCGTAGATAGGCTTGGGCATAAATGTTGCGGTCTTGCCGTACTTGAGCGCGGTGTTGTGGATGATGTACTTGATCATCATGGTGGCGTCAGCCATATGAACGACCTCGCCGAGCTGGGGTTCGATCTCGAACTGACCCGAAGCTGCAACCTCGGGGTGGTG
>JAZTXK010000021.1:0-2755 GCA_045636385.1 Eubacteriales bacterium
AGTATCCGACAGCATCGCGTCGTCGATATAGTCGATCGACTCAAGAAGCTGCTTTTTCTGATTGAAATCAAGGCTCATACTGTAATACCCTCCTTTTTGAGCTCCGCGGCAATTTTGTTCCGCGTTCTGTGTAGTGATACCTTTATCTTGCTTTCGCCGAAACCGGTCTGCGCGGAGATCTCCGCGAGGCTCAAACCCATCCAGTAGCGTAAAATAAAGATATCCTTGTTCGTTCTTCCGACCTTTGCAAGCACACGGCTTATGATCTCGCCCGCGCGGCGCGATTCATACCCCGATGCGAGGTCGCTGCCGTCCTCAACGAGTGAGAGAAATTCCTCACCCACCACAGCGGCTCTTCCGCCGCGCTTCCAGGCGTTTTCATTTCTCGATATCTCGCGGGCACGGTTGCGCACCATTTTGCAGATATAGGCTCGGAGATCCTTCGGCCTTTCGGGCGGAACGGCGTTCCAGAGTGCGAGCATAACGTCGCTGACGCACTCCTCGGCATCCTCGCGGACCGTGAGAATACTTAGCGCAATAAAATGACAAAGCGCACCGTATTTTTTCTCGACCTCCGCCAGAGCTTGCTCGTCCCGCGCAAAGAACAATTCGATTATTTTTTCATCTTTCATCTGAGCGCTCCTTTCGATTGTCCTTTCACTAAACAAGAAGCGGTTTTCGCGGGAAGGTTACACCGCACGCGAAAAGTTTTTTGATTTTGTCGGTCTGCACAAATTCGGAGGGTGAGATTTGTGCAGAATAACGGCTTTATTTTTGCGTAATTGAGGGAGAACGTCAATGCGCTCCCTCGCCCGACACCGGGAGCACTGCGTAATCATCACGCTGAAAAGGAGCTGATCCGATAAATCAGCTCCTTTTAATTTACATCCACGCGCCGTCCTTCATTTGGAGGACTACGTCGGCTTTTTCGGCGACGGCGGGGTCGTGGGTTACTATGATGACCGTGCATCCGTCGTCGTGGGCGAGGGAGCAGAGGATCTCGACGATATTATTGGTGTTTGCGGAGTCGAGGTTGCCCGTCGGCTCGTCGGCGAGGATAATCTTGCAGCCCTGCGCGAGGGTGCGCGCGATCGCCACTCTCTGCTGTTCGCCGCCCGAGAGGTGCGCGGGCAGACGCTTATCGTAGTTTTCCGAGAGCTCAACGCGCTCGCGCATCTTTATTGCAAGCTCTATCGCTTCCTTTTTCGGCGTTTTCCTGAGATCGAGGGGGTAGGTAATATTCTCCTGAACGGTCAGAAGCGGAAAAAGGTTATAGTTCTGATAGATAACGCTGACGGCTTCGCGGCGCATACGGTTGCGGTTCCACTCCTTCGTGGTCTTGCCGTCAACGATGACCGAGCCCTCCGTTGGCAGGTCAAGTCCCGCCATCAGCGAGAGGAGCGTGGTCTTGCCCGAGCCCGATTTACCGACGATTGCATAGCACTTCCCCGGCTCGAACTCGTACGACACATCGTTGACCGCGCGGACGGTCTGATATTTTCCTTTATAGCTGTATGATACGTTTTTAAGCGAAATACTCATTTTTCCTCCCGACGGTCAGATCAACATCGATCGCAGATAGCGTTTCTGATCGGTTCTCCGATTATTATACCATTTTTTCTTTCGGCAGTCAAGTGATTTGGGTGCAAAAACTGCTTTGAGTGTTCGCCTTGACCTCATTCCGCGCGACGGGCATTCCGATCAGCGGGAAGGATAAAATGCCTTCGGCAAATTGATAATTCACCGAAGGCAAAATAATGTACTTAATCGGGCTCCGAATTAATGTAGATCACGAAATCGCTCGCAATTGTCTCCTTTGTCAGCACTATATAGTTTGAGTCCTTATCATAAAGGTCGCCAATAAGAGTTCCGTCCGGCATGACGGCTATTGCGGATTCGATCCGATCGCCATACTGCAGGATGAAAGCTTCGCTGTAGCTAACGCAATCTATAACGTAGCTGTAACGCTTATTAAAAGATTGAAGATGCTCCGTTTCGCCTTGACGAATACCTATGCCCTTGAAGGTGATAACGCTGTATTCGTTCACGTCGACGTTTATTTCGATATTTCCCGTAACGTACGGAATCCTGATCTCTGCGGGCTCATCGAGCTCGAAGGGATTCAGCGTTCTGCCTTGCGCCTTTCTTGAGATGAGCTCGATCTTATGCTCTGCACCGCCGTCGTGCATTATCACGGTGACCTTTTGTATCGTATAGGTCTGCGGATCGGTTCTGAACGCCTCGGGAATCAAAACGTCGACCTCAAACGGAACGTCATCCCTCGCCACCCCCGGGATTTCAAACGGGATGACAACCGACGAGCCCGTTTGATTGACGGTAACGGTAAAGCTTTGGTGCTCGCGCCCTTCGTCATTATCGGGACGCTGTGGGAGCTCCCAGGATTCGAGCGCGTCAAGAGCGTGCCAATCTGACGAACGCCGCCGCTCGCCGTATTCCTCGGGATAAACGGGGGAGTCGCTCTCGTCGGCGAGGATTATCACGTTTTCGCCCTTAAGCCAGAAGAAGGTATAAAACTTCGTCTGCGGAGTAAGATCAGCGATGCCGTTCTTACCCAAAAGCTCCTTGACCGCGGTAAGGAACTGCGGCGCGGAGGCGGCGCTCTCCGATGTCAGAATGACATTCATATTCCGCGCCGCTTGCGTGTCCGCAGAGATGTTCGCGCGCTTGACTATGGCTGAAAAGGTCGGTATCAGAACCGCCGCAAGTATCGCTACAACAGCGATGACGATCACAA
>JAZTXK010000022.1:0-32290 GCA_045636385.1 Eubacteriales bacterium
CGATTTTTTTGGGTTTCTTTTTCATTTTAGCTCCTTGTCGCGCTTTGCGCGCAGTGATAAGTTAAGGTGAATTCCCTCGCTTTGCTCGGAAATTTTCGATTATATTAAATAAGGAAGCCAGCGGGAAAGTTTTGATCGAACTTTTTTAAAAGTTCGCGGTTTCTTAAGGCAGCGCCTTAAGTCGCGCTCCGCAGAGCGCGAAACTCTCCTTGTGCTTCGAAATGGCGGCGTCTCGCCGACATTTCGGAAGGAGTAAAAACTCCCCTCGCGGGAGTTTTTCGCTCCTTCACTCCCGCGCCCGCAGGCGCGGAATCAGACAAAATTATTATGCTTTCTGCAAATATGAGCAGAAATATCGTTCTATATCGAAATATCCAGCTTTTTGAGCAATTTCTTTGCCATGTCTTGAATATTTTCTTTAGTACAGCCTCTTTCCCAACGCTCTTGCATAGTAACGCAGAGGTGGTATTCTTGGTTGCGGCAGAGAGATTTTATATCCTCATCCGTGACAGTTGCCGCTTTTTTAAGGATTTCTACCGATTCCGCATCACCGTATTTCGCAAATTCTCTCAGCGTGTCGGGCAGAAGCACGCCTTTATAATAATAAAAGGTATACTTTCTGTACCTTTCGGGGACAGATCTGACGAGCTTTTTGCGAATCAGATACGATGAGGCAAAATTGTCGGGATCGTCCATAAGACCAAAAAGCAGAGATATCTGCTCCTTGCTTCTCGCAGACCTGCCGAGTACGTCCTGAAAACACGAAAAATAACTCTTGTCAAGCGGAGATTGATTATTATATTCTGCCAATGCCAAATCAAAAACCTCGGGAAAACGCTTCGGGTCGATCTTTGCGAGAATCTCGCCCTTGGTGAAGACCGATTCCATCATCGGGTAATATTTCAAAAGCAATTCCATTATCGCGGGATCCGTGATCTTACGTAGCTTGATGTCGGCGAAATAACGATAATCGTATCCGAGTTTGCGAATATCCGCAAGCATATTGAGTATCGCAAGCGACTCGCCGTCGGGATTTTCGGGATATATTTCTTCGGCTACGGCTTGATCGTAAAGTAGTTTTGCTTCGCGAGAGTATTCTGACATTGAAACACATCCTTTCAGAAAATTTCAGCTTATTATAAAAGGAAGAAAGCGGGAAAGTTTTTGAGGTTTCTTAAGGAACTTTTTTCAAAAAGTTCCTTAAGTCGACCTCCGCAGAGGTCGAAACTCTCCCCGTGCTTCGAAATGGCGTCGCCCCGCCGACATTTCGGAAGGAGTAAAACCGCCCCTTGGGGTGGTTTTCGCTCCTTCACTCCCCGTGCCCGCAGGCGCGGAAGGGCAATAGAGATTGTATAAATACGGCGGGCGCGTACAAGTAATTTTGCGCCTACACATTGATATTCACGATATCCTGATAATTTTGTTTCGGCAAATAGGTACCAACCCCCGCCCCCTTCCGTAAACATATTTGCCTACGGCAAATGCGAGATTCGTCTCGGCGGCTGAACACCGCCGTTTTCCTACGGAAAACCACCGAATCTCTTGAAAGGGGAGTAGAAAGCGCAAGCTTCAATGTTCAGCTTTCTGAACTTCGGTTAACAAGGATTGCGAGTACTGCGGGTACCGCATTTCTATGCTTTCTGCATTCTTGCGAGAATTATCTCATAAGCCTTGTCTGCACCGATGACGAAGCGAAAATAATAGGTTTTCAAATCGGTTTTGATTTTAACCGTGCCGCGCTTTTTGAAAATGCGCGAGCGTTTAAGCGTAACTTCATTGACTGCGGCAAGCGGCAGGATCTCGGAGCTTCCGATCCTGTTTATTATAAAAACAGAATCGTTTATCTCGTAAGCAATTCTTACTGACAGAGATATAGATATTATGATACAAATTATAAATAAAAATATTGCTAAAGAGAAACCGCCGATGACGAGTCCCATACGGCTTTCCGACGTCACGGCGACGGCAAGGGAAAGTACGGCAAAAATAGCGGGAATTAAGGAAGCTCTGATGCCGCTCATTAGCGAAACAAATCGGCTGTGGGAAAACTTCCACACGGGCGGCGGAAGCTTACCGCCGTAAACGTACTCGAGCAAGTGATAGTAAATATCCTGATCTTCAACGCTTCCTTTTTCTCTTTTTCCATTCACCGTAATGACGTATTCACCGTTTTTGAGCTCCGCTTCGATTCCTTCGTTCGCGTTTATGATCAGTTTTCCGTCAACCAGTTCCGCATTGTCGGTTTTGAGGCGTATATCCTCGTAAAGAGCCGAAAGATCGGGATAATCACGGTGTTCGCGGAGATAGTGAACTGTAATGACTTCGATATTCCACAAAATGCCGCGGCACTTGATATGATTGTCGCTGTGAATGAAGCCGTAGCCGCCGTCATAACGCTCGATACCGATGCCTGCAAGATGATCCATCGATTCGGCGGGGGATTCCTCATACACGTCAAGAAGCCTGATATTTACATAACACCCAAGATCGGTATCTATTCTTACCGAAATATCAGAGCCCTCGCGCGGGGAATATTGCAGTTCACCTTCGGTAAGATCGGCAATATTCTCGAGCACGGCGACGTCGTCGGCGTTTTTCACCTCAAACCATTCGGGAAGAACGATCTCGTCCGTGTACTTCTTAAATTCGGGGAAGGCTTCGATTGACGCGCTTTTGCCGTATTTGAGAGATTTGAGCAGATTTTCGTCACCGACAACCCAAGAATAGCCGCGCCATTTGCCGTTTTTGCCGTCAAATTCGCCGCTTTTTTGCGAAACGATATAAGCATGCCAAATTTTTATCCGACGGACGGCGGTGCGGTCGGCATTGAATGCAATAACTTCCGCGCCGTCTTTTATCGCAAATATCAGCGACGTGTAGGTACTTTCGGTCTTGTAATCGTAAATAATCGCAACCATGCCGAGCCCTCCTTATAAATTAAACTGTTCCAATATATATTATACCATCAATTCCCACGTATTTCAACAAAAATTGTAAAAATTCTTTTCAAAACATCTTGACAATCACTTGACCGTGTGATATAATATTTATAGTCCAATAAAACCCGGACATCTCAATGAAAGGAAGGTACTTATTATGTTTTGGGTTGGTGCATCGGCAATTGCCGTTATCGTTCTTTTTGCCGTTCTCGGCATGACTAAATCGGGGTGGAAGCTTTGCCCCAAGCAGATTCTTTGCGTCTTTGGCGCACTTCTCGTTCTCGGCGGTATGGTCGCTACCGTTCCGACGGGTCACACGGGTATTCTGACCACGTTCGGTCGCGTTGAGGATAAAACTCTTGAGGCGGGTATGCACGTCAAATCCCCCTTCCAGGAGATCGTTTGCATGGATAACAGAACTCAGGTCGCTCATCTTGAGCTCTCCGCGTTCTCGAGCGACATTCAGGAGGTCCTCGTTTCCTACTCGATGAACTATCAGATCGAAAAGGCAAACGCGCAGAAGATCTATAAGGAAATCGGCGTTGACTATTACAACACCGTCATGGCGCCCCGTATTCAGGAGGTCGTCAAGGGCGTAATCGCGAAATACACCGCAGAGGCGTTGATCGAAAGCCGTGAGGCACTTTCGACACAGATCACCGACGCGCTCACCGAGCAGCTCGGCGCGTATAATATCGTCGTAGTTTCGACCGCTGTCGAGGATATCGACTTCTCCGACGCGTTCACCGCGAGCGTTGAGGACAAGGTAGTTGCCGAGCAGGCACTCCTTAAGGCGCAGACCGAGCAGGCGCAGAAGACGATGGAGCAGGAAAAGGCTGCCGAGCGTGAGAAAATCCAGGCAGAAGCTGACGCGGCTGTAAAGTCGATCCAGGCTGCTGCTGATGCAGAGGTAGCGAAGATCAAGGCTGCCGCAGAGGCAGAGGCTCAGAAGCTCGCCGCAGACGCCGCAAAGTATGCGGGCGAGAAGGAGGCGGAGGCTAACAAGGCTCTCGCCGAGTCGTTGACCGACGCGCTCATCAAATACTATGAGGCTCTCGGCTGGAACGGTGAGCTTCCCGATACCGTCGTCAGCGGTACCGACACCGTGCTGCCCGTTATCGGCAACACCGGTAGCGTAAACACCCCCGCGGAGGGCGGAAATTAACGAATTGCACCGCCACTCCATAAAAAATTTTTTGGATGACAATAAAGCGCGGGCGTATGTGCAATTTGTCGCTTTTGGCACTATTTTGTCGGCAGTTTTTAGTTATAGTAAACAAACTTATCGTCAAAATGACTAATCGCTTAATTAGTTCTTGACAGTAAGGCAAAGAAGTGGTATAATATCATAAAAGAATTCTATGATGTCGGATTGTCTAATCTCGACGGAAAATTCTTTTGATAATTTTCAAAATTTTTCTTCTGAATATGCAACCTTTTCCGAAAAAAGTTGTCTATATAAGTAGAGGGGAATTTTGAGCCCCACCAAATTCGTGGTAATGACGGAACGCGTGTTTTCTTTCAACACTGCTGCGACACCGGGCGAAGAGCGTCACACTCGCCCGGGAGGTCTGACATGTCGGTGATTGATAGCGTCAAGGAAAATGTGCGCAACAGTCTCCACCGCACCGAATCCGAAAAAAACGAAGGTAAGACGCAGTTACCGGAGTTCAATCGGATTCGGAGCGGATAAATTAACACACACCCGACCGATTACGCGGTCGGGTGTGTGTTTTTTGTTGTAAAAGGGAAGGGGCTGCTTCATTAACTTGGAAGCAGCCCCTTTTTTTATTTTTCAACGTTGCCGTCGGAGCACTTTACAAGCGCGATCGAAGATTCGAAAATCCACATCTCGTCGAGCGTTATCTTCTTCCATTCGGCGGCAGTGCCATTGTAGGTCACGCTTTCGATGGATTTACATTCGGAAAACGCCATCGAGCCGATGCTTTTCAGCGTCTTAGGCAGAGTCAGGCTTTTAAGGCTTACGCATTCAAAGAATGCGCTGTCTCCGATAGTTTGGAGCTTCACACCGAGGTCGATGCTCTCAAGACGGCGGCAGGCAAAGAACGCGTTGCTACCTATGCTCACCACACTCTCGCCGAGGTCGGCGGTCTTGAGATTTTCGCAAGCGTGGAATGCGTATTCTCCGATGGATGTAACGCCATCGGGCAAAATAATACTCTCAAGACTTGAGCAAAGGCTGAAGGCGTGCGCTCCGATTTTGGTGACGCTCTCGGGGACGGTCACAGACTTGACCGTCGAGCATCCGAAGAAGGCGTTGTCTGCGATCTCGGTGACGGGAACGCCGCGATACGTCGCATCGATCACTATATCGGTATCCGCGATGCCCCCGATTCCAACCACACGCGCCGAGCGTCCGTCGGGGGAGAGCTTGTATTCAAGCGACGCGGCTTCGGGCTCCGAACTTTCGATAACTCCGTCCGCACACTTGATCCGCTTGATCTCGATATTTCCGAAGGCTTCCTCGGGAACGAATACGTTGTCCCACTGCGCGATAGTGCCGGTGAAAGTTATTTCATCGAGCTTCAGGCAGTCGGAGAAGAGGTAGAATCCGAGGCGGTCGATGCCGTTTTCGAAGGTTACGCTTTCAAGGCTCGAGCATCCCGCGAACGCGCCGTTGCAGAGCTCGGTGAGACTTCCGGGCAGGGTGACCGATTTAAGAGAGGTGCAGTACATAAAGGCGTTTTCCATTATCAGCTCGACTCCCTTGCCGAATTTCACGGAGGAAAGGCTTCTGCAATCGGAAAAGGCTCTGTCGGATACCCAAACCACGCTGTCGGGAATGACGATGCTCTTGAGGCTTTCACATTCTGCGAACGCCCAGCTTCCGATCTCGGTGAGAGTGGAGGGAAGCGTGACGGAGGCGAGATTTTTGCATCTGTAAAACGCTTCAAGATGGATCTTCGTTATGCCTTCGGGAATGACGATCGCGGTCAGCGACGTGCAGCCCGAGAAGGCTTCGGCACCGATCTCCGTGCCGCCGCGCGGAATATTGATGCTCTCGAGCGCGGTGCACTCATAGAACGCACCCCTGCCAATCTTCGTTCCCTCGGGGAGCGTGATCTTATTGAGCGAGGTGCAGTATTCAAAGGCGTAGTCCGAAACCGAACCGATCGAGCCGTGGAGATTCACGTTTTTAAGGCTTGAGCATTTTGCGAAAACGCCGCCGTAGAGCGATTGAACGCTTCCTCGGATCGTGACGCTTTCGAGCGCGGTGCAACCGCTAAAGACTTCCTGACCGATCTCGGTCACGGTCGCGGGAATATCAATAGATTTCAGCGCGGAGCAGTTTTTGAACGCGAGGGAGTCGATCTGTGTCAGCTTGTTGGTGAAGGTGAACGCTTCAAGCTTCGTGCAACCTTCAAACGCTTTCGCTTCGATGAGCGTGACGCCCTCTCCGCCGCTAACGCTTCTGAGAGCCGTACAGCCTTTGAATGCGGACATACTTATTACGCTGATGCTCTGCGGAAGATCAATGCTTCCGAGTCTTTGGCATTCGTAAAAGGCTTGCTGTTCGATGGTTTGCAGACTCTCGGGCAGATCGACTTTCACGAGATTGGTGCAACCGTTAAACGCGGAGCGCGAAATTGCGGTAACGCCCTCGGGAATAGTGATCGTTGAGAGCAGCTCGTTGCCGTGAAAGGCATCCGCTCCGATCTCCTTAACGCTTCCGTCGGTCGGGATGACCGATTTGGAGCAACCGAGGACGAGAGTTTTCGTCGCCTTATCGACAACGCAGTTTCCGATACCCGAGAAATACGGGTTATTCACGTCAACGGTTATCTGCGAGAGTGTGGAGGTATTGATGAAGGCTTCAAATCCGATCTCACGGACACTTGCGGAAATGTAGATGCTTTCAAGGTTCGTGCATCCCGAAAAAGCTTCGTACCATATCGTCACGACATTGTCGCCAATGCGGACGCTTCTGATATTTTTATTGTCACGGAACGCAGAGGGCAAAATCTCGGTCACGGGCACGCCGTTGTAGGTAGAAGCAACGACGATATCCTTGTCGGTGCAGGTGCCGATGCCGACAAGAGAAGCAGATCTGCCGTCATCCGCAATCCAATATTCAAGCCCGCGCGAGCCGTCGTATTCGATCAGATTGACGTCGCCGTCGGAGCAGTGAATCACCGTGAACGGGCAGTCCTCGTTCCAGTTGTTGCCCGTGCCTTTACGGACGGCGTTCCATTCTGCGACTGTGCCCGCAAAGGTAAACTCGGTGAGATTCTTGCAATCCCGGAACGCCCAGGTATCGATAAGCTTTACTTTCCTTGGGATGACTATGCTCTCAAGGCTCTCGCAATCGGCAAAAGCGGAATCGTAGATATATTCCAGCGTGCTCGGTAGAGTTATTTTTTTCAGATTTACGCAACGTCCGAAGGCTTGGTTGCGGATAACCGTTACGCTCTCGGGGATTACGATCTCCTCGATGAAGTCGCAGCTCGACAGAGCCACCGAATATATCTCGGTCACCGGCAGACCGTGAAATTGTGACGTAACGACTATCTTTGCGTCGGTACAGAAGCCTTCGCCGATCAATCGGACACTCTTTCCGTCTGTGGTGATCTCATATTCAAGCCCGATGCTGCCGCCGTCTTTGGAATCCGAATATAGCTTCACCTCGCCGTCCGAGCAACGAATTACTTTGAACGTGCCGACCGTGTGCCAGCCGAGGTCTTTCTCGATGGCGATCCATTGGGCAACAGTACCGGCAAAGCTTACGCTCATAAGGCTGTCGCAATTACCGAATGCGTCGCGCTCGATTTTTATGATGCTCGCAGGTAGGGTGATCTCCTTCAGCGCGGTCGATGAAAAAGTATCGGTGCCGATAGTTTTCACTCCCTCGGGGATGATAACGCTTTCAAGATTTGTGCAGGAAGAGAAAATCATCAGGTCAAGCGTTTCCAGATTGCTCGACAGAACTGCACGCTTCAGAGCGGTACAACCCTGAAAAGCATAATTTCCGAGAAAGCTCAGGCTGTCGGGTAATACGATTTCAGTAAGTTTTACACATTCTGAAAAAGCATAAATATCCATATATTCGATTTTGCTACCAAGATTTACGCTTTCAAGCGAAGTACAGTTCGCGAAGGCGCTCGACTCGATCGTGATCAGACTTTCGGGGAGCACGAGGCTTTTGAGCGCTGTGCAGTTATAGAATGCGTCGCGACCGATCTTCGTCACGCCCTCGGGAATTCGGATACTTTCAATGGCGGTGCATTCCATAAAAGCGTTGGGCGCTATGGCACTGATGTTTACGTCGTCGAGAAAAATGCTCGTGCCGCAACCGAGAATGAGAGTCTTCGTTTCTCTGTCGATAAGGCAATTATTTATACTGTAATAACGCGGATTGTTCGGATCAACCGTTATGCTCTTAAGATTTTTGAATGCAATGATCGCGCTTTCTTCCATAACCGTCAGATTTGCGGGAATATGGATGGATTCGAGATCATGACAGTGCGAGATAGCCATAAAATCGAGATGAGTTACGGTATCGGGTATGACGACGCGCGTTATGCCGTCAAGCGAATAAATAGCTCTGCGTCCGATTGCCGTAACGGGCAGACCGTCGTAGGTCGAGGCTACGGCGATCTCTTTATCGGTACAAGTTCCGATGCCGACGAGCACGGCGTGATCACCTTCAATTCGGTATTCAAGCCCCCGCGAGCCGTCGTGTTCGGGTTCGGGCGGTTGATGCGGTTCGATTTTCACATCGCCGTCGGTACAATGAACTACGGAAATAACGCTTTCAGCATTCCAATCCTCATTCTTCTTAATAAGATTCCATGTTTCAACGGTTCCGTCGAAATAAAGATCGGTGAGCTTGCTGCAACCGTAGAAAGCCAATCCCTTGATTTCAGCCGCATTTCCGCCAATGGTTACGCTTCTTAACTCGCTGCATCCCCAAAACGCGGAATCTATCACCTCGACGCTGTTTGGAATTACAACTTCTTCAATCGGGCAGTCCTTGAATGCTGCAATACTAAGATACGTAAGATCAGACGGCAGTTTAATATTTTTGATGGCAGTGCCGCTGAATGCTTCGGCACCAATATAATTTACTTTGTCGGGAATCGTAACGCTTTCAAGCGCGGTGCAGTTCATAAATGCATAGTGATCAATAACAGATACGCTATCCGGAATCGTCACGCTCTTTACTCTGTCGTAACCGGAAAGCGCACTCTCGCCGATCATCGTTACCGGAAAACCGTCATAGGTCGAAGCAACAACGATATTCTCGTCGGTACAGGTTCCCATTCCTACAAGGTAATAGCTCTTGCCGTTGTCCGACATTTTGTAGAGAAGCCCTCGGCTTCCGTCGTATTCGATCTCGGGCGGTGCGGTGGTTTCTTCCGCGGTGGTTTCGGGTGCGGTAGTTTCAGGAGCCGTCGTTTCCTCAATCGTGGTTTCCGTGACCGTCGTTTCGGGCGCGGGAACTGTGGTTTCCTCGGGCGGGGTTTCGGGTGCGGTTTGTTCGGTGGTGTTGTCGCCCGTGGATGAGCCGATTATGTCGGGCAGATGTCCTACGAGGTAGGTCACGGCGGGGATGACTGCGCTGAGCAGCAGCACGCAAGCGACGAGGGCGAGCACCTGGCGCAGTGATTTCGCGCGGCTCATACCTGCGACGGTTTGTCCCGTATGGCGTTCCTTGATCTTTTTTCCCGCTTCTTCGACGTATTTTGGGTCGATATGCTCGAGTGCTTCTATGAATTTGGCGGTCTTATAGTTCTTTTCGCGTTTCATACTATGATCCCCTCCTTTCCGAGACGGTCGGCAAGACGGTTTCGCGTGCGCATAAGAAGCGATTTTACCTTACTTACCGAAAAATCCATATCCTCCGCGACATCGGCAACGCTCTCGCCGAAATAGTAGCGCAGAACGAACACCTGACGCTCGTGCGCGGGAAGGGTAGAGAGAAATTCGTTGATGATCTCACCCGCGCGTGCGGCTTCAAATTGCTCCGCGAGATCGGCGGTATCGGGGATAGTTTCGAGAAATTCCTCACCAACCGTCAAAAAGCTCGCGCGACGCTTCCAGGTATTGTTCGCCTTCGTTTTATTGTACGCGATATTGCGCACGATCCTTGAAATATAAGCCTTCAGACTCTCGGGCCGCTCGGGCGGAATGGCGTTCCAGAGCGCTAAAAGCACGTCGTTGACACACTCCTCTCGATCCTCGCGCAAAGTCAGAATATTCGACGCCACCGTGTGGCAGAATGCGGAATATTTTCTCTCGATCTCCCCAAGTGCGGTTTCATTTCGCTCAAAAAGCATTTCTATAATTTTTTCATCCGTCATAGGCTTTCCTCCTTTCGGGGTCGGGTTAAAAGTGCCCTTCACTTATCAAGTAACCAAAAACGTCGGATCGGTTGCAGGTTTTCCGAAAAAAATTTTAAAAATTTCCTTCCTTTATAATAGCATATTTCTCCTTTCTTGTCAATGGCAAATTTTCGGAACGAATTTTTATGCAAAAAATGATTATTTATTCATATTTTCTTGAAAAATATTCACTCAACCCCTTGACCTTTTGTTATTTTTGTAGTATAATATAATACATATTTTATAATGAGATATTATTTCTTTTTGGAGAAAATTTTTGATGAAAAAAGTATTTATCGACGGTAGCGCGGGCACTACGGGGCTGCGCATCAATGAGCGTCTTGCCTCCCGCGAGGACATTGAGCTCATCATTCTTCCCGAGGAGCTGCGCAAGGACGCAGAGGCGCGAAGCCGCGCTATTTCCGAGTCGGACGTAACCTTCCTCTGCCTGCCCGACGACGCGGCGCGCGAGGCAGTTACACTCTGCAAAAGCGACAAAACCGTTATCATAGATTGCTCAACTGCACACCGCATAAACCCCGATTGGGCGTACGGCTTTTCCGAGCTTTCCCCCGATCACGAGGCAAAGATCAAAGCCTCAAAGCGCATCGCAAATCCCGGTTGCCACGCAAGCGGTGCGATCGCGATCCTCTACCCCCTCGTAGCGCACGGAATCCTTGATGCTGCCTATCCTTTCGCTATCCACAGCCTGACGGGATATTCGGGCGGAGGAAAGAAAATGATCGCCGATTATGAGGCGGACGGACGCGACTCAAAATTCGACTCTCCCTGCCAGTACGCGCTGACCGCCACTCACAAGCATCTGCCCGAGATCAAGTCGGTCTGCTCGCTCGATTTTGCCCCCGCATTCAACCCCATCGTGTCGGATTTTTATTCGGGAATGTGCGTTTGCGTACCCGTTCAGATGAGACTCGCGAAGAAGGCTCTGACGGTCGAAGAAATGCACACGCTCTACTCCGAGCATTATAAAAACAGCCCCCTCATTTCGGTCGCTCCCCTCTCTGAAAAGGGCACGCCCGACGGGCTGATCTTCTCGAACTCGCTTTCGGGCAAGGATTCGATGCAGATCATCGTTTCGGGATCGAATGAAACAGTGAATATTTATGCATTATTCTGCAACCTCGGCAAGGGCGCATCGGGCGCAGCCATTCAGAACATGAACATAGCAATCGGGGCTGACCCCGTGAAAGGACTCGTATTATGATAAAGTATATCGAAGGCGGCGTTTGTGCCGCAAAGGGATTCAAAGCCTCGGGCGTTCATTGCGGAATCCGCAAGAATAAGACAAAGAAGGATCTTTCCCTCATCGTCAGCGACTGCAAGGCATCCGCGGCGGCGGTTTACACCACCAACCTCGTTTGCGGCGCGCCCATCAAGGTCACCCGCGCCAACCTCGCGGACGGCATCGCTCGCGCGATGATCTGCAACAGCGGTAACGCAAACACCTGCAACGCCGACGGTATTCAGATCGCCGAGGCAATGTGCGATCTCGTTTATAAGGCAACCGGCATCCCCGCGAAGGACGTCATCGTCGCTTCGACAGGCGTTATCGGTCAGAAGCTCGATATCACCCCCATCGCGAACGGAATGGACGAGCTCGTTGCCGAGCTTTCCTACGAAGGATCGGACGAGGCGGCTTGGGGCATTATGACCACCGACACAAAGCTCAAGAGCGTTGCGGTCGAGTTTGAGCTCGGCGGCAAGACCTGCCATATCGGCGGTATCGCGAAGGGCTCGGGTATGATCCACCCGAATATGGCGACGATGCTCGTTTTCGTCACCTCCGACGTTGCGATCACCCCCGCGGCACTCGACGCCGCACTCAAGGAGGACGTCAAGAACTCCTTCAATATGATCTCGGTCGACGGCGACACCTCGACCAACGATATGCTTTCCATTATGGCTAACGGTATGGCGGGCAACGATATGATCGACGAAAGCTCTCCCGATTTCGCCATCTTCAAGGAGGCACTCTTCGCAGTTACCTCCAAGCTCTGCCGTGCTATCGCGGCTGACGGCGAGGGCGCAACCAAGCTTCTCGAGTGCAACGTTTCGGGCGCGGCTGACAAGGACACCGCGCGCGTAGTTGCAAAGTCGGTAATCTGCTCGAGCCTCTTCAAGTCCGCAATGTTCGGCGCGGACGCTAACTGGGGCCGCGTGCTCTGCGCGATCGGCTACTCGGGCGCGAAGGTGGACGTAGATTCCATCGGCGTTTCCTTTGCATCGACCGCAGGCGAGATCGAGGTCTGCCGCTGCGGCGCGGGCGTTGATTTCTCGGAGGAAAAGGCGAAGGAGATCCTCCTCTGCCCCGAAATTCAGATCAACATCACCCTCGGTATGGGCGAGGAATTCGCATCGGCTTGGGGATGCGACCTGACTTACGACTACGTTAAGATCAACGGAGATTACAGAACATGATGAATATTTCGAACGCGGATCGCGCGAAAGTGCTCGTTGAAGCGCTTCCCTATATCAAAAAATACACCGACAAAATAATCGTTATCAAATACGGCGGATCATCCATGATCGACGAGAGCCTCAAGCTCGCGGTTATGCGCGACGTTGCGCTTCTCAACCTCATCGGCGTCAAGGTCGTTCTCGTCCACGGCGGCGGCCCCGCGCTGACCGAAACGCTCAAGAGAATGAATATCGAAAGCAAGTTTGAAAACGGACTTCGCGTTACCGACGAGGAGACCGCAAAGGTTGCAACGATGGTTCTCGCGGGCAAGGTCAACAAAGGTCTTGTCGGACTTATCGGCTCGGTCGGCGGACTTGCCGTCGGACTTTCGGGTATCGACGCGAATATGATCCACGTCAAGACCCTCGACCCCGCCCTCGGCTACGTTGGCGAGATCACCAAGGTCAACACGGGACTTATCACCGACGTGCTGAACAAGGGCTACATCCCCGTAATTTCGAGCGTTGCCTGCGACAAGTCGGGCGAGATCTACAATATCAACGCCGACACGATGGCGGGCGAGATCGCGGCGGCACTCGGCGCGGAGGCATTCATCTCCCTGACCGACACCCCCGGCATCCTTGCCGACAAGGACGACCCCACGACGCTTATCTCGAAGATCCACCTTGACGATATCGACAAGATGATCGCCGACGGCACGATCTCGGGCGGTATGATACCCAAGGTCACCGGCTGCGCCGACCTTGTCCGCGGCGGCGTAAAGAGAGTATTTATTATCGACGGCAGAGTTCCTCATTCGATTCTCGTCGAGATTCTTACCGATGAAGGTATCGGAACAATGGTTTTAGCTTAACAAACGACAAGGCGCAGCGGAAAAGCTTTTGAAAATTCTTAAGAAACTTTTCTCGAAAAGTTTCTTAAGTCGCGCTCCGCAGAGCGCGAAACACTCCCCTGCGCTTCGGAATGGCGCCGCCCCGGCGACATTCCGGAAGGAGTCAATCCTTCCCTCGCGGAAGGATTGCGCTCCTTCATCCCCTTTTCTGAACTCAACCACCCAAAGGAATGACCTATACGCCACTTCCCTACATTCGGGAAGTAGCGTATAGGTCCAAAAAGCCGAAGCAAGCTTCGTCTTTTTGAAGCACGATTAGGCGAGCTTGCGCTCGCATTGAAATGAGGCTCCGCCTCATACTCCGCCACCTTTTGAAAAAGGTGGACGAAAACTTTCCACTTTTTAATAGGTAAAATCATGAACACATTCGAACTTGACTCCCAATACGTCGCGCAGACCTACCGCCGTTTCCCCGTCGAAATCGTTTCGGGCAAGGGCGCGGTAGCTTACGACGTAAACGGCAAAAAATACATTGACATGGGCTCGGGCATCGCCACGAACACCTTCGGTTATGCCGATGACGAGTGGATCGCCGCTGTCACCGCACAGCTGAACTCCTACTCCCACACCTCAAACCTCTACTATACCTCACCCTGCGCGAAGCTTGCCGAAATGCTCTGCGAGCGCACGGGAATGTGCCGCGTTTTCTTCGGCAACTCGGGCGCGGAGGCAAACGAGGGCGCGATCAAGGCGGCGCGCAAATACTCCTTTGACAAATACGGCGAGGGCAGACACAAGATCGTCACTCTCGTAAATTCCTTCCACGGCAGAACGATCACCACCCTCGCGGCGACCGGTCAGGACGTTTTCCACACCACCTTTATGCCCTTCACCGAGGGATTCTGCCACGTTCCCGCAAACGATATCGATGCGATGCTCGCGGCAATGACAGACGACGTCTGCGCCGTTATGCTCGAATTCGTTCAGGGCGAGGGCGGCGTAAACGCGCTCGATAAGGCTTACGTTTCCGCGATCGCAAAGGCTTGCGAGGAAAAGGATATCCTTCTCATCGCAGACGAGGTTCAGACGGGCAACGGACGAACCGGCACTCTTTACGCCTTCGAGCAGTTCGGCGTCAAGCCCGATATCATCTCGACTGCCAAGGGTCTCGGCGGCGGTCTGCCGATCGGTGCCGTCATCCTCGGCGAGAAGGTCAAGGACACTCTCTCCGCGGGCACACACGGCTCGACCTTCGGCGGAAATCCCGCTTGCGCGGCGGGCGCGCTCAACGTCATCAGCCGTCTTGACGATGCTTTTCTCGCGGAAGTCCGCGCGAAGAGTGAATATATATTCAAAAAGCTTGCATCCATCAAGGGCGTTATCTCGGTCAGCGGTCTCGGTCTGATGATCGGTATCAAGGCAGAAAAGCCCACTCCCGAGATCATCGCGGAGGGCATCAAGCGCGGCGTCCTCTTCCTCTCCGCAAAGGACAAGGTCCGTCTGCTCCCGCCCCTCAATATCACCTACGCCGAGATCGACGAGGCACTCGCCGTTCTCGCGGAAATTCTTGAATAAAACCGAAAGGGATAAATATAATGAAACACCTTCTCAAACTCTCCGATCTTACCAAAGAAGAACTTTATTCCATACTCGACCTCGCCGACGAGCTCAAGGCTGAGCGCAAGGCGGGCATCAAGAAGCCCTATCTCGCGGGCAAGACCCTCGGAATGATCTTCCGCAAGTCCTCGACCCGTACCCGCGTTTCCTTTGAGGTGGGTATCCACGAGCTCGGCGGAAAAGGTCTCTTCCTTTCCTCCAACGATCTGCAGATCGGCAGAGGTGAAGAAACCGCAGACACCATCCGCGTACTTTCCCGCTACCTCGACGGCATTATGATCCGTACCTTCGACCAGAAAGAGGTCGAGGATATGGCAGAATTCGGCTCGATCCCGATAATCAACGGTCTTACCGACTACGCTCACCCCTGCCAGGTTCTTGCCGACCTTCAGACCATCCGCGAGCTTCGCGGCGATCTTGAGGGCAAGAAGCTCTGCTTCATCGGCGACGGCAACAATATGGCAAACTCCCTCATCGTCGGCTGTATCCTCGCCGGAATGAGCGTTGCGATCGCTTGTCCCGCAAACTACAAGCCCGATGCGGAAATTATGAAGTGGGCAGAGGCTACCGGACGCTTCCTTTGCACCGAGTCGATCGAAGAAGCCGCAAAGGACGCCGACGCGCTCTACACCGACGTTTGGGCGTCGATGGGTCAGGAGGGCGAGGCGGCTATCAGACGCAAGGCATTCGAGGGATATCAGATCAACTCCACCGTTATGACCTACGCGAAGCCCGACGCGCTCGTGCTCCACTGTCTCCCCGCACACCGCGAGGAGGAGATCACGAGCGAGGTCTTCGAGGCGCACGCCGCAGAGATCTTCGAGGAAGCTGAAAACCGTCTGCACGCGCAGAAGGCTGTTATGGTCAAGCTGATGGCGTAAAAACCGCAAATGGGTTATATTTTCCTCGCAATCGCACTGCTGACAAATAATATCAAGGGCTATTGCGGAAAGCAGATGAGCCGTTATTCGGCAAAGCTGAACGATACCCTGCTCATCTGCTTCTTCCGAATGCTTATGTGCATCGGCACCTCGGCGATCATCCTTGCCGTCACGGGCGGATTTTTCGGGCTTGAAATCACCCCGAAGCTGATCGGTTACGCCGCTTTTTCGGGCATTTCGACGGCAATTCTCGTTGCCGCGTGGCTCTTTGCCGCCAATTCAAGCGGGTATATGATGCTCGAGGTCTTTCAGATGCTCGGTGTCGGCGTGACTATCCTTATGAGCTTCGTCATTTATAAGGAAGAAATAACCGTGCGCGACCTCATCGGCTTCGCCGTGCTCGTTTTCGCCGCGTATCTTATGCACGCGGGCACGAAGGTTAAGCCGACGCTCAAAGTGCTCGCCGTTGTCATCCTCTGCGGACTTGCCAACGGAATGACCGACTTTTCGCAGAAAGCCTTCATTTATTCGGGACTTGATACCACAACGGCACAGTTCCAGCTCTGCTCATACGTTTTCGCCGCAGGCACGCTCATCGTCCTCTATACCGCAATGACCGCGGGTAAGAAAAAGGAAGCCGGCGACGGCGGCGCGGTCGCGATACTGAAAAAGACCTGGTATTTCGTCTTGATAATGGCGGTCTGCCTCTACGCAAACTCCTTTTTCAAGACCGAAGCCGCGAACTACCTCTCCGCCGCCAAGCTCTACACCCTCAGCCAAGGCGGAACGATGGCGATCGGCACACTGATGTCGGCATTCCTCTTTAAGGAAAAGCTCACGCTAAAATCGGGAATCAGCATCGCGATTACGTTCTTGGGACTTTTGATAATTAATCTGTAATAAAAAATGCAAGCCGAAAATTGGCTTGCATTTTTAGTTTTAAAAAAGGCGGAAAGTTTTTGAAGATTCTTAAGGAACTTTTCGAAAAAAGTTCCTTAAGCCGCCCTCCGCAGAGGGCGGAAAACTCTCCGTGCTTCAAGCGGGCGACGCCCCGTCGACCGCTTGGAAGGAGTAAAACCTCCCCTCGCGGGGAGGTTTTCGCTCCTTCACCCTCCCGGCCAACCTTCCTGCAATTCGACCTCTACGGCAACGCCATACTTGAAATATATATAATACCAAAGCGACTCGTCGTTTCCCAAATAGTCCATAGCATCTTCGCGTATCATATATTTGGCTAAGGTCGGGGCATTTTCCTCGTTGCGGTATAATGCCCAAAATTCACCGTACCTCTCTTCGATCTCCTCGGGCGTGCTTCCGATGATCTCGCGATCTTTGTAGGGGTAAAAGGTAGGATACGTGTAGTTGAAAAGGATCACAGCAGTCACGACGATCAGTACCGCCGACGCGATAACCGAAAACAGAATTGTGATCTCTTTTTTGCTCGATTTTCTAATATACGCAACGAGCGAATCAATTATCCACCAAATCGCCCAACCGCCGGCGCAAGGAAGCGCCAAAAATCCCGAATAGATCGCATAAATAAAGAAAATGGGTGCGTAATAATCACCGATGAAAGAAGCCAAAACCAATATAGCCGCCGTGCCCGCAAACAATCCGAAAGGAATCAGACGTATCCAAAGCCTTTTCGCCTTGAAGCAAAGCAAAAGCTGAATCGACAGCAAAATAAGAAACACCATCGAAACAAAAATCTCTGTCTTGATGTCAAGCGATCCGATACGTATCATGCTGAACCTCCAATCAATTTCATTAACTGCATTATATCATATTTGGGGGCTCAAATCAAGATTGAGGGATATTTTAATGTTTCGGGAGTGTAAATTTTCTCTAATACCATAGGAGTGAAGGAGCGAAAATCTCCCGCAAGGGGAGATTTTACTCCTTCCAAACAGCCGACGGGGCGTCGTCTGTTTTAAGCATAAGGGTATTTCGACCTCTGCGGAGGTCGACTTAAGGCTCCGCCTTAAGAATCTGCGCGGCTCTGGCGGTTTTCCGAAGGAAAATGGAGGCGGAGCCGACAAAACAGAGTCGCAGCTTGCCGAAGGCAAGCATAACTTTCTAGAAAAGTTTGATCAAAACTTTCCGCTGGTTTTCAATAAAATCAAAAAAATCCGCCGATTTTCGGCGGATTTTTTCCTTAATTATTCATTATTAACTATTATCTCAATAAAGCCTTCCGCGTCTCATTCCGATCGCCTCGAAGAATACGGCGATAAGCACGAATACGATCGAAAGCACGCCCCCGAAGGATTCGCCCTCGCCTACTCTGTTTGCGATAAGGCAAAGGACGCTCGCGCCAAGGCAGAAGAACATCAGCACGCGGCGGGTGTTGAGGATGCCCGTTACGGTCAGAATGTAGACAATCGCAAATATCGCGTAAAGGAGTGTGACCGTCACCGCCTGCCAGAGTTCAAGACCGACGGCGCGGAAAATTATATAAAGCGAACCGCCGACGATGGGGAATACCGTCGGGATAAGGCTCTTTTTTCTTGTAATAAGCATTGCGCCGAAGATGACGCAGCAAAGCGCGGGCACTAAAAGCTCGAGCAAAAGGTCAACGAACAAAAATTCTCCGCTATATGAGAGAACGAATCCGACCGTCCTGACAGCCGCTGCGGCAAAGAAAAGGAGCGCCGCCGCGATGGCAAATGGAGAGTCGGGAGAGAGTGTACGTCTGTTATAGGACATTTTTTTCTCCCGTGTGTACGAAATTTATAGTAAAGGCGAAAAATGCAACATTTGGTGTTTTTTCGTCGAATTATCTACTATATATTGTACTATGTAGTTTGCCGTTTGTCAAGTGTTTTATGCAAATTTGTTTGATGAATTTCTAATATTTTTTAGGGAGAACGACTTACTTTTTATAAAAACTTGAGATCTCGCCGACGAGCTCCGAAACGGGCTTGGTCGAATCAATACGGAGGACGGGACAGGTGCATTTCGGCAACCAATTTTCGATCTTTTCAGGCGTTCTTTTTGCGGCAAAGGCGAAGAAATTCTCCTCGCTTTCGTAAAGATCACCGCCCGGAAGCACTCTCTCACCGAAGCGGTCAACGCTCCTCTGCCTTATGCGGCCCATTCGAAGCTCTTTCGGTGCTTCGAGGTAAACGACGAGGCTATAATACTCTTCGATCAAAGCAAAATCCGCGCAGACCGCGGATAGCACGAAGCTCCCGTGCTTTTCGATATCGGCGAGCATCAGCCGCTCAACTTCGTCACGGTCGCGCGGGGTATCAAACGCGCCCGCAGTTGGAAAATAATAATCCTCGACGTCAATGCGGAAATATCCGAGGCACTCTGCAAGCGCACGCCCGAGAGTGGTTTTTCCGCTGCCGTTGAGCCCGACGATGGCGATTCCTTTTGGCGTAGTCATTGTATTTTTTCGAGTAATTTGCAAAGTTCCGGGATGTTTTGTGTGACGGTTTGATAAACAATGTCGAGTTTAACATCCCCGTATTCGTGTACTATTCTGTTACGCATTCCTTTCATAGCCTGCCATGAGATTTCTTTATGGTTTGATTTGAATTCAAGAGTGAGTTTTGCCGAATTTTCCGAAATCTGAATCAAGCGAAAAAGGATCGAATCGCATAAGATCTCGTTGTTTTCAAGCTCCTCGAGAGTCAAATTTTTCGTATGGGATATAATAAATCTTAAGTCTTTGAGTATTTTTTCGACATAATAAGCATCGTTTTTAATATTATCCATAAATTTTTATTCCGTCCTTCAATATTTCGTTCGTCAGTTCGAAATTGCCCTCTAACTGTCTTTGATCAAGCAAATCGACCTTTTTTCCCAACTGTTCGCGCAGTTCTTCAATCAATCCAAAAAAATGAAGTCCCGTTACAGACGTATTGACAAACAAATCAACATCGCTTGAAGGGGTGGCTTTGCCCTTGGCATACGAACCGAACAGATAGCAATACTCCACCGGATAAGCGGAGAATACCGATACGCAAATATTTCTGATTTCATCTAAAGTCAACACGCCGTTTTCTTCATCCACGTATCCGTAGGTATAAAGCTTGTCGATAATATACTGATATTTTACACTGGACTGCTTTCGGGGATCGTTTTCATAATTTGAGTAAGTTCTCAGCGGCACGCCAACAAAATCTGCGGCTTGTTGCTGCGTAATCCCTTTGTTTTTTCTCAATTCGCGTATTGTCATAATATCACCTCCCATATATATTATAACACATTATTTGAAATTATGCAATAGAAATATGCAATAATTGCACATTTGTTGATTAATAATATGCAATTATTGCATATTTTGGTTGCATATTTAAGAGCGAAAGAATTCTGAACCTGTATTTGCGCGCATAATTTGTGCTATATTTTAATTTGGCGGTGGCGCGAGTTTTTGTGTCATTCCGCAAGCGAATGACACGGGGGGTCGAGTTTTACCGAACGGGGTGGCACGAAAAAAGCACCGAAGCTTTGCTTCGGTGCAGCTCCCGAACTGTGTTCAGGTGCAAGGTATATTCCCCGGGACTCTGAACCCATAGCTCGCGCATAATTGGGTTTGATAATTTTGTGCTGCGGTGGCGCGAGCAGTGATGTGTTTTCGCTTGCGAAAACACATCGGGGTTCGAGTTATACCGAACGGGGTGGCATAACAAAAGCCCACAGCTTTGCTTCGGTTCAGCTCCCGAACCAAGTTTAGGTGTGGGGTATATTCCCCGGGACTCTGAACCCGAAACTCGCGCATAATTTGTGCTATATTTTAATTTGGCGGTGGCGCGAGTTCTTGTGTCATTCCGCAAGCGGAATGACACGGGGGTTCGAGTTATACCGAACGGGGTGGCATAACAAAAGCCCACAGCTTTGCTGTGGGCTTTTGTTATGGCGCGCCGTGAGGGACTCGAACCCCCGGCCTTTTGGTTCGTAGCCAAACACTCTATCCGGCTGAGCTAACGGCGCATTTCGTTATATCTCGTATAACGCTTAAATATTATATCACAAAAGTACCCGTTTGTCAAGCCTTTTTGCAAAAATATTTTTATAAAAACTAAAATTTCCGCACAGAGGGGTGACAGAGCACAACCCTTCCCTACATTCGGGAAGGGTTGACTCTGTCCAAAATCGAGAAGCAAAGCTTCACGATTTTGAAGCGCGGTGGCGCGAGCTTAAGCTCGCGCATTAAATCGAGACGCTGTCTCGAGCTCTGTTTAAGAAACTTTTCGAGAAAAGTTTCTTAAAAATCTTCAAAAGCTTTCATCACCGCTTGGGGCAGGTGTTTTTTATTTACTTCAGCTCAGAGCTGTTATTGAGAATAAGAGTGCTGTAAAGGAAGAGCACGTCTGCGTTCTCGAAGTTTACGCCCATCAGAAGGATCTGGGGGATCTGATAACGGATGTCGATGACGGTGATCTTGTCGTAGTCCTCAACCATGAGGGGGAGGATGCTTCTGCCGTAGGAGTCACGGAAGATAACGAGTTCCTTATCTGTCTTTGCGTTCGGGTTCTCGATGGTTACCTTCGAAAGCTCGCCCGAAAGGAACATATCGTATGCGTCCTTGCCGTGTGCCTTTTCCATATCGTAAAGGCTGATCTCCTTGCCGCCATGCTCCCAGTCGATTACCTTGACGTTTTCAAGGTTGGAGTTGGTGAGGTAATAGATGGTTTCGGGATCGAGGGGCTTGGGGGAACGGCCTGCGTATACGCCGTAGAAATCTACGTCAAGCTCCTTCTTCTCGAAGGTGCTCGAGTAATTACCGCCCATACCGTTGACGAGCTTCTCCGCGATCTTTACGAGCTGCTCCTGACGCCAGTGTGTGTCGCTTGCGTAGAAGTCCTCGACCGCGAGGCTGTCCTTGATGTTGATATACTCCATAAACTCAACGTTCGAGAGCATCTTTTCGATAAACTCGTCATAGTCCATCGAGAGGTAGCCGTTTGCCTCGGAGAGGAAGTAGCCCTTGTCGGGGATGATCGACATATAGGGCTTGATTCCCTTATCCTTGAGGTACTTCTCGTAGATGAAGGTCAGCTTTTCAGCCGCGTGCTTGATCGATTCCTCATCGATCTTCTCCTGCATCTCTGCCGCAACGCCGTCTACGACGTAAACGCCGTCCTTATCCGACTTGTTGAACACGTAGGTGTTAACGAAGGACTTGAGATTGCGGAAGAAATCGCGGAAGGGGAAGTTATCGGGGGTGTAGTTGTCGTCAAACTGCTTCATAAAGCTGTCGCCGTATTCAAGGCCGTCCTTCATAACCGACTCAAGGCTGAGAGTGGGGAAGGCTGCGGCGGGGCGGCGCTCGCTGTCAAGAAATTCGGGCTTCGGAAGGACGAGGCAAAGAATTGCAAATCCGAAGACGGCAACACAGAAAACAACGACGTTCACTATATTTTTGATCTTAGTATTCATTTGTCTTTACCTCCTTAGAATCTGAAGTAGAGGAAGGGGTTCGAGGACGAGTCAACGAGGAAGGCGGTGACAACCGCAAAGAGAACCACGATCATGATGGGCTCAAGCACGTTTGCAATCTTGCCGAGCTTCTTCGACTCGGAGAACTTGATTGCGATGGTCTTAACCACGGGAGTTGCGCCGACGATAGCCATAATGAGGAGTACCGCGAAGCTTCTCAGGTGATAGAGCGTTTCAGCAGAGGAGAATGCGATTCCGCCCGCGCCGAACATACCGCCGATGTAGCTGAATGCCTCGGGGAGAGTGGGGATCTGGAACACGACAAAGCTGAGAAGTGCCGCGAGAAGGATGTAGAATCTCGAGATCACTACGCTCTTGTTAAGTGCCTTAAGCAGCCAGAACTTCTCGATAAGAAGCAGAACTCCAAAGAATACGCCCCAGAGGATGAAGTTCCAGGATGCGCCGTGCCAGAAGCCGGTGAAGAGCCATACGGCAAAGATGTTGACGATGTGGCGTCCTTTAGAAACGCGGTTACCGCCGAGCGGGATGTAGAGATAGTCGCGGAACCAGGAGCCGAGGGACATATGCCATCTTCTCCAGAATTCGGTCGCGCTCTTGGAAATGAAGGGGTAGTTGAAGTTCTCAAGGAAGTGGAAGCCGAATACCTTACCAAGACCGATAGCCATATCGGAATAACCGGAGAAGTCGAAGTAGATATAGAGGGCAACCGAGATCGCGTAGATCCAGTACATAAGCACGGTCTTTTCCTCTGCCGCGTACATGATCTCGCTGAGGTCGTACATCGAGTTTGCGATGAGGACCTTCTTAGAGAGACCGATAACGAAGCGGCGGATACCCTCGCTGAACATTGTGAAGCTGTGAGTTCTGTTTTCAAGCTCAAGGGCTACGTCGTGGTAACGAACGATGGGGCCCGCGATGAGCTGGGGGAACATAGCAACGTAAGCGGCAAGGTTGATGGGGTTCTTCTGCGCCTTTTCACCGCGATATACGTCTACGACGTAGGAGATGATCTGGAAGGTGTAGAAGGAGATACCGATCGGAAGAACGATCTTGAGAAGGGGGATCGAGGTTCCGAGGACCTTATTGAAGTTATCTATAAAGAAGTCCATGTACTTGAAATAGAGCATAAAGGAAATTATGCAGGCTACCGCAAGTCCGACGAACAGTTTAGCAATTTTACGCTCGCGGAACTTCTCGATAAGAAGTCCGAAGATATATCCGAGAATGATCGCGATGATCATAAGTCCCGCATACTTTACTCCGCCCCACGCATAGAAGAAAAGGGAGAACGCAAGAAGCACGGTGTTCTTGAGCTTAAAGGGAACGATATAGTAAAGAAGAATTATCGCGGGAAGGAAGTAAAATAAGAAAGAAATACTTGAAAAAAGCATTTTTTATGCTCCTTTGGGCGAAATTTTGACTTTTTAAAGGAGATATTGCTCAAAAGAGCAAATATCCCCTATCATTTAAGTATTAATTACTGAGCGAAGCTGTGCTCAACAACGATGGTTGCGCCCTCAACGGAGGTAGCAAAGCTCTGTGCAACGGGATCAACGATACCGCCGAACTCAACAACACCCCATACAGCGATGATGCAGTTGCCGGGAGCCTTAGCGATAACGAGCTTCTCGGGTGCGCCGCAGATCCACTGACGAGCGAGGATGTTATCCTTGAGAGCATTGATGAAAGCGTCAGCGTCAACGCCGTCGTTAAGCTGAACGGTGAAGCAGTTGAAGGTGTTAGCGTTCATCATGTTGAACATAGAAGCAGCGGAAGCGATCTTGTCAGCCTCTGCAGCGGGGATACCGAGGTTTGCGTTGTAGTCCTCAGCCTCAAGAGCAACGAATGCTGCGGGACCCTCGGGATTGCAGGTTTCGAAGTTGTTGATGTTACCGCCGCAAACCCAAAGCTTGGTGTCGTCGGTAGCCTGTGCTGCGTTGTACTTCTCGAAGATGATCTGGAGAAGCTCAGCTGCGTTTGCGTAGGGAAGAGCTACGGGAGCTTCGGTAACTTCTTCGGTGGTGGTGGGAGCCTCGGTGTTCTCAACTACGGGCTCAGTGGTGGTCTCGGTTTCGCCTTCGTTACAAGCAACAAAGCTCATGGTGAGCATAAGAAGTGCGAGAGTGAGTGCAATGATCTTTTTCATTTTTGTTTTTCTCCTTTTTGAGTGAAAATTATTTTCTCTTTTTTATTTTTCTATATTAACGTACCAGATGTGAGACTCGCTGTCCTGCTTCAGTACGATATCATAGCCGCGTGAGGTGGTTATGACTGCTTCCTCGGCGGTGCCGGGGAGAGTGACGATGATCGAAACGCTTCCGTTTGCGACGAATTCGTTTCCTTCATAGAGGGTGTCGCCGTTCTTATCGAGAACGAGCATACTACCTTCGGTGAGAGTGAGCTTCGTTTCCTTCTTGAATTCAAGTTCAAGGGGAAGGCTTACGTCCTCGACCTCGAGAGTGTCAACGACGTATGCAACCGCGCGGGGCATATATTCGGCAACGGTGCGGGGAGAATCGGCAATGCTTTCGCCGTAGAGAAGGACGTCCTGTCCGCCGAGAGTAGCCGTGATGAGAACTACGACCGCGATCAGCATACAAGCAGCGAGCGAGCCCCAACGGTAGGCGTTTTTCATCAGCGTGCGCGAGGTGATCTTCGCGCCGCTCTGACGTCTTTCATCTGCTTCGGCTATCAGCGCATCGTCGATGTGCGTCATAGCTTGCGCCAGAATTTCGTTTTTCATAATTAATTGTACCTTTTGTGTCAGACGTGTATTCCGTGTTCGGTGAGATAGGGTTTAAGTGAATGGCGCATTCGGTGAAGTATCGACTTGACCTTCGACTCTGTCATATCAAAATAGTCGGCGATATCCGAGATCGACTCGCTGTGGAAATATCGGCGGACGAAAACCTGCCTCATTTCCTTTGGCTGAGTGTAAAGAAAATCGCTGATGACCCGTCCGAGCTCCTCGGGGTTATCTCCCAAAGTCGTCGGATCCTCAATGCATTCGTCAAGCTCCTCGAGAGAGAGAGCAAACTCGCCTCCGCCGCGACGCTCGGCGTGGTTAGCCTTGTGTCGGTTGATCGAAAAGTTTCTCGTCAGCTTTCCGAGAAAAGCCGAGAGATTTTCGGGACGGTTTGGCGGAATCGAATTCCAAGCCGCAAGCAGGGTGTCGTTTACACATTCCTCGCTGTCCTCGCGGTTGTGCAAAATATTCATTGCAATATTCATACAGTAGGTATTGTATTTAGCCGACGTCGCCGCAATGGCTTGCTCGTCGCGGGCGAAATACAGCTCTACGATCTTGTTGTCTTGCATTTTTCCTCCGTGGTCCGAAGTGCCCTACACCTATATACACAACAAAATTTTCGTTTGGTTGCACGGTTTCGGAAATTTTTTTGATTTTTTTCAAAAGTTTTTTTGAAACGCGAAAAAATCGGAATTTTACGCGCCATTTTTTATTATACCATATTTTTCCGAGGTAATTCAATAATAAAGTGTTACAAAAAATTGTATTTGACAAATAAGAATAATAAAGCGAAAAGTTTTGATCAAACTTTTTCAAAAGTTTGCAGAGCTCGAGACAGCGTCTCGATTTAATGCGCGAGCTTAAGCTCGCGCCACCGCGCTTCAAAATGGCGAAGCTTGCTTCGCCATTTTGGGCAGAGTCAATACTTTCGCAAGGGCGAAAGTGTTGCGCTCTGCCACCCCTTTTGCAGTATAAAATCTTTCAAAATGCGCGAAGGAGCGAAAATCTCCCCTGAAGGGAAGATTTTACTCCTTCAAAACCGCCTGCGGGGCGCAGTCGGTTTTAAGCGCAGGGGGAAGTTTCGCCGTCTGCGGACGGCGACTTAAGGAACTTTTTGAAAAAAGTTCCTTAAGAATCTTCAAAAACTTTTGAGCTGGGGGTGTTTTTCAGTTATTGAAAAAATGCCGACTCCCGCGAGTCGGCATTTTTCATTATTCGGTGGGTACAGTTTCGGATGTCTTTGCCAGCGCTTCGAGCGCGGATTTGGAGAAATACTCGATCGGATCAACGTCCTGACCGCCGACCTTCATTTCAAAGTGAAGGTGGGGCTCGTCGGCAAGCTCGAGGATGCCGCCCTCGCCAACTGCACCGAGAAGTCTGCCCTCGTCAACCTTCGCGCCGACCTCGATGCCGTCGGCAAGATCGTCCGAGAGTCCGCGGTAGATGCTGACGGCGTTACCGTCGTGCTCTATCCATACGCACTTACCCCAAAGAGGATCGTCCGAGATCTGGCTGATCTTTCCGCTCGCCGCAGTATAAACGGGCGCGGATACGTTCGTCATAATGTCGATGCCGAGGTGAACTCGCCATTCACCGAGTGTGTTCGAGAAGACCTGAACCGTGGGGTCGTGCTCCTTTCCAAGCGCGCCCTCGGCGGGAAGAGAGAAGAGAGGTATCTTCGCACCGACCGAAACGTCGGTATCGTTGCCCGAGGGACGGGCGGTTTCGGCGGGAGGTGCGGTCTCGACGGGCTTGGGAGCGGCGGTTTCGGGCGCAGGTGCTTGAGTTGTGGGCGTCTTTTCGGTGGTTTCGGCGTTTGTGATATCGCCCGCCTGACCTCTCTTTGCTCTGTTCGCCGCAGAAGTCATCGCAACGGCAACCGCGAGGACGATCAGAAGCACCGCGACGGTCAGATAGACGGTTCTGTTGACGCGCTCGGCGCTTTCATTCTTGTCGGTCGGGAACTTCTCGCCCGGCGTCTTGATCTTCGAGGACTTCGGAACTTTGATCTTTTTTGATCTTAATGGATTGAATTTCATTTTTGGCTCCTTTTTGTTAGTTACATTACTATTTTTGCCTCGGTTGAAAAAATTATTCAAAAAAAGATTATTTCTCTTGAAATAATCGGATTTGTGTGCTATTATTATAATGAAATAAAATTTACAAGGGAGTGATATAAATGGCATTGTTTGCCGTATCGGATATTCACGGTTATTATGACGAAACCGTCGGGGCGCTGACCGAGGCGGGATTTTTTGAATCCGACGAAAACAAGCTCGTCGTTGTCGGCGACGCGCTCGACAGAGGCGAGCAAACGAACGAAATGATAAAATTTCTGCTCGGACTTCACGCCGAGGGCAGGCTTATTTATATCTACGGTAACCACGAGGAGCTTTTCTATAACTGCCTACAGGAGATCGCGGCGGGCGGGATCGGTATGATTGCAAGCGGAATGTCGCATCATTATCATAACAGAACCTTCCACACACTCGTCAATATCAGCGAAATGGGAGTAAACGATGCAATCATCTATCCCCAGGAGCTTGTCGCAAGAGTTAAAGAAAGTGATTATTACAAAATACTGCTCCCGAGCGCGATCGATTATTATGAAACCGAGAAATATATCTTCTGCCACGGCTGGATACCGCTTGACGTCAAGATCGAGGATATGATAGCGAACTTCAGCTACCGCCCCGATTGGCGCGAGGCGGATGAAACCGAATGGCACCGGGCTCGTTGGCGTAACGGAATGGAAATGTGCTGCAATCACGGCGTAAAAGAGGCGGGAAAAACGATCGTTTGCGGACATTGGAATTGTTCCTGGGGTCACGCGCACGTTGACGGAATTTGCTCCGAGCGCGGCGCGGACGCAATAACCACGCCCTTTTACGCAGACGGCATCATCGCAATCGATGCCTGCACGGCGCGCTGGGGCAGAGTAAACTGCATAAAGCTCGAAGAATAAGCGTTAATTTAAGGTGTAAACATGCAAAATACGATTTATATAGTCATCAGCCAAACGGGAACGGCGCTTTCGCGGATACTGAAATTCATCACGGGCGCGAAGTATAATCACGCGTCGATAAGCCTTGTGCCCGATCTTTCAATAATGTATTCCTTCGGAAGAACGAATCCGTATAATCCATTTCACGGCGGATTTGTGACCGAATCGCCGAATTTCGGAACCTTCAAGCGTTTTTCGGGAACAAAGGTAGAGGTGCTTTCGATCAGCGTTTCCGAGGGGCAGTATATCAATCTCGGTCAGATGCTTGAAGGAATGTCAAAAAATAAAAAAAGATACCATTATAATTATATAGGACTTTTTCTCGCCGGCGCGAAGATTCATTACAGGCGGGCAAATACCTATTATTGCTCCGAATTCGTCAAGGAAATGCTGGTCCGAAACGGCATCCGAAGCGCACGCGCGCTCGACGATATTATAGAACCGATGCAGTTTCTCACTCTCCCCGACGCCAACCACGTTTACAGCGGTAAGCTGAAGGATTACGCGAACAGTTTTGATAAAAAGGAATAAAAATTATAAAAGGAGTCAGCCATGATCCGATGCACACCCGAGGCGGCGGGCATCCGCAGCTCGCAAGTTAAAAGGTTTTACGATTTTCTCGACGCCTGCAATCTCTCAACCCACAGCGTCATAATGTCGCGCGGCGGAAAAATCTTCTCGGAATGCTACTATGAGCCCTTCGGTAAGGATTTTCTGCACAGAATGTACTCAGTTTCAAAGACCTTCGTTTCGATCGCGGTCGGATTCTGCATTCAGGACGGACTTTTGTCGCTTGACGACACGATGGATAAATTTTTTCCCGATCATATTGAAAAGGACGGCGCGATAATTCATACCACCACCGTCCGCGAGCTTCTTTCGATGCAGACCGACCAAAAGGGTGTAAATTGGTTCAAACAGCACCCGAAGGACAGAAGCGAGGTCTATTTCCGCACCCCCGCGAGCAAAAAATCGGGAACTCTTTTCGATTACGACAGCTCCGGATCCTATATGCTCGGTGTCATTGTGGAAAGACTGACGGGCAAGCCGTTTCTCAAATATCTTCAGGAAAAGGTGCTTGACGACATCGGATTTTCAAAGGACGCGTACTGCATCAAGGCGCCGGGCGGATATTCCTTCGGCGATTCGGGCGTGATGTGCACCGCGCGCGACCTGCATATTTTTGCACGCTTTATCTTGAACGGCGGCACTTGGAACGGCAAGCGGTATCTGAATGAAGAATACATCCGCGCCGCGACCGATATGAAGGTATGCACAAGCGATTACGGCTTTCTTGATCACGGCTCATTCGGCTACGGATATCTGATCTGGGGCGCGCCCGAGGGTTGCTTTGCGATGCTCGGAATGGGCAATCAGGTGGCACTTTGCGATCCGAAGCACGACTTTGTTTTCGTCATAAATTCGGATAATCAGGGCAACACACGCGGTTACGAACAGATCTTCACCGCGCTCTACATTTATATAATCAACGAACTCGGCGACCCGATGCCCGAAAACGAGGAAGAAAACGCGGCACTCGAGGCTTCTCTTAAAAATAAAAAGCTCTTTTTCCTCAAAGAAGCGAAAAATTCACCTTTTTCGGAGAAAATCAACGGCGTGACCTTCGTTCCCGATGAAAATCCGATGAAGATCAAAAATTTCCGCCTCGAATTTGAGGGCGACGAAGGCGTTTTTCACTATGAAAACGCAACGGGCGAGAAATCACTCCGATTCGGCTTTGGTCATAACGTCTTTATGCCGTTCCCCGAGGAGGGATATTCCGACCTGACGGCAAACGAATACGCCAAAGGCAATTTTTACGCCTCCGCGATATCTGCCGATTGGTGCGAGGAGCAAAAGCTCCGCATCCGCGTTCAGATAATCGACAAATACTTCGGCAACCTCGCCATAATTTTCGGCTTCAAGAACGAAAATGAGGTCTCGGTGCAAATGAGTAAAACCGCAGAGGACTTCCTTAATGAATACAACGGCGTGATGAATGCGGTAAGAAAAATATAAAAATATAAGCGGATGTCTTGTAAATGCGAGACATCCGTTTATTATTATAAGATTATTTTAGTCAATAAGGAAAGTAAATAATAATTATTTTTACGAGCATATATGGGAGTGCGCCGTCCACTACGGTGATAATTTTGTTTGTGCATATTGGTTTTGTTGGGTTATATAATACAGTTCATCAGGGGAGAAGGAGCGAAATCCTCCCGCTTGGGGGAGGATTTCCTCCTACCGAAACGTCGGCGGGGCGCCACCGTTTCGAAGCGCAGGGGGAGGGTTTCGCCGTCTGCGGACGGCGACTTAAGGCTTCGCACGGCTCTGGCGGTTTTCCGAAGGAAAATGGAGGCATAAGCCGACAAGACAGAGTCGCAGCTTGCCGAAGGCAAGCATACTTTTCTGAAAAAAGTTCCTTAAGAATCTTCAAAAACTTTTGAGTTGCTGTTGTCCATTATTTTTTACTAATCTCAAAAAAACTATTGCAAATCTCCCGAAAAAGTGCTAAAATATAATTATCTATGTAATATAATTTCCAAGGAGATATATAAAATGAAAGCTATAATGTACGGTGCCGGCAATATCGGCAGAGGTTTTATCGGTAAGCGTTTTTCCCTTTCCGGCTGGGACGTCACCTTCGTTGATATCAACGAGGCTGTCGTAAATCAGCTCCAGAAGGACGGCGGCTATCCCGTCTACGTCACCCGCGGCAATGAATACGTCAAGGAATGGGTCGGAAACTGCACCGGCTTCAACGGACGCGACGTTGACGGCGTCGTAAAACTCATCGCGGAGTGCGACATTCTCGCAACCTCGCTCGGCGTAAACGTTCTTCCCTACGTTGCAGAAAATCTCGCAAAGGGTATCGCCGCGCGTTATGCCGCAGGCGCAAAGCCTCTTAACATTCTCATCTGCGAAAACCTCATCGGCTCGGAAAAGATCCTTCGCGGCTACGTCCGCCCCTACATTTCCGAGGAGCTTGTTACTTATTTTGAGGAGCAAATCGGTTTCGTTTCCTGCTGTGTAGGAATCACCGTTCCTCCCACACCTAAGAAATTCACCGACGAGAACCCCCTTGCGGTCTGCACCGACTATTATAACGAGCTTCCCGCAGACCTCGCCGCATTCCGTCCCGTCGGCGCGCCCACGCCCGATATGAACGGTCTCGTTCCCTTTACTCCCTTTGATTTCTATATCGAGCGCAAGCTGATGCTCCATAATATGGGCCACGCGACTATGGCGTACCTCGGCTATCAGAAGGGCCTGAGCTACATCTATGAGGTCGGCAGAGACCCCGAGATCAAGTATATCCTCCTTCGCGCACTCGATGAGTCGGCACGCGGTCTTGCAAAGCGTCACGGCGCGGATCTTGACGGACTTATGTCCTTTATCGACAACCTTATCCCCAGACTTGACAATCCCCTGCTTGAGGACACCCTTCTCCGCGTAGGTAAGGACACCAAGCGTAAGCTCAGCCCCTCCGACAGACTTGTCGGCGCGTTCAATTGCGTTAAGGAGAGCGGCAAGACTCCCGCATACCTCGCTGTCGGCATCGCCGCAGGACTTCTCTGGGACTGCGAAGGCGACGAAGCGGGCGCAGAAGTCAGCACTTGCGCGAAGACCGAAGGTGTTGCAGCAGCACTTGCGAAGTACTCACAGATCACCGACGAGGCAGACGTCGCTCTTATTAAGAGATTCTACGACATGCTCGCGGCGAAGGCTTCTTTTGCAGAGCTCATCGCGGCACTCAACGAATACGCTGAATAATTAACTTTAAAACTCCCGCCCATCACGGACGGGAGTTTTAATTTCAGATAAAAACAGCGAAAAAGTTTTGATCAAACTTTTCCAAAAGTTTCCGAATCCTTAAGGCGGAGCCTTAAGTCGACCGCCGCAGCGGTCGAAACACCCCCTTGCGCTTCGGAATGACGGCGCCCCGCCGGCATTCCGGAATGAGTAAACCCTCACGCCAAAGCGTGAGTGTTTACTCATTCACCCCTGATGAACTATATTATCCAACCCAACAAAATCAATATGCACAAATAAAACGCAATAAAAAAGTGC
>JAZTXK010000023.1:0-125376 GCA_045636385.1 Eubacteriales bacterium
CGGTAACCGGAGTGGTAATCGGCTCGGTAACCGGAGTGGTAATCGGCTCGGTAACCGGAGTGGTAATCGGCTCGGTAACCGGAGTGGTAATCGGTTCGGTAACCGGAGTGGTAATCGGTTCGGTGACCGGAGTGGTAATCGGTTCGGTAACCGGAGTGGTAATCGGTTCGGTGACCGGAGTGGTAATCGGTTCGGTAACCGGGGTGGTAACGGGTGTGGATGTTACGGTAGTTTCAGGAGTAGCGGTGGTGTCAGGAACTGCATCAGTAGTAGTAATCGGGTCTGTGTCGAGGATATCTGTAGTCTCGGGGATTATGACGAGCGTGCTGTTGTACTTCTCTTCTGTGGTTGAGTCGACATAAGAAGGATCATGCACATTTGACGTATTATCGGATCCCCGCTTCAGTATCATAGATACCGAAGCCACCAGTATCAGAACACCGAGTACGAGAATTAAACATAACTGTAATATGTTCTTTTTCACGAGAGGCTAAACTCCTTTGGATAACGATTAATATTGCTCTGTAATGATTGCATAACGAGAGTTTGTTCATTGGTATGTGACAGCCTTCAACAAAATTCGCATTTTCTGCTCAAAAATTGCGCGGCGAAGCCGCGGGAGCGAAGCTATATCATCACAATCTGCAAATATCAATATTCACAAGCTCTTTGGTACACACACACATTGTGTACTGTTGATCGATTTTGATTTGATGAAACCAAACGTCCGATGCATACCACTTCACGGATGCATTTTGGGAGTCCTCATCCGAAAGAATACAAGAATCCTTCGGGAGAACAGAGAACTTCATGAAGTTGTCATTGATTCCCTCTCCCGTGTACTTAACGTAGCTTTCCTTAGCAGTCCATACCTTGAAAAAGCGTTTCCACGGCTCTTTTATAATGAACTCAGCTTCTTCGGGATAAAAAAATCGTTTGGACAATTTCCTCAACCGAGCGTTGGTTTCTTCTTCGGTTTCATTTTTCAGTGTTTCGTGCCGTTGAATATCAACGCCGATTTCCGTATCAGCTACAGCACACATCAAATAATCTCCGCTGTGACTGGCTGATACATATATTTCCGGCATATAGGGAAGATACGGCTTTCCCAATGAGGTTCGACGTATCTGTAGCATTGTATCAGCACACACAGAAGAACCCGTTTTTTTCGAAGGATCTGCGCAAAGAAACGCGAGCGTGGCTTCTTTTATACGATCTTCTGTGCTATATGAGGAATCGGCGTTAAAAATATAAAGTACGGCTTTTTTAGTCGCGGGTGTGCTCATACATCTGTGAGCCCTTTTAAGATCATATAATCGATAACGTCCTTCACGCGGCGTAGCTTCCATACGTCTCTGCTTGGGATCTCGACGTCAAAATGATCTTCAAACACGCAAACGATGTTCATTACGTCAAATGACGTGAGTCCGAGATCCTTCACGAAGTCGGTATCGTACACCAAGCCTTTTTGACCGGTTATCTTATATATCGCATCCTCTATAAATTTGAAAAGCTTTTCTTCCATATAAATAATTCCTTTAGACTATATCAAATGCCTTTTTACTTTTTGAAGCGCTGTTTTTGAAAATTCCTGCTCGCGGATATTGACCATCTGAATCTGTTGATACAGCGGCAGATCCTTATTTATGGTGTTAATGCCGTTTTGCAGATGCTCCAATATCTCATAGGCAGACAAATCTCCGCATTCTTCCTTGTTGGGATATATGCTTGCGGCAACCTGAACGTCGTCTGTTGATATGCCGCTTGCGGCACCGTATACGACGACCTCTTTAACCAAAGGAAGCTGTCTGATCTTTTCCTCCAGCTTTTCGGGAGAAAGCTTTTTACCGTTTTTGAAAACGATCAGATTTTTCTTCCGTCCGCTTATATGCAGGAAGCCATCCTTGTCGAAATATCCCATATCTCCGGTGACGAACCATCCGTCACGGAAGGCTTCTTCCGTCAGATCGGGGAATTTGTAGTAGCCCTGCATTATATTTTTGCCGCGCACGAGAATCTCGCCTTCCTCGATCTTTACCTCGCAATTAGGCGTTACAAGTCCTACCGAATCGTAGTTGTTTGCATTATTTCTGTTTACGCTTACAAGCGGTGCGCATTCAGTGATTCCGTAGCCCTGAAGAACAGTTACGCCCAAATATGAGAATTCGCGCATAATGTCGGGGTTCATATGAGCGCCTCCGCAAATGATCAGCTGAATAGTGCCAAAGCATTTTTCGCGAATGGCATCCACCTTCTTTCCGGTAGCAAGGATACCAAATTTATGTTGAATCTCCTTGAGCTTCAACAGCGACTTGAGGCTTTGAGTCTTTCCTGTCTCCTCTGCGGACATCCAGAGCTTATTATGGATAGTTTCCAGCATCAGGGGCACGGTCAGCATAGTATGGGGATTGGCGAGCTGAATATCGCGCATTACGGTCTTCAAATTTCCGTTGATATACAAGTGCGCTTTTCCGATCAGCATCGACAAAACCGAGCAGGTCAATCCGTATGTATGGTAAAAGGGAAGCGACGTGAATGCTACCTTTCCGATCGCCACGTTGGCAAGAGCATCGGATGCGTTTGTCAAAATCGCTCCGTGGGAAAGCATAACCGGCTTTGCGTAGCTGGTGGTTCCTGAGGTAAAAACGATTGCCGCGGTTTGGTCCGGGCTTACCTCGATCGATATGTTTTCACCGTTATCGCGAAGCTTTCCGCCTTGCTCGATCAGATCAGAAACGTTCGGGAAGTCTCCACCTTTGCTGTTCAGAGAAAACAACTGCACGTTTCTATCCGCGATGCCGGAGCACAGCTCCTCTACGGCGCTTGTGAAAAAGATCGCGCTGACGTCTGACATATCAAGCATTTGACGTATCGTGTCATCCGACTGTTCAATGTCCACACAAACCGCGATAGCACCGCAATAGGTCGTTGCGAAATAGACCAAAAGCCATTCGTAGCTGTTTTCGCCCAAAATAGCAATCCGTTTTTTCGCAAGGTCGCGATGAATGAGGGCAGCCTGCAAATTGCGCACGTCTTCCCTCAGCTTCGCCAGGGTAACCCCCTGTTCTTCGCCTTTTCGGGTAAACCAGGAGATGGCGGGCTCGTCTTCACGGTTGGTGGGCAAAGCTTCCAGCATATCCTTAAAGCAATGATAGTATTCAACCGGATTTAATGGATATTTTTTCATAGCTTACTCCCGATTATTATAAAGTGTTAACGTGTGAACAAAATTTTCTTTCAAACTCTTCTCTTCCGAGGCTGTCGATCAGCTTGTGAAGTCCGGCTACCGCCTGCTCGTCAAACTGACTGTTGATTCCTTGAACTACTCTCTCCATTGCGACATCAAAGCCAAGTCCGCGGCGATAGGTGCGGTTTGATACCATTGCATCAAACGCATCGGCTACAGCGGTGATCTTTGCGCCGAGACAGATCTCATCACCTGAAAGACCGTCAGGATAACCGCGTCCGTCCACGCGCTCGTGATGGTGACGAATGATCGGCAAAATGGAATCAAATGACGAGCACGTGCTGAGGATCTTTTCGCCCTCCGCAGGATGACGCTTGATCTCCTCAAATTCGATTTGTGAAAGTGGGCCGTCTTTAAGCAGAATTGCGTCAGGTACGCCGATCTTTCCGATATCGTGGAACAATCCCGCAATCTTGATCTGTTCGATCTCCTCAGCGGAAAGCCCCATTTCCTGCGCAATTGATGCGGCAAGGAGGGAAACTCGCTCTGAATGACCGCGCGTTTCATGGTCACGCGTTTCAACCACGTTACGCAGGGTTTCGATGGTCTGCATATATGCGTTCATAACTTCGGTTTGGTATTTGCGGATCATTCGAAGCTGCTTAATAGATTTGACGCAAGACTCTACCAAGAGCTCCAACTCGTCAAATCTGGGGCCCTTTTCAAAATATCCTTGAATATCCAGCTGACGTATAGTTTGTACGGGAGGAACCATATCCTTGTGTCCTGTCAAAAATATGATGAACAGCTCGGAATTGAATTTTCTGATTTCCTCGACAACTCTGTCGCCGCACAGAGTCGGCATAAGATAGTCCAGCAAAAGAATGTCATAATTTCCGTTGCGAATGCGTTCTATTGCATTTTCAGGATTATTTTCAATATCCACGGCATAGTGGCCGGATCTTTCAAAATAACTCTTTATGGTACAAGTAATATTGTGGTCATCGTCTACGGTCAGCAGAGAGATCTTATCAGTTGTTGCAAGCTTATTTTTTCTCATTATTATGAACTATTCCTTTCTACGTTAGCCGGGATACCGTGCCCTGCGACTTGTGATAGAAGTAACTAAACGGCTGTCTGAAAATCATTTTCCAGCACCCTCATTATTGTTTTCCGCAATTTTGCGAATTTGTACGATTTCCAACGGAATTGATATACCGAAAACGCTTCCGCCGCCGTCTCGGTTTTTACCCCACATTGAACCCTTGAATTTTCCTCGGATAACGGTGTTGGATATAAAGAGTCCAAGTCCCGAACCCATATTACCCTTGGTGGTTATCATGTTTTTGAAGAGCTGACTTGCTACGTTTTCACTGATTCCGGGGCCACGGTCCTTGACCATAATATTAAGCTCCTTGTCATCGTGATTGATTTCCAGCTTGATCTCCCCGACACCGACTTGCTTTTGTGCGTAGATAGCGTTGCTGAGAAGATTTCCGATAACCTGAACCAGATTGTTTACGTCGCCTTGAAGAGAGATCTCCTCCGTTTCATCGTACACAGGAGTTAACTGACATCCGCTGTTCATAAGCTCGTGTCTCATCAGGAGCGTACATCTCTTCAGAACCTCACTGATCGTAAAGCTTACCTTTTCATCGGTACCGATCTGTGTGGCTTGACCCTTGATCGCGGTAATAATATCCGACATATATACGGTGGAATCTTTTGCCCTCGCGAACCAATCGCGAAGCTCGCTGTATATTTCCAGATAATCCTCGTCGGTTACCTCATCATCGGACAAGCTGTCAACGCATTCGGTCACCAATGCTTCCGCGGCTGAAATACATCCGGCAATACTCATTATGGGCGTTTTCAGGTTGTGAGCAAGACCGCCTATCATCTGACCCAGGAACGCAAAACGCTCCTGTTCCATAAGTCGTTCCTGGCTCTCCTGCAGCTTCTTCATGCTTTCACGAAGAGTGGTGATATCTTTGAACAGTACGGCGAATCCGGAAACCTTACCGTTTAACTCCAAGGGAGAAACGTCAACCACGAAATATCTCTTGATCGGCTTGTCATCCTGCGTCAATGTGATAGCCTGCTCGTAAGAGATGTGCGAATTGGCATCTCGGCTCGAGTTTACCGCGGCGATCATATTATAAATTGGAGTTTTCTGCGCTACGTCGTCCGGTCTGAGACAGTCGGTCAAGGGTTGGCTTTCAACGATACCATACTCCTTGGCAAACAGCAATTCAAAGTTACGGTTGTATTTGAGCACCAATCCCGTATCGCTGAGCACGATATAACTATCAGAGATCGCATTCAAAATATGCTGAGTAGCGATCGGCGTGATGTCGAGCATATGAAGCTGAGTTACCGCGATACCGTTGAGTAAAAGGGTGACCATAAAGCTCAAAGGCGTGGCTGTGATAGGTACGTCTTGTCCGCTAAAGGTTGCGTAAAAATTCACTAACAGAGGGCAGATGCCGCTGAGAATAAATAATGAGCACTGCTTCCAATACAAAGTAGACTTATTTATCACTCCGAAGCGAATCATGTAAACGATCGCAACGATCAGAAAAATATAGTTGCAAAGACCGCTGACGAGTATATACGGACCAAAAACGATCTCGCTTTTTACAACGGAGAAAGTCTGGTAATACCAATGATGCAGCGGGTTTGTCCAGGCAACGATGATAGTAGCGATGGGGAAAATGAAGGATAGCTTGATCCATTTCGACAGCTTCTCATTGCCCGACACGAATGTTATAGCAATGGAAAGATAGAGAGGCGCACACAATGCGCCGCCGGGTTGCATTGCACAGTCAAGAATATACAGCAGTCGCTGGTTGTCCATTGAAACGTAGTGCATAATGATGAGCGGGATTATCCAGCTGGCATAAGCAACCGCCAACATCAAATACAGCTTGTTCAACAATTGTCTTTTTTTGCGCGTGATCATACTCCATACAAAGAAAGCAAGCAGCGTAATCAACGCAACAAAAAAGATTACTACAGAAGTTTGGGATACCATCTGTTATTCTCCTTTAAGCCGTGAGCGGGCATTGTTCATAGTGTTGAATACAATTATTTAATGAAGAAATTTTTTAGAAGCACCTCGGGCTTGACGTCCGGCATAACGAAGTTCATTTTTGACAGTTCGTCAGTAGTGATAAGATTCGTTACAGTGATCATGCTGTCTTCTGCAGTCAGCATTTGCCAATTGTGCATAACGATCGGCAACAGCTCCATATCCAAGGATATGAGCCTTTCTCTGAAAACAGCATTGAAACGGATGTCATCCACAATTTGAAAATCGGGAACGATCGCTCTGATCAGATCCTTCAGCGCGGGAGGATCGGGATTCATAATGTGGAATACTGTGCGTTCCGCGTTTTTGAGCAGAAGCACTTCCTTGGCGCTAACGTCAACGGGCGTTACCTCAATGGGCGTTTCCGCTTCCGTTTCGGGCAGCACACCCATTTGAATCAAGCCCTTGAGAGTCAGATAGAAGGCGTTGGTCTCGGGATTGATCTGGAACTGACCGTCAGAAGCTCTTCCTACCAATCTTCCAAGTCTGAAGATCTTGGCGCGAAGCCCGTTTTTGATCGCATCAAAAACAAGTCCCTCGGCGAGGAATTTGCTCTTGACGTAAATATTGTCTTCCCAGATCTGACCGATATCGTAGTCATCTTCGGTAAATACGCGATTTTTGCTTCCGTCCTTCATCATATCTCCGCTGACGCTGCAGGTAGAAATATGATAAAACGATGCGTTGGCGCATTTTGCCAAATCGATCACGTTTTGCGTTCCGGTAACGTTCGTTTTCAGATACGATTCGTGATCAGCGGAATAATGGCTTACGTTTGCCGCGCAATGGTAAATCTCGCTGATCGAATCCGCCAGAGTGGCGTACTCCTCCTTCGAAAGTCCAAGCAACGGAGCGGTAATATCGCCCTTGACGATGCTGACGGAGGCTATCATCCGAGCCGCCTCCTCCTTGCCAAAGTACCACTCAAGATACTGCTCCAGGCGAGAAGCGTTCGGATCGCGAACAAGGCAAATTACGTTTGCTTTTTCCTGTGTGATCAATTCATTCAGCAGATGTATTCCGAAATAACCGGTGGCACCGGTGATCAATACGGAAGTTTGCTGCGGAGCAACGTCATATTTGGAACAAAGCATCTTCGCCTGATCATTGGCAGTGGGATTTTCATAAAATTCGGACAATGACAGCTCAAAGCCGTCGTTGTAGTAGTGGCTCAGTACGCTCAAAGCCGCCATAGAGGTACCGCCCTGCTTGAAGAAGGACTCTTGTGCATCCGTTGCGGGTGTGCTGAGAACTTTATTCCAAGCCGAAAGCACGTACGCCACATCGGGACGGGTAACGGGGGAAATGACCTCAGGAGCGATCGCTTCCTCGGCTACCGCGACGTTAAGGTCTTCCTCTTGAGGCACCGCAAAGTCGGGAGCATCCTGTCCCTCCGCTATTTTTTTGAGCGTTTGCATATCGACCTTGTTCGTTGCAGTCAACGGCATTTCCTGCAGCTTGGTCCACGCAGACGGTATCATATAAGGGGGAAGCTGATTGCTTATTGCCGAACGGATCGCGTTGCAATCCGTTTCGTCCTGCTCGGGAACGAAGAAGGCGTGAAGCTGAGTAGAGGTACCGCCCGTTCCAATGGCTACCGTTGCGGCTTGTTTTACAAGTCCCGTCTTCTCGATAGCGTGGGTGATCTCACCGAGCTCGACGCGCTGACCGTTCAGCTTCACCTGCTGATCCTTGCGTCCGATATAATCAAAGCGTCCGTCGAGGCGCATACGAACCAAGTCGCCGCTGCGGTACATTCTTTGACCGGGGAAATATATGTCTTCCACAAAGGAATCTGCGGTAATATCCGGACGGCCGACGTAGCCTGCCGATATACATTCGCCCGCGATATACATCTCACCCTGAGCGGTGGGCAATACGGGGCGCAGACTCTCGTCCAGCACGTATGCGCGAGTATTTTGGAGCGGACGGCCAATGGTAATGCGGCTGTTGGGCTCTAAATATTCCATAGTGGTGAATACACACGCCTCGGTAGGACCGTACATGTTCATCAGCTTACCGTTGCTGTGCTGATAGAACTTATCCCTGAGAGTCGTGGTAACCACTTCGCCGCCCAAAAGTACGATATTAATGTACTTGGCGGCATCGCAAAACGCCTCGTTTCCAAGACACATCTGAAGTCTTGTGGGGGTCATCTCAAAAACGCCCGTTTTGTGCGTTTCGATCAATTGAGCCAGCTTCCAGGGGAGCATCATCTCTTCCTCATCGGCAAGAACTACGGTTCTGCCCAAGGCAAGCGAAATGAGCGTTTCTACGATAAAGCAATCGAATACCGAATTGGTTGAACAAAGCACGTTTCCTTCGATGGGTTCAAGCAACGTTCTCATCTGTGAAAACAGATTCGATACGGAGCGGTGACGAAGCATAACTCCCTTCGGCTGTCCGGTCGACCCGGAGGTGAAAAGGATGTTTGTCAAGCCATCGTCATTTACAGGGCGATCCATATATCCGTCCTGCACTCCATCGGGGAGCTTGAATGCCTGACAGGGCGCAAGTTCCTCCGAAACGACCGACGGGATCTCATCAAACAATAAGATAGCGGCGGAGGAAATTTCCAGCATATATTGCATTCTTGCCGCGGGGAAGCTATCAAGCATAAACATATACGCGCATCCTGCCTTCAGGATACCGTACATTGCGGCGATCATATCGGGGGTTCTCTTCAGACAAAGACCCACGCACGCGCCGGGCTCCACACCCTTATCCTCAAGAAATTGCGCTATTGCCGCAGCGCGTTTTTCAAGCTGATTGAAGGTGATCCTTTCATTATGGTAAATGATAGCCGTATCATCGGGAGTAGAGAAAGCTCTGCTCTTTAATATATGATGGATCGGTCTGTTGATAAAGGGAGTAACGCTGTAATTGGGGATATCAACATACCTTTCCCTATCACTAAGCGAAAGCAGAGAAACAGAGCTTAAGGGACGCTCCGTATTTTTCATTAATTCCTTTATTGCCTTTTCCATACATCTTCCGTAAAAAGCAACGGTTTCCGCTTCGAAAAGAGACGAAGCGTAGGAAAAACGCAGAGCATATCCCGTAGTCTTTTGAGCAAGCTCGACTACCATATCCATCTTGACCGTTCCCGTGGAAATTCCCTTGAAGGTCATGGACTTGTCGCCAAGCGTGAAACGGCTTTCGTCCACGGGGCTTTGAGTAAGCATTACGCGATAGAGCGCATTCATTTCGCCACGAGGAAGATCGAGAGCGGAAATAATATCCTCAAGACCGATCTGCTGATGATCCAGCATACCAACGATCTGATCCTGAACGTGCCCAAGCCACTGATTGACGGTAATATCGGAGGGACGCTTCAAACGAACGGGGAGGGTGTTGATAAAGGGACCGCAAATCTCGTTGCTTTGCGCGTGGTTGCGTCCCGCAACGGGCGTTCCGATAATAATATCACGACTGCCGCTAAGAGAGGAAAGCAAGAGAGCGTATGCCGCCAGACACAGGGCGAATTCCGAATAGCCCTGCTCGCGGCAAAATCTTGTCATTTCTATACTGTCAGCCTGAGAGAGAGAGAACTCAAAATCCTTGCCCTTATAGTCAAATTTCTGAGAGCGAGAGAAATCCGAGGGCAGGGTCATGGGAGCGGGAAGATCCTGAAGCTGAGTTCTCCAGTATTCAAGCTCCGCAGTATTATCCTTGTTTTGCTCTTCTGCCGTGTGAACGTAGTCGTAGAAGCTCCACTTGGTATGGAGATCCTCGCCTGCGTATGCGCGGCTCAGACGCTGAAGTATGACAGCGGTACTGATTCCATCACCGATAATGTGATGGCTGTCCATAAAGAGGTAGTGCTGTCCTTCTGCGGATTTCCACAGCGCGGCGCGCATAAGAGGAGCTTTTGAAAGATCGAAGGGCTTTACGAAAGCCTTGACGGCATCCTCGAGGCTGTCAGCGCTGATATTTTGGACGGAAAACTCCACAGAATCAAGAATTTTCGCGCGAATTCCACTCGGTCCTTGAACAAATGCGGTTCTAAAGATAGGATCGTCGTGGATCATATTGAGGAACGCACCGTTAAGTCTGTCTACGTCGGGCTCTTCTTCGAGAATAAACATACCGGGCATATTATAGGAAAGTCCGGTGGGATCGAGAACAGACTGAACGTAGATGCCCTGCTGGATAGAGGTCAAGGGGTATTCTTCAAGCAGGGAAGCCTTTTTCAGCTCGGGAGCTGAAGGCTTGACGGGTTCTTCGGAAACTCCGTCGATTATTTGCGCAAGACGCGCGGCAGAGCGATAAGCATAAAGATCTGCAACGCGGATCTTCTTGCCTAACCGTTCTTCGATTTCTATAAGGCACGCCAGCGCGTTCAGGGAATTACCTCCGCTGAGGAAATAATCGCTGTAAGCATTGATCGTGTTGCTGCCAAGTACGCTCCTGAAAATATCCAGAATGGTCTCTGCGGTAGAACTCAGAGCACCGCTCGGAGCAGCGCTTGCCTGAGCGGGCAGGGGAAGGTCGCCGTCATCCACCTTGCCGTTGGCGGTGGTTGAAAATTTAGAGACCCTCATAATAAACGCAGGGATCATATACTGCGGCAGATAAGTAGCGGCATGCGAAAGGAGGTCTGCCTCATTGATCGGGTGAGGGGACGTATAATATGCACCTATAACAGAATGCGAGTTGATCTGACATATCTTTGCATGCGCCATAGAGACTCCGGCATACGATTCAAGACACGCGGAGATCTCCTGCAATTCAATTCGTAATCCGTGAAGCTTGACCTGTCGGTCGGCGCGACCGGTAAGAACTACCTCTCCATCGGAGGTCCAATAAGCCAGGTCGCCGGTATCGTAAAGGCGGTCGTCGCTTACAAACGGATTATCGCAAAATACCTTTTCCGTAAGCTCAGGAAGATTGCGGTAACCGCGACCGACGCATTTACCGCCCACGAAAAGACGTCCGCTTCCTCCGATGGGAAGAGGATTCATCCATCGGTCAAGGACGTATAGCTTACAGTTGCCCATAGGGGAACCGACCGTGATCCTGTCAGTACGGGAAAGCTCCTTCATGCTGACAGCCACCGTCGTTTCAGAGGGACCGTATTGATTGTATATCTTGGCGTTGGTATAAGCCTTAAGCTTTTTAAGAAGCTCGGGAGGGAAATGCTCGCCTCCGCAGACGATGCTTTCCATTCTCCACATTACCTTGCGGAATTCTGCGCTTTGTAAAAGCGCGGAAAGTCGGGAAGGAGTGATAGAAAAGAATCCTACTGCATAACCGTTCATCAGCGATGCAAGACGCTCGGGGTCATCGAGATCGCTTTCGGAGGGCAGAACTATGGTCTTTCCGTTAAGAAGAGCAACGATGCTTTCGAGCATAAATGCATCAAAGCCCACGTTACATACCGATAAAACCGCACCCTGACCGTACACGGCTTCCATTTCCTGCGCGAGATTAAGCAGGTTTCTGTGGGTGATCTCAACACCCTTGGGCTCGCCGGTGCTTCCCGACGTGTATACGACGTAAGCAAGTCTGTCGCCGGGCAATTCGTCAGCCTCAGCGGTGCACTCCCGCTTCAGGGCATAGTTATCCCATTCGTCAACCGAGCTGCTCGAGATCACGGGGATATCAAGATCGGAAAAGCGCAGTTTACCCTTTTCATCCGTGATAAGAACGTCGGCGTTACTCTTGGAAAGAATGATCTTGATTCGTTCCGTGGGCAGACTTTCAGAGAGCAGCATATATCCGTATCCCGCCTCAAGGCTTCCTATGAGAGCCGCGAACAGATCAAATCTGCGAGGGAGCAGAATGGCTGCGAGCCTGTCCTTACCGTTTCCTGCAGACAAAAGGGCTGATGCATACTGTGAGCCCGATCTGAACAAGGAGCCGTAGGTCATACGTTCGCCGTTATGTATAAGTGCGACACGGTTGAGATATCTTCTGTTATTAAAGATCAGAGCATCGTATACCGATCTCTCCTCGAGATACTTGTCGGTCTGGTTGAATTTATAGAGAATTTCTTCTTTTTCCTCCAAAGACAGCACGTTCAACCGATACATAGGTCTATCGGGCTCGCTGAGTGCCTCGGATAAAATGTGACAGATATTGTGATGAAGAATATCTATCTCCTCTTGAGCAAAAAACTGAGTGAGATAATCGTAATCAATAGCATATTGACGGTGGCTCTTCAGGTTGGTAAGGTGGATCGTCAACTGCTCAGCCTGATATCCGCAGTAATGCCAACGGCCGCTGATCTCCACGGATACGTCGTGGCTTTCAAATATCTTGCAATCCTGATATGACAGGGCGATATTGAACAGTCTTCCGTTATTGGGCGCAAAATTGCAGATCTGCGAAAAGGGGAAACGCTGATGTCGAAGCATCTCGTACCAACGCTCTGCCAAAACGTCATTGAATTCGTTGAGTGTCCACTCGTCGTTGATCTCGTTATAAAACGGCAGAGTGGTGACAAACATACCTGAGCTTTGTTTGAACTGGAAATTAGTTCTGTTAAAGATCGGTACGCCGATAGTAAAGCGATCCGCTCCACCGTTTCGCTTGAAGTATATAGCAAGCGCCATATAGATAACGGCAAAGGGAGCAACGCGCTTTTCCATACAATAAGTATAGATAGCGTGGTTCAGGATCTGGGGAAGCTCGTAGCTTTTGCGTCTTCCAACGGGGCTGACAGCCGCGCTGTTCACCGATTTCAACACGGAGGGCTCTTCAATGCAGGAAGCAATATCCTTCCAATAGCGCTCGTCCTTTGTATATGCCTTGGACGCGAGATAATCCTGCTCCTCCTGCACGTGCAATTCATAATCAGGCGCGTGGGAAAGATCACAGGGGCGTCCGTCGAGCAGCTCCATATACGTACGGCCGATCTTGTTGCAGAGCATGATCTGCGTCCAGCCATCCGCGATGATATGATGCATCTTGACAAGCACGCCGCCGCTGTTTTCGGTATCCCTGAAAAGCTCAAAATGATAAAGAGGACCGCCGAACAAAGGAATAAGCTCGCCTGTTACGGCTCTTTCCCAGTTTTCAACACCGTCTTTGCTGGTGTTTGTGAAATCATAAACCGGGAAGGTCTCCTTTTCGTAACGGGCGTGATATTGCATAACCTCGCCGTTTTCCTCTACAAGTCGGGTCCTCAAAGAAGCATCGTTCTCCAAAACGAGTCCGATACTCTTTTGAAGCGTGGGGAAATCCAACCGGCCCGTAATGCGGATGGTCGTGCTGATGTTATTGATCGGCGTTCCCGGGAACTTTCGCTCCAGATTTAAAATATTCAATTGGCTTAACGATAAAGCAAAACGTTTTTCGTTGAAATCTTTATGCATAGCCAGACATCCTTTTACAAATAATTTGTGCGCGAAACGCACTTATTCCATCTTTAATATAATGTAATTGTTTCCTCCCGATCTTTTGCAGCGATACATCAACTTATCGGCATTGCAGAACAGAAGGTCGTAAGTGTTATCTTGGGGATAGGACAGTACGGCACCCACCGAACAGCCCACGGTCTCATTTTCCATATCTTCGCATTGAATTTCATTGAAAGCGGAAATGATCTGAGAGCATCGGAGCTCCACTATGTTGGGATCCGAAACATCCTTCATCAAAACGAGGAACTCGTCCCCGCCGATACGGCCAACAATATCATTGGCTCTGAAAAGACGCTTGATGGTAGCGGTAGCACGGGTGAGCACGTAGTCTCCGAGAGTATGACCGTAGCGATCGTTGATTCGCTTGAAATCATCCACGTCGATCATTATCATAGCGCAAGGATTTTCGGTTTTGCTCAAATACTCCTCGCAAAGGAAGCGGGTGGTTCTCGTATTGAACAGCTGAGTCAAGGAATCCTTTTCTGAGCGCTCTCTATAGGAGTTCATCATATATTCCTTTTGGCGCAGCTCGTCACGGCATCGGTTCAGCTCTGTCTGACTTTCGATCAGCGACTGATGCGTTTCCTTTGCCACCACGAATACTCCGCACACCAAAGACTCACCGTCAACCTTGACCATGTTACCACGTTCAAGCACGCTGATTGCGGAGCCGTCTTTTTTCACGAGAGACAGCAAAGCTTCTACCTCGCCTTGAGAGTTGATTTGCTGATAAAGCAGAGAAAGAGCATTCTCCTTCGGGTCGGCTAACAGATCCGAAAGGCTTTTTCCCGACAGCTCTTCAGCAGAATATCCCAAAAGCTCGGCAAGAGCACTGCAATCTCCCACCAATGTCATATCGCTTGTGGCTGAATGACAGCATTCCGCCAAAAACGGATATTTGGGTATAGATTTATTTATTTTCTCCATTAAAGTTCTCCCCATTCTCCAGAAGTATCGGAAATACCTCGTAGCGGAGGTTTACGTCAAGCCTCGAAAAGCCGTTATAATACGCTTTGATGATACGCTCGCATACCATACAGCTGTCCTCATAGTTAGCACGGGGGAGCATTATGATATACTGAGTGGCACTACATCTTGCGCCTGCATCACTTCGTCTCACTGAGTTGCGGATCGCCGTACCCAGGTTCTCCATGATCTTTTCTCTCTTTTGAACTGTCAATTCAGTATCGTTCTTTCCCGATATCGTAATGAGTCCCAGATGAACCGCGATGCTGTAACGCATTACCGATCGCACCATTGAATAATACAAAACGCGGAAAAAGTCGTAGTCGCAAATAAGAGCACCGGGATACGCATTCTTTTCCTGAAGCTGATCGTGAAGCATCTCTATCGTAAGGGTGTGGTCATTGATGGACTTTAATGCCTCATAATAAATCGAGCGCGTTTCCTCAGAGGGAATAACACCAAGCTCTGAAAGAAGCTTGTCGCTGAGGCTCTGATAAATCTCAATAGCCTCCTTCTGCTTATCCATTGCAATATAGGCGCGCATATAATAGCAATAGATCTCCTCGTGATAAGGCTCGGATACTATTGTTTTTTGACACAGCTCGATGATATCCTCATACTGACATTTTTCCCAAAGCACGGGAAGAGCACGCAGAAGAGTGTATATGTATACGTTGTGATAATAAGTAGCAATAGGCATAACCCACATCTCGGAGGAAAGCTCCTGCAAAAACTCGCCCTTATACAGTCTCAACAGCTGCATTGCATCCTCTAAGATAAATTCATCGCTGCCCGAGATCTTCTCGTTGAGCTTGTTGAATTCCTCATAGTCGAGCATTACGGGATAATTCGCATTCCACATATAACCTGAGGACTGACAAATGATCAGTTGCTTTCCTGCGCCGTTCCACAAGCCGTCAAGAAGTGAGCGAACACGGTAAAGCAGCGTTTTGAGCGCACCCGAGGGGTTTGCGCCCTTTTCGTACTCGCTCCAAAGAATATCGATCAATTCACTTTGCTTGACTACACGGTGACGGTTATAAATAAGGTACGCCAACAAAAGCCAAAGCTTTTTAGCTCGGTTATCGTCACCGGAAATACTTTGGTCTTCTGCTCGGATAATAAATTCTCCAAACATATTTACAATCAATTTAGACATTGCTGTTTCCTCCACATCGCGGATTTTAGATTTGTCTTAAGCATCAAACGGAGCTTCGGTCGGCACGCATATTTCTTCGGCGCACCTGATTTGAAAGCCCATACATACTGCTGTGAGCCGTCGCCTCAATTTACGGATGGCGACTGCGAAAAAGGTCCGTAAGCTATCAAGACACGATTTTGGGAATAGTTGGTCATTTTATTCCATTATTTTATACATATTACGATAATTATATCACTTTTTTATAAATTCGTCAATACCTTACGCCTAATCAATTGCATATTTTAGCTAATAAATCTATATATTTTTATATATTTTTATTAAATATACAAAAATCTTCGTGATTATCTTTGAATTCGAAAAAAATCGCCCCATTCCATTTGGCGAAAATAATGCTTAAAACCAATCGGAATACGTCAAAAACCGACGGGATTTTGCTCCCGTCGGTAAATTTTTATTTGATCCTTATGCTCTGCTCCCGATCCACTGCGCCGAGCATCGACTCTATGTATTTTGATATAAACGCATCACCCTGCGTTCTCCAAAGCTCGATTCCACGGGAGTAGTCCTTTTCTCTGATCCTTCGACCTTCGAAATACGCGGAATTTATCTCGGCGTAGGTCTTTGCCATCAGCTCGACCTCGTCAGCCGTGAAGCCCGATTCGGCAAGCGCGGAGTGAGCCTGGTCCTTGGCTATCTTCTCAAAATAGTAAGTCGCGTATTCGCCGTAGGAGGAAAATCCCTCGATGGCTTCATCTATAACGAGCGACTGCGCGGTATAGGTTATTTTGCCGCGCCTTGACACGATCTCGCCGTAGTGCAGCCCCGTTACGATTAGCGACGAGGTCACGATCTCGGGCATCTTCTTGCCCGTGATGCTCTGGATATGAACGTGCGCGCTGAAATTGCATTTCACGCCGTATTTTTCATAAAGTGCGAGAAGATTTGAGCCGTTATAAAGCTGATATCCGAAGGAAAGCATATCGCTGTGAGCGTATACGTTCTGATGCGAGACCGCGATCACGTCGATATCCGCGTCCTTTGCTTTTTTGAGATTTTCCTCGATCCACGCGAAGGTGCTGTCGGTAACGTAGCACTCGGCGTATGTATTGCTGTCAAGCATCAGTACCCACAGATCTTCGCTCGCCTCGTAAATATAATTGAACGTACCCGTCTCGCGGCTGAGCGTTTCGGGGAGAAGCGGATCGTACATTTCGTAAAAATCCGCCGCAGTGGCAGCATCGGCGGCTTTCAGCTCCTCGCCCGAATAATCGACCGCAGTCTTGTCGAAATCGTGATTGCCGGGGATGATGAGGAGGTCGATACCCGCGTTTTTGATCTCCATCAGCTTCGAAGAAAGCTCTGCGTGGCTGAGTTTTGCACCGTTGAGGGTGAGATCACCCGCGAGGATGAGCGCTTGCGGCTTCTTTTCGATGACCTCGGCAATAAATGCATCCGTGATCTCGGGACTGTAATGGACGAGCTTGCCGTCCGCGCGGCTCTGCGGATTTCTGAAAAATTCTCCGTCGCCGAGCAGACTCGGGGAGATATAATGAAGGTCATTTGCGATCATAAAGGTAATTTCGTCCTCCGCCGCAAGTCCGCAGGATGCGAGCGGCAGCAGAAGAACAAATATCAGACAGGCGGCTGTAAATCTCTTTTTCATATCAATTTTCCCGTTTTTTCTTTTATTATACCACGAAAAAAGATTGTTTTCAATGAAAATTCTTTTCAAACCGAAAAAAATATGGTATAATTATAAAAAATCCCCCAAAAGGTGTAACCTTTTCCCCTTTTTGACCGTCTATATGGGTGAAGACCTACTGCAGAGGTGATTGAAATGGAAGACAGAAAGATCATAGAGCTTTTCTTTGAGCGCTCGGAGAAGGCTCTCCACGAAACCGAAAAGAAATACGGCAGATACTGTCACACGGTCGCTCACTCGATCCTCGGCTCAAAGGAGGACTCCGAGGAGGTCGTCAACGACACTTATCTGCGCGCATGGAATGCCATTCCGCCCGCGCGTCCGCTCAGGCTCGGCGCGTTTCTTGCAAAGATCGCGCGGAATCTTGCGCTCGACAGATATGCCGCGCGGCGCCGGGAACGCGAAAATCTTGCAACCGAGGCGGTGCTTGACGAGCTTGCCGACTGTCTGCCCGATACCGAGGGGCTTTCGGTGACCGACGAGCTTATACTGCGCGGTGCGATCGATTCATTCCTTGCCTCGCTGCCCGAACAGACGAGAACGGTATTTATGCGCCGTTATTGGTATATGATGCCGATAGCGCGCGTGGCGTATGAATCGGGAATGACCGAGTCGAACGTCAAAACAACGCTCCACAGGACACGCCTGCAATTCAAGGAGCATCTTATGAAAGAGGGGATAGTAATATGAAAAAAATCGAAATGGCGAAGCTTATAGGTCTCGCTGATGAAAAATACGTTGCCGAAGCCGCACCGAAGGCGAAGGTAACGCACGGTGTCTTCTGGCGCAAATTTGCGATAATCGCGGCTTGCATCTCGCTCGTCCTGACCTCGGTCAGCCTTTGGCTCTTTGTACCTTACCAAAAGACGGAGCTGCCCGAGCAGATGGACAGAAACAACCTTCCGACAGAGCTGCGCGGATATTCCGACAGCGAATATCTCGACCTGATGTATGCATTTTATCAGTACAACGGCACTCATTACCGCACTCCCGACAACAACTACGAAAAATATCTTGAGGACGTCATTGATGATATCTTCGGCTTCCTCGCTCCCATGAAAGCGGAATCGGATGCAGTGAACGGAGATTACTATTACGGTTCGGCAACTAACAGCTCGGGAAACAAGCTTTATTTCTCAATGGAAGAATCGTCCTCGTCGATCGTGGACGAATCGGGCTACGTCGAAACGACCGACAATCAGGTCGCGGGCGTTATCGAGGCGGATCTTTTCAAGCGCACGAAGACGCATATCTTCTATCTTGACTACACCGAAATGGCGATCCGCGTTTATTCTATCGCGGGTGAGGAAAGCCGCCACGTTTCGACCTACAAGCTCACCGGGGGCAACGACAAAAAGCTTGCGATGGCATATTCAGGTCAGCTTTTCCTCTCCGAGGACGGAAAAACTCTGACATTCATCAGCAACAACAGCGAAGTTATCAGCTATAATACCGCGACAAAGAAGCAATCTCTCGCCGCGGTCAGCGTTATCTCGCTTGACGTTTCGGACCCCGAAAATATCAGCGAAAAGGCTCGCTTTGAGATCACGGGCAGTTTTATCACCGCGCGATTCGTCGGCGGCAAGATACTGCTTATGAGCAAATTCAATGCAAGCAGCCTTGATTATTCCGAGCTCGGCGGCTTCGTTCCGCAGATCAACACGGGTAACGGCTTTGAGCCGATCGCCGCAGAGGACATTATCTTCCCCGAAGAGATCACCTCGAAGCTTTATACGGTCGTAACACAGCTCGACGGCGAGAGCCTCGCATTTGAAGGTGCGGCGGCTTGCCTCGGCTATTCCACCGAGATATACGTTTCTGCCGATAAAGTGTTCCTTACCAGAGCCTATTCCGGAAACATTATCAAGGAGGACGTTGTCTATGATGAGAAGGATGTTTCTCTCGTCACGAGCACACAGCTGACCGAGATCCTTGCGCTTGGATACGGCGCAGAGGGCTTTGAGAAGCTCGGCGGTACCGTAGTTGAAGGCCGCGTAAAAAATCAGTACAGCCTTGACGAATATAACGGTACGCTCCGCGTTGTCACGACCCTGCGAAACGTTGTCAACTACTACGGCAATATCGAGGGATTTGACGGGAAAGAGATACTTTACGAGGATATCTTAGCGGTTGATTTCGTTCCCTCCAACGCCGCGCTTTACTGCATCGACGTTGGAAGCTGGCAGATCGTCGGCGAGGTACGCAACTTTGCCCCCGACGGCGAGAGCGTTGAATCGGTGCGCTTCGACGGCACGAAGGCATACGTTTGCACCGCCGAGGTCATTACCTTCACCGATCCCGTTTACTTCTTCGACCTTTCGGATATGAGCAACATCACCTACACCGATACGGGCGTTATCGAGGGTTATTCCTCCTCGCTCGTCAACTTCGGCGAGAACACTCTCCTCGGCATCGGCTACGGCGACAACCGCTCGACTCTCAAGATCGAGGTATACGCAGAGAACGGCAATAAGGTAGAATCTCTTTGCGCTTACGAAAAGCCCGGCTTTGGCTTCTCCGAGGATTATAAATCCTACTTCATCGACCGCGAAAACGGTCTCGTCGGACTTGCGGTGATCGATCAGACCACGGGCAATCTGAAGTTCAGATATATCTTGCTTGCCTACAACGGCTACGAGCTTGTCGAGATCGAAAACGTGCTCTTTGACGGCTATATCGACATCGCATTTGCCCGCGCGGCACTTGCGGACGGATATTTCTACGTTATGGCACGCGATCAGTTTGAATTTTTTAAGGTATTTGAATGATGAAAAAGATCAAATGGCTCATACCCGCCGTGATCGTAGGAGCGGTGATCGTCGCGCTGATAGCTCTGCTCCCCCTCGCGCTGAGACACGGCTCGTCGAGTGGATATTATCTTGAAGCCAAGGACGGCGCGGCAATGATAATCGTCGGCAATTCGCCGATTCAAATGTCTAATCAAACCAACCGCGATCTTTTCAAGGGCTTCGAAAACGGCGACAGAATCACGGTACTCCACGGCGCTGTTGCTGAATCATATCCCGGCCGCACGGGCGTTTACGCGGTGCTCCGCCACAAAAGAGGTAATGCGGGAGATATTCCGCAAACGGTCATCAATTCGCTTATGAGTATGGGTTGGCTCGACGGCGGCTTTGAAGCGGCTTACACCTCGCCTGAGGATGCGTTTATTATAAACGTTGCCTATGCGGGATGGAGCGAGGACAGCAAAATATACACCAGCGCGCTGAATACCGAAAAAATGGCTATCAGCAGCATTCAGCATCTGCCGATCTACCGACTTGATACCCTTGCCGACGTTGAAGCCTTCAGAAGCACGTTTGAAAACGACCTGGCTTTCGAATACGGTTTTGACGAGATCAAGTCCTTTAACGACACGATCGCGGTGTTCGCGGACGAAGCCTACCTCAAAGCGTACAGCCTGATGGTGGTTTACGTCAACGCAAACAGCGGAACCTACCGCTACGGTGTCGAGAGCATCTTCTGCAACGGCGAGCAGTTTACGGTCAACGTGGAAAAGTTGAATCATCCGGAAGTCGTGACCGCTGATCTCGCGGGCTGGTATATCATAGTAGTCGTCCCCGATTCGATGATCGTCGGTTGCACGGAATTTGACGCGTTTTTGGGATAAAAATCATGAAAAGGAAACTATCTTTCGCATTAATCATTATATTGCTCCTGTCCTGCCTTTCGGGTTGTGCGAATAAAACCTTACCGCAAGAAATGCCCGAGGATTTCTCCTTCTCGCTGACTTGGGGAACGTACGGCACAAGCTCGTATGACAGCCGCACGGGCAAGCTCGTCAAGACCACGGATGCGACGCATCCCGAGGATTACGTGACCTATCTGCGGCTCTCGGATGAAACGCATGAATACTTTTACGGTCTGCTCCGCGACCTTGACATTGATGACTTTCCCGAGGAGTACGATCCCGATCCCTTTACGATGTGCACGCCCTCTTCTGCTCTGATAATTACCGTCCGCGCGAACGGCAAAACCAAAACGGTCAAGGTAGAGGATCTTGCGATCTCCCCCGTATATCTTATCGGAAAGAGCAAAAGGTATATCGAAACCTGCGGCACCATCCGCGATCTCCTTATGGCGACCGAGGAATGGAAAGCCCTTCCCGAATACGAATTTTTCTACGATTAAACCAAACGAAAAGCGACAGCTTTATACCGAAAAGGTATAGAGCTGTCGCTTTTTATAAATCAATCGTCGTAGTGCTTGAGCCAATCGACGAGATGATCGAGCGATTCGAATTTAATGTTCTCGTTGCTGATCTTGCATCGTTGAGGCTTATTCATGACAAGTCCGTTTACGTAGTCGAGCTGACGGGGCTCGTATTCCTCGTTTTCGCGCTGACGGGTAAAGCCGCGGTATCTCCAATGCGGTGCGGCGGCATCCTTACGCCAGGGGCGGTTGTCCCAATAATATCCGCGGAATGGGTCGCGTTGGTCGCACATACGGTCGAGGATCGCATCGTGCAAGCGGTCGCGCTCGGCGGCGTATTCCTCGGAGTCGATGAGATTATTGAGCTCATAGGGATCTTTTTCGAGATCGTAGAATTCATCGCCCGAAAGCAGATTGATCGCAAGCTTGTATCTTCCGTCGGTGACGGCGCGCATCGGCTGGAAGCCGCCGTAGTGGTCGTGATCCTGCTCGAAACGGGTGAACTCATAGAAAACAAGCTCGGGAGCTTCGGCATTCGTATCGCGGCAGGCGTCAAGAATGCTCTCGCCCTGCAACACCTTCGGAATGGGAAGTCCGTAGAAATCCATGATCGTCGGGCAGACGCTGATATGCGATACGGGATGCTTCGAGTAGACCGTGCCGCGCTCGCCCTCGGGGTGACGGACGATAAAGGGAATTCGCGCAACGTCATCGTATGCGGCAGGTCCCTTGGCAAAGAGGCAATGCGACTGCAACAGATCGCCGTGGTCGGAGGTATACATTATCATCGCGCTGTCGGGAACGCACTTGACGACCTCGCCGATAAGGTGATCGGCGTAGGAATTGCATCCGAAAAAGTAGGGCTGCTTGATCTTGACCGCATCGCGATCCTTTTCCGCGTTGCCCTTCTCCGCCGCCCAGATCTTCTGGTGCTCGGGCTTACCTTCAAGGACATCCCAGATCGCGGGATTCTTCGGAAATTCGTAATCCTTATACATACTCGCGTAGGGCTCAGGACAAAGACAAGGACCGTGGGGCTCGTCGAAGGATACGACGAGGAAGTAATCCTCATCCTTGTACTTCTCCATAAAGTCGAGGGCGCGTTTCAGAACGCGGGAACCGTATGTAAAATCCTCGGGGATGTTTTCGAAATCCATAGTCTTTTTTGCGCGGGATTTAACACGCTCGTCCTCGGAAAGCTCATCGAGATAGCGGCGCATATCGTACCAATATTCCTCTTCCCAACCGTCGGGGCAGAAGCCGTTGCCGAAATAATCGGTGCCGTCAAGATGCCATTTGCCGATATAGGCGCAGCGAATTCCGTTGTCGGAAAGACGCTGACCGATGGTCTTGACGTTGTCACCAAGTGCCATTCCGTTTGCCCAAGAGCCGTTCCACGAGGGATAAGTACCCGTGAAAAGTCCCGCGCGAGCAGGACCGCAGACAGGCTGCGTGGTGTACGCGCGTTCAAAGCGAACGCCGTCCGCCGCAAGCGCGTCAAGGCAAGGAGTCGCAAGTCCCGTCTCGCGGTAGCAGTTTACCATATCCCAACGCTGGGTGTCGGTCATTATAAATACTAATTGCTTTTTGTCAGACATAATTCTTCACCGAAATCCTTTTCTGCGATATCTTCATTCGGAATTATATATTTCTGTTCGGAGGAGAGCAATGCGTCCGCCATCTTTTGCGCGCTTACAAATCGGTCGTCTTCTTTATCCGAAACCTCGCCCCAACCGATCATAATAAGCTCAGTTTCGGGAATACGGACGTAATTCATATAAACCTGATCAAGCAGATTGTTATAATCGTGCCATGATGCAGGCTTGTTATTGATAAAGTACTCAGCGCTGTTTTGATTCTCGGCCGGTTCGTCAAGCTCGTAAGCTGCGGAAATATCAAGATCACGAACGTATGCGCGCTTCGCGCTGTCAAATATTCTTACGGAAAGATAGGTATATTGCATATAATACCCGCCCTGTGCGCCGCTGTTTTCAACTATGGCGACGGCACGGCGCTCGGTGTCGAAATAGCAGCAGTAGCTTCCAAAGCCGGTACTTATCTCTTCGATTTTTTCTCCGGTAATTATATCGTAAACGAAATAATCAACCATTCCCGATGATCCGTTGTATCCCCAAGGGTGGATCAGCAGCTCAGGCACACCGTCTGCGGTAACGTCGAAGAGTCCGCAGGAATAACACTCCGAGATTGAAGGCATAGACGGATCGGGAATCACCTCTTCGTATCCGCCCTCATCGGGATAAACAATTTCCGAGCGATTTGAAAGCAGCTTTATCAGCGGCTCGCGCAAAGATTCAAGTGTTTCGGTGTCAAGGAAATACAGATCCTTGCCGTCGATCCTGCAAAAATCACGCTCGGGAGCGGGAGCTTCCTCGATCTCTTTTTCTTTGGCACAGCCGATAAGAACAAAGAGCTCTATCACCGCCAAGCAGACGCATATCAAATTTTTAAGCCTTTTCATTTTCCGTCTTCACCTCTTATGTATATTTATATTAATTATATCATACTTTTTCCGTCTTTTCAATAAGAAAAGGAATTTATTTTGCCAAACCACTTGACATTTTATTCATTTTATGATATAATGCAATCACTTGATTAGGAGAATTAAAATGAAGATCAATTTTGAAAGGATTAAATATTCGCCGTTTGGCAAAGGGATATCGCACGTATTCAAATTTTCCGTTATCTATGGGATTCTGACAGTTCCGCTCGTGATTTTACTTTGCATGATATTCTTTGCAATCTCTACGGTGTTTGGTTGGGTTATGCTTCCGGTCACGGTGGCAATACCCATCCTTGTCGCATATCTGACCGTCCGAGATTCTCTGCCTCAAGCGAGGTTGCTTTCGGATATGACCGACAGCGAGCATGAAAGACTTATTGCGGAGTACAAAAAATACGGGGAGAGAAATACCGCCTTCTGCGGTTATCTTACTTCATACGGTATCGTGCTCGACGATGGCTTGTTACCTTGGAATGCCATTAGCAAGATCAAGTTTTCTCCCGGTGAATACAGGCTTGTAAAAAGAAGAAGAGAGGGGCTCGTTCGAATCTACTATCATCCCCAAATTACCGTATACGCCAATATTGAAAAAGAACTTAGCATCTCACAGTATCTCCGTGGCGAAGCTTACGACCTCTCGGACGAAATCGCGAGCTTTATCGAAAGCATTTCTCAATACACCGAGCACAGTTTTGAGATAGATAACGAATATTATTTTGCTAAATAATTTAGGAGAATAAAATGAAGATCAACAAAGAACGAATTAAATACTCGCCTTTTGGCAAGCAGATCATGAAACGCTTTAAAGGATCGTTTATTATTGGCGCGCTTCTATTTCCCTTGATGCTTTTCTTCTGCCTTGTTTTCTTTGCAGGTAATTGGTGGACAGGAATCATATCCATACCTGTGACGATCGCTTTACCTCTGTTCATAATGTGGATATCCGCAGAAGAGGCAATTTTACAAGCCCGTCTTCTCTCTGCACTGACCGACGAAGAACACAACAAGCTCGTCGCGGACTACAAAAAGTACGAGGAACGAAACATTACCCGATATGGGCACCTGACCTCATACGGACTTGTGCTTGACGCTCACATTCTACCCTGGGAAAGCATCAAGAAAATCAAATTCGTCCCCGGCGAATACAAATGGGTATATACAAAACGCGGCGGTTATGAAAAATACTATCCCGCAAAGATAAAGGTGACCTCCCTTTTCGGCACGAAGAGTATCACAACCACCTCCTCCCTCTCGCCCGAAGAATATGATCTGACCGACGAGCTGGGGCGTTTTCTCGAATCAATTCCCCAATATACCGACAAAGAAATCAAAGTGGAGAACAACTACTATTACGCAAAGAGGTAAATACCAAAAGGACTGATTCCGCATAGGATTCAGTCCTTTTAATTATGATTTATTTCAGTATAAACTTATCCTCTTCGGTCAGCTCCAAATCATCGATGGCACGCTCAAATTTCTTGCGTGCGTTATCTAATCCTGCGGGGTGGTGAGCGTCGCTTCCGAGATAGAATTTACAGCCCTCCTCCTTGGCAATTCTAAACGGGCGGAGGACCGTGTCGCGCTCCTCGTCCGGATACGACATATTGATCTCGATACCTACTCCGAGACATGCCGCCTTTGCGAAAATGCGGTGCATATCCGCCTCGGCAATTGAATTAAGGGTCTGGAGATACTTTGCGCGGTCGCCCTTCCAGATAAGCGGACAGACCGGATGCGCGATGCCGATCTTATGGAACGGCAGATCCATCGAAAGGAGCGCATCGAGCTTATCGACCCAAAACTGCGCGCGAGTCTGCGGTGTTGCGAGATGCTCCTCTGCGATCGTAAATTTTTCCATGTGGAAGTGAGTGGTGGGAATGACGATGAAATCAAGCTCCTCCATTCTCTCGCGCGAGCAACCGACGGTCATATTTTTATCCATTTCGGTCTCGCAGCCGAAAAGGAATTTCACCTTATCGCTCTGCGGCAGAGGCTTTGCCTGACAGATATGGGGATAGTTCTGCGTGGAATACCACTTTGACGCACCCTCTACGGTCTCGTCCCAGAAATGGTCGGCAAGAACGATGGTGTGAAGCCCCTCGTCCTCGGCATATTTCAGAATACGCTCATTGTTCTGCTCGGGGTCGCGCGAGCAGGAGGAGATCTGCGAATGGATGTGAAAATCGTGATCAAATACGTACTTCATTTATGTATTCCTCAACTTTCAAGAAATTCAATATAATATTTCCAGTCCTCTCGGCTCTGGTAATGACTGCCCTTGCGGATGTGGTATCCGATATCGCCGCCCGTGACGGGAGAGCCGCATTCGGGCATTTTTTCGGCGTTAAAACCTGCTCCGCCGAGCTTTTTATAAAATTCACTTGCCAGAGTGCAGGCAAGGAACTCGTTTTTCGGGCACGCCCAAGCGTCATCCTCGGCGCTTGCAACGTATACGCGGTGCGGATGATTCGCCGCGATCAGAAAATGCTGATCGAAGGGCATTGCGTCCTCATTATCCGAGTATTTATAATAGTTCTCGCAGAACCAAAAGGGGAAGCGGTCAACGATCTTTTTGACGGTCTCTCCGTCGTTATCTCTTGCGATCGAAGCGCCCGAGCATCCCGAATCGTTCGAGAACGCGCAGTAAAATCTCTCGTCGAGCATTCCCGCGAGGAGCGCGGTCTTGCCGAGGCGGGAGTGTCCCGTCACGCTGATGCGGCTCGGATCGATCGAATCAAGCGTCAGCGCGAAGTCGAGCACACGCATCGCCGCCCACGCCCAGAGTCCGATCTTACCGCAGGAATCGGGGGCGCGCTTGCCTTCGGGATAAACAAGTCCCGCAAGTCCGTTTGTGAAATCGCCGTCGTCGGAGGTAACCTCCTTATAGAAGAACGAGAGCACGGCGTAGCCCGCGTCAACGATCTCCTCGGTCGGCTGATATTTGTCGGGAACGTCGGGACGGAAATTGATGTGAACGAATGCGGGCACGGGTCTGCCCGATTTGGGTATGGCAACTCTTACGGGGAACGAAAATTCGCCGAAAGAGGAATTGCAGATCAGCTTATATATTTCAAGATCGGCTTTTCCCGCGCAGAATTTTTTATCCCTCTCGACAAGCTCGGCGCGAACAGATATCGGCGCCTCGGGAAGATAACCGTATTCCTCGCGCAGAAGAAGGTCAACTATCTCGCGCTTTTCGTATTGACAAACATTCGGTATCATTTTGCACCGCCGATATAGTCAAGCGCGAGACGGAGTCTCTTATCGTTCGCCGCGAAGGTCAGCTTGCAATGTCCACGGTCTTCAATGATCTCCATTTCAACGTCCTTGCCGCACGCCTTCATCGCTTCAACGAACTTTCCGGAATGAAGCTTAAGATTGACCGACTTATCCTTATCGCAATGGAAGATATAGTATTTCGCGTCGGGCATTTCGGTGGCAAGATGGACGGGGGAATACTTCTTCATTACCTCGCCGATGTCACCCTGCTCGTTCCAGAGTGCGCTGTATATCGTTCTGGGCAGATCGGGACGCTCGGTGAAATGGTAAACGAGGTCGCAAACGGGGCAGTTTGCGATGCATCCGACGGGAGTGTGCTTCGCGTATCTTGTATAAACGAGCGAGGCAAGACCACCCATGCTCTGTCCCATCGAAACAACGGGAGTCGATTCGGGAAGGTTGTATTTTTCAAAAAGAACGTCGAGGATTTCATCGGTATAAGAGATCGCCTGCGCGTTCATCCACGACCATGGGTTGTTGTAGGGATGAACGTAGAGCACGCCCTCCTCACCGTAATATACGCCCTCGTTGGTGTCCTCGTCGAACATATCCTTGTTATTAAGTCCGCAGAAATATACAACAACGCCGCGGATAGGCTTTTTGCAAACCGCATCGTTTACGTAGGCAAAGCTGCGGATGGTTTCGTATGTTATGATTTTATTCATTTGTGTTAACCTCTCTTTATGTAAAGAATTTCTATATCCCCATCGACAAAACCGACGCCGACGCCGTTTTTCGATTTCAGCAAATCGGCATATTTGCCTTCATTCAGATATTTTTTCAGTAAATCCGTCATCATTTGCAGAGCCTCATCCCATTCGCACTCTGTCTGCCACGTGAACAAAGACGCGCGGGAATCAAAATCGGTCACCTCATCGCAAGCCCAGTCCTGATCCTCGGGATCGAATCTTCCTGCACCGACCAAATCCATACTCCAATAATATTCATCGTTTTCGTACAGGTTAAAGCAAAATGCAACCGCTTCATCGGGAACATTGGCGGACAAAACTCCGTCTATCCATTCGGAAACTTTATTATACATTTTCATTCTCCTTATATCTTCGCTCCATTTCGGCGCGGTCGTAATCGAGGAAATAGGGTTCGAGGGTATGATAAAATTCCTTCATCTTCTCCTGGGTTGCAAAAACTATATCGCATCCGCGGGAATCGTAGATTGAAAAAATACACTCATTCTTGAACGAAACGAAGCTGATTTCGTGATCAAATTTTTCTCCGATCTGACGGTCGATAATATCGTCGGCGTCAAATTCTTTTCCGTCCGAATAGCAAACAATGCGATTTCTTATCGGCATATCGTCGTCATCATAGGTCTCAAGCGATTTCAAAACTGTGTGACGGTATTTCGTCTGATACTCAAACAAAAAGCGAAGCTGTTCTGTCTCGCATTCGATGAACCAATTCAGCCACTTTGACACATTATCGTCATCAAAAGCATCAATATAACCTTCCGCAACTTCGGAATGATCGTTTATCCAATAATTGAAAATTACCGCATCGGCGCCATTCGGGAAAAGAATACCGTATATTTCCGTTGCACGCCTTTTTGCGCTCTTTTCGAATTTCTCTTTATCACCGATTCCAAGCTCACAGCGCAGAGCCCACTTGTTATTGTAAAAATACGGTCTCAGATATGAAAAATTACGGTCGAGTATCATCTCTTCGATTCTGCTCATTTTTCTGCTCCTTTGCAAAGGATCACCGCACCCTGAGAACCGCGTGCCGCGCCTGTGATGCGGTGCGACCAGAAGCGGTCGGGCGCGCACATCGTGCAATCGTCGGATATTTCGATGTTTTCAACTCCCGCGCGACGGAGCGCGAGCGCGTTGACGCCTTTGAGGTCAACGTGGTACTTCTCTCCCGTTTTGCGGATAAACAGCTCGGCTTCTTGACCGAAAGCTTCAATTATCGCATCGGGCACGTCGCGGTCGGTCTCAAAGCAGCAAGCTCCGATATTCGGACCGATAGCCGCACGAATATTTTCGGGACGGCAACCGAATTCGGATACCATCTTGCGGACGGTCTTTCCCGCAATATCGGCGGCAGTACCGCGCCATCCTGCGTGGACGGCACCGACCGCGCCCGTGACGCCGTCCCATAACAGAATCGGAGTGCAATCGGCGGTGAAAACGACGAGTGCGCAGCCCGCATCGTTCGTTATCAGCGCGTCGCATTCGGGATATGAATGATGATCGAGTCCGTGGGCATCCGATTTCGTGACTACGCGCACGATGTCGGAGTGTGTCTGACGTGTCAAAACAAGATTATTTACGTCAAAATCCAATGTATCGGCTAGAATTGCATAGTTCTTTTCCACATTATCGCGCGCGTCTCCGCGGTGCATCGCGATATTGAGCAAGGCGAAAACACCTTCGCTGACACCGCCGAGGCGGGTGGTGAATGCGTGAGGCGGTTTTATTCCAAGGGCAGTCAGGTATTCAAGACTGCCCTTTTTGATAGTTTCAAACGACATCAGAGTATATCCAACATTGCCTTACGCTTGCCCTCGGGATCGAAGGAATGCCAAGCAACGGCGATATTCTCATCAAAGTTAACGTAGAGTATCTGACCTCTCATACCGCCCTTCGAGAATCCGCGACCCATCTTGCGAAGCTCGTAGCCGCGCTCGAGGACGATCTTGATCCACTCCTCGGAAACGATCCGCTCGCCCTTCCAGACTCCGCCGTCAAGGTAGATGCGTCCGAGCTTGACCACATCGTCGCTTCGGATATAAAGTCCGGTCGCGCCGACGGGGTACTTGCGCGGACACTTCGACCACGCGACCTCGCGGCAATCGATCTTTGAGAAAAGTCTGTCCATAAGGAAATCGTCAAGGCGTTCGCCCGAGATCTTGGTCACAACGCGCGAGATAAGGTAGTATGCCGCGTCGGAATAAACGCGCATCTCACCCGGTGCATAAACAAGCTCGCGGTCGAGGCAGAGGAAGAGGAAATCGTCGGTGGGATACTTGGTGATATCCTCGGTATCGATATCGAGGAATCCCTTGCCAAAGCCGATCTCATGGCGCATTACGTTATCAAGCGTAATTTTTGCCCACTTTTCGGCGGGGATGCCGTAAGATGCGAGCTCGTCGGCAAAAACTTCGGCAATAGTGGTGGCGGGAGTCAGCTTGCCCTCGTCAAAGAGCATACCGATGGCGGTCACGCAGAAAAACTTTGCGACCGAATAGCAGTTCTGGCAGGGGTTGCCGGGGAGACGCTTGATGGTTTCGAATCCGTCTGCGGTCGAAACGCTCATGCGGTAGGTATTTATGCCGTTTTCCTTGGCTATATTATCAAGTCTTTCGAGAAGTGCGTTCATGTCATAGTCCTTTCAATGATTACTTTTTCTTGTTTTCGAGAGATTTCAGATATTTTGCTCGTGTTTTCGGCTGAGCACCCGCGCTGAGCTTGAGGCAGTATTCATCGGGCACGCGCGAGAATTCCTGCATTATCGAGTGCTTATGATCCTTGTACTGCGCGCCGAAGGGCTGGTCGCCAACCTGCGCCTTGATCGGAGAGGCTTTTCCCGTGTCGGATACAACGTAAGCATCGAGCTTTTCCTTGAGCGCGAGAACCTTTTCGTCATCCTGACACGCTTTGTACTTGTTGACCGTCTCGTCGTGATCCTTGAGATAGTAGTACATTTTTTCCTTGGCGTTATAGATCAGCTTGTCGCACTCGTCGCATACCATATAAACGCCCTTCTCGCCCGACTCATACTGCGAATAAACCTCGGTGTGCTGTTCCTTCAGAAGATCTACGCCGTCAAACTCTGCGGGATCGTAGTCAACGCCCGCCCAGGAAAGAAGCGTGGGCGCAAGGTCAACGAGCGAGCAGGGATCGTGGCGCACGGAGGGCTCCATTCCGGGTACGCGGATGAGCATAGGGATGCGGCACGCGCCGTTGAACATCGTTCTCTTACCCACAACGCGGTAGTCGCCGAGCATATCGCCGTGGTCGGAGGTTACGACGATGAGGGTATCGTCGTACATTCCCTTTTCCTTGAGCTTTGCGATGATGCGCGATACCTGATAATCGGCGAAGGAGATGCAGGCATAATAGAAATTGCGAAGTCGCTTGAGGTCGATCTCGGAGATGCCGAGTCTGTCCATTCTGAAGCGGTCGTAAAGGATCTTCTCAAAGGTGAGAGGATCGGGATTCTTTGGGCGGACGGGTTCGATACCCTCGTAGTCGCGGTAGATCTTATTCCACGGCGAGGGAGGGGAGAATGGAGGATGAGGATGGAAGATTGAGGTAAACATGAAGATATTATCCTCGTTCGGGTCGCATCCCTCAAGGAAGTCGAGGCTTCGCTCACCGACCCAGTTTGTGGGATGATATTCCTGAGGAAGCTGGCTTACCTGAGGAACGTAATACATCTCGCTTCTCTGTCCGTCGAGGTCATATACGTTGTTATAGGGAGAATTGCGGATGAATTCATAATAATCGTCATTCGAGCAGGGCTCCATAACGTGTCTCTGCTTGAAGCCGAGCTTGCCGAACTTATCCCAAACGTAATGCATCTTACCGACGTTGCAGCTATCGTAACCCGCCTCGGTGATCGATGAATAGAAGCCCTTTCCCTTATAATTCAATTCGGGATTATTATTCGAGTTACCCGTTCTTGCGGGATACTGACCCGCCATCATGGAAAGGCGAGCGGGAACGCAGACGGGAGAGGGTGTCATACAGCGGGTGAATCGCTGTGACTCGGCGGCGATAGAGTCGAGCGCGGGTGTAATGATATATGGATTTCCGTTTGCCCCGATACCGTCGTAACGAAGCTGGTCAAAAAAGATAACGAGAATATGCTTTTTCATATAAACCTCCGATTTGTTCTATTGGTTATATTATACTATTTTTGCAAAGGAATTGCAAGAGTTTTTCGGTTATTTCTGCCCTCCGAGATATCTCTCGTAATAGAAAAGATACTGCTGTGCAAGTCCCGCATACGCGCCGAGGGAGGCGGCGTCGAAGGGTGCGGGGAAATATTTTTCGATAACGCGCTTTACCCAGACATCCACGGGAAAAGCATCGGTGCGGTCGAAGCCGAAAAGAAGTGTGCAAGCGGCTACCTTCGGTCCGACGCCCTTGATCTTCATCAGCATTTCGGCGGCTTCGGCGGTGGTTTTTGCAGCTGCGACTGCATCAAGATCGATCTCGCCCGACGCGACTTTCGTTGCGGCATCGTATATGTAGGGTGCGCGGAAGCCGAATTTCATTTCGCGCAGGGCATCAACTCCCGCCTCCACTATCGCTTCGGGAGTCGGGAAGGAATACATCTCGCCGAGCGGAGTTTCGATAGGATTACCGAGTGCTTTTGAGATCGTACCGATAAGCCCTCTGATTCGCGGGATGTTATTATTCTGCGAAATGATGAATGAGCAGAGCGTCTCCCACTTTTCCTGACGGAGTATACGAATTCCCTTTCCGTACTCCACCGCCTCGCGGAGCGCGGGGTTATCCGAGCGCGAAAGAATGTCGTTTCTTGCTGAATTTATATCAAAATCAAGTCCGAGGTAGGGAATCCAGATCTTGTCAAGATCGTCCTCCGTTGCGCCGTAAATCGTCAGGGTGTCGCCGTCCTGCGCGACGCTGACGTATTTTCCGAAGGCGACTCCGCCGTATTCGCATTCGTGCGCGGTGCCCTCGACGGGAAGAAATCTGAACGCCTGACCGCAATCAAAAACGGCTTCCGTGCTGAAATATTCAACTCCGCTGATTTTGGAAAAAGGAACAGACGCCTCATTTATGCCGAACTCGGTGTAAAATTTATTGTTCATATTTGTAAATTCCCCTCATTTTTTGTCAATACACTTGAAATATAATAAAATTTCTGCTATAATGTTATTATCTATAATTATACACTAAAATTATTAAATAGTCAATAGTGAGGTTACAATGCACCAGATATATACTATACATATCAACGAGCATTTTGACGCTTCCCGAGCGGATGCATCCTGCGGATGTCCCGTCTGCTCGCTCTACCGTATGCTTGAGGAAAACGAGCTTGAGCTCATCCTCGGCGCTTCGATGATGGAGCCCGATATCAGACAGAAGACGAATAAGCTCGGTTTTTGCGACACACATATGAAAATGATGTTCGAATACCGCGCTCGCCTGCCTATGGCGCTTACTCTTGAGAGCCATCTTGACCAGCTCCGCAAGGAGGTCGGCGACCTGCCTCTTATGGTTCCCGGAACACGAGCAAGAGCGCGCATCGTCGAGCTTGAGGAGGACTGCTACATCTGCCGCCGAATCGACGAATACTTCAAGCATCTGCTTGAAAACCTCGTTTATATCTGGAGCTCCGATCCCGAATTCCGCGAGAAATTCGCCGCACAGCCGATGTTCTGTCTGCCTCATTGGGAGATGATGCTCGGCGTTGCAAAAGCAAAGCTGAATAAAAAGGATTACTACGCATTCGCCAAGGCGGCAAACGACGTGGTTCTTCCCTACTTCGATCAGCTCCGCGAGGACGTTTCGTGGTTCTGCAAGAAATTCGACTACCGCTACGGCGACGAGCCCTGGTATAATTCCAAGGATTCCGTGGAGCGCGCGATGGCATTCCTGAATTCTGATATCCACCGTCCTCCAAAGAAGAAATAAGAGCCTCCAATTGTAAAACTGCGTTTTACAATTGATACGCGCGCTTATCGCCGCTTGACAAAATCAAAGATTTTGTCAGCTCCCCTCGGCGCGCGGACTCGCTTTGCTCGTCAAAGAGGTGTTTTTTCGTCGGCAAAGCCGCCAAAAAAACGGATTTTATTAAAATTACCGACTTATTGTTTCGGCTAATAATTAAGAATAAAGAGATTCCCGAAAGGTAACAATCAAGATGATAGATCTGCTCTCCCTGCACAAGCAGTTTATACTTACACACGTCAAAGAAGGCGATATCTGCGCCGATTTCACTATGGGCAACGGATACGATACCGAATTTCTCGCGCGCACCGTCGGCGAGTCGGGCAAGGTCTATGCCTTTGACATTCAGCCCGCGGCGGTCGAATCGACAAGAAAAAGACTTGCTGAGGTAAATTGTCCCGAAAACTACACCCTCATCTGCGACTCGCACCACAACGCCGCAAAATACATCGACGGCAAGATAAAGGGCGGAATGTTCAACCTCGGTTGGCTCCCGGGCGGTGACAAGTCGATCACCACCATGCGCGAAACCACTATGCCCGCGATCGAAACCGCCATCTCGCTTCTCGATTCGGACGGTGTACTGACCGTTGCCGTCTACCCCGGACATCCCGAGGGTGACGCGGAGGGCAAGATGATCGAGGAATACCTCTCCTCCCTCTCGCGCTTCAAGCTCTGCGTGACCAAGATCAAGATTGTCAACTCCCCCACCTCGCCCTATTTCTTCTTGATAGAAACAAAATAACTCCAAGCAATCACTGCGGAAAGGAAGGCAAAAATGAATAATAACAACGGTATGCCCGGAAACGCCGAGCTGATCGCTCTTGCCAACCGCCGCAGAGAGCAGCTTAAAAAAGCCGAGGAGGAACGCCGCCGCGCCGCCGAACAGCAGGCGCAGTCCCGTCCTCAACCCCAACCTCAACCTCGTCCTCAACCCCAACCGCGTCCGCAGCCTCAACCTCGTCCTCAACCTCAGCCCCAGCCTCGTCCTCAGCCTCAGCCACAGCCTCGTCCCCAGACTCAACCTCGTCCCGATGACGCGGAGCGTGCAAGACGGGCGGAGGAGGAAGCCCGTCGCAGACAAGCCGAAGAAGCTAAAAGACGCGAAGCCGAGGCTCGCGCCAAAGCAGAGGCTGAAAAGAGAAAAAAAGAAGCTGAGCATCGTATTGCACGCGATAAAGCGGCGGCGGAAAAAAGAAAACGCCGCGAAGAACGCGCACAGGCGAGTGCCGAAAGGCTCGCCGCGTTCCGCAAAGAATACAAGGGTGTATTAAAGGACGCCGTTGGATATTTCGCCGTCTTTCTCTGCCTGATCCTCATACTCTGCGCCGCAAGCGCGTCGTTCATCCTTATCCGAATGCTGAACTACGGAGAGCCCGAAGCTCTGCCCGAGCGGATCACGCTGACGGTCGACGGAAGAAGTCAAAAATTTGATTACGGCGAGCTGGTGCGCGACGGAATCTACTATATCAATTTTCAAACGGTCGCCTCGCTTTGCAGACTTTCACAAAGCGGCGACAAGACCGTAACCATATACTCCGCCCCCTGCGGCGAGCAGATAAGATTCGCCACGCCGCCCTCGCGTACCGTACTCATCAACGGTAACGCCGTTACGGCGGAGGGAGATTATATCCTCGTCGGAGACGATCTGTGGGTGCCGCTCTCGCTCATCAGCGAATATTTTCTCGGCATCGACGTCACCGTGACCGAAGGCAAGGATGCTGAAACGAAAGTGCCCTTTATTAAGATCAGCATTTCCCGCATCGAAGAAGGCGACGGATACGCCGAGGTAAGCTTCCTGCTCAAAACCAATCACGTCATCAACGGCATTTCAAATATAACCCTGCCCGAGGAGCCCGTCACCCTTCCCGACGATGCTCCGCAATATGAATTTGCCGCAGATATCTCGCATTATCTCAAATATATGTGCCCCGAGGATTACGATAAGCACATGATCCTCGTAAATCCCTCGCACCCCGCGGACGAGACCTACGTTCCCGAAAACCTCGTCGGCGTTCCTAACCCGAGGTACGACAACGGCTCCGCTCTCTGCGAGGACGCATCACTCTCGCTTGAGGCGCTCTTCCTTGAGATGCACGCGCTCGGATTCCGCGATATGAAGGTTTCGATAGCTTACCGAAGCTACGAGCAGCAAAAGTATCAGTTCGACGTCTACGTCTACAACGAACGCTACTATTACCGTTCACATTACGAGACCGAGGGCAAATGGTTCAGCGACGAGGCTTATGCCACCCTCGGAAAGACTTATCTAGAGGAAAAGTACATATCTCAGGGCAAGACCTCGCTCTCTGCAGACGATGCCAAGCGCGTGGCGATGTCCTATTCGGCATATCCGGGCACCGGCGACCATCAGACGGGACTCGCACTCGACCTCTACCTCCCCGGTTATTCGGGTCTGAAATTTGCGGAGACCGAGGAATACAAGTGGCTCGTTGAAAACGCGTACAAGTTCGGATTCATCTTCCGCTATCCCGAGGATAAGGAAAATATCACGGGATACAGCTTCGAGCCCGTTCATCTGCGCTTCGTCGGTCAATATCACGCGTCTCTCATCTACGAATCGGGACTCTCACTCGAGGAGTACGTTGCAAAATATATTGATTGACAAAATCCCTCTTTAATGATATAATATTATGATAACTATTTATGAAAGGACGGTGAGAATATGGTAACGATAGCATCGGTTGAAAAGGGCTCGGTCTGCGATAAGCTCGGAATTTGTGCCGGTGACGTTCTCGTTGCGGTCAACTCGCACGAAATTTACGATATTCTCGACTACCGCTTCCACCTTTGTGAAAAAAAGATAAAGCTGACGATCCGTCGCGGTGATAAAACGAAGAATTACCGTTTGCGCAAGGAAGAAAACGATCTTGATATCGGTCTTGAATTTGCGACCGCACTGATGGACGAAAAGCAATCCTGCAAAAACAAATGCATCTTCTGCTTTATCGATCAGAATCCTCCCGGAATGCGCGAATCCTGCTACTTCAAGGACGACGACTCGCGCCTTTCCTTCCTCCACGGAAATTACGTTACGCTCACGAACATCAGCGAGCGCGAGGTCGAGCGAATCATCGAGATGCATATCTCCCCGATCAACGTCTCGGTACATACCACCGATCCCGAGCTTCGCTGCAAAATGCTTTCCAACCGCTTTGCGGGTGAAAAGCTTTCCTATCTCCGCCGATTTGCCGACGCTGGAATCACTATCTGCGCGCAGATAGTTCTCTGTCGCGGTATCAACGACGGCGCGCACCTCGACCGCACGCTCCACGATCTTATGGAATATCTCCCCGCGCTCGACAGCGTTTCGATCGTTCCCGCGGGGCTTACGAAATACCGTGAAAATCTCCCGAAGCTCGAGCTTTTCTCTCCCGAGGAATGCCGCGCGGTGATCAAGCAGGTCGATCAGTACGGCGACTACTGTATGAAAAAATACGGCACGAGAGTCTTCCTCTGCGCCGACGAATTTTACGTCAAGGGCGGCGTGCCGCTTCCCGACGAGGATTTCTACTGCGGATTTTCCCAGCTTGAGGACGGCGTCGGAATGCTGACCTCATTCACCGCCGACGCGATGCGTGAGCTTGAATTCGCCGAAAAGGGCGAGCGCGACCGCGCAGTTTCGGTCGTTACGGGTCACGCCGCATCCGATACGCTCTCAAAAGTTGCCCGTCTTTGTGAGGAAAAGCACGGACGCCTCCGCGTCAACGTCATCCGCATCGACAACGTCTTCTTTGGCGAAACCGTTACCGTCGCAGGACTTTTGACGGGCGGCGATATGATCGCGGGCTGTCGCGGCAAGGAGCTCGGCGAGATGCTTTTCGTTCCTCGGAACTCTCTCCGCGCCGACGGCGATCTTTTCCTCGATAACCTTACTCCCGCAGACCTCGAGCGCGAGCTCGGCGTTCCCGTCAAGCCTCTCGAGGGTGACGGCGCGCAATTTGTCGCCGCGCTTTTCGGATATGAAATATGAATATGAAAAACAAACTAACTCTATTTATTTGTCTTCTTTTGACCGTCTCTCTGCTCTCGGCTTGCTTTGAGGTTGATTGGGGAGAGGACGGATACCGCACGATGCCGCTCGGCACGGGTACAGAAGCCCCCGTCCTGCCCGAGACCGCGCCTCCGGAAACCACGATTGACATACCCGAGATAACCGACGCGCCCGAAACCACTTCCGCGCCCACGGTTACCGACGAGGTCACGACCTCCGCGCCCGTCGTAACGACCGCGCCCGAGACCACGGCAGAAGAGACCACCGCGCCTCCCGTGATCGTCACCTACGAATTTGACGTGATCGAAAGCGTCACCGATCTCGGCACGACCGGCGGCAAGAAATGCTCCGCAATCATCCGCTATCCCGCGCTGACGGGGCTTGAGGATACGGCAAAGCAGGAGGAGATCAACGTCCTCCTCTCGCAGATCGCGGGAGTTGAGTATCAGAACAGACTCCCCAACGTAGGCGAGTTGATCCCCGCGGGCACGGCAGTAAGCTACGAGATCACCGAGACCGCCGTCACGTATCTCGGCAACAATCTCCTTTCGGTGCGCTCCGAGGGAATCATCGATTACGTTGACGACTCAAACGACGAAAAATTCGTCTACTGCAACCTCATAAATCTCTCGACAGCCAGAGACATTACTCTGAAAAAGACCTATTCCGATTTTGGAACCGTTATGAACCTATTCACATCGGGCAAATTTAAGCAGATAAGCGGTGATTCCTCTCTCACAACCGCACTCTCGCTTGAACAGCTGATGGAACAGTATAAATATCACGCCCAATACGGCACATTCCCCGAATCCTATTTCACCCCCGACAGCCTAGTTCTCGTTGTTGAAACGAACAAAGGAAACGGCTTCTTCGCCGAATTCTCGATCCCGCTCTCCGAGGTTACCGACTGTCTGTATTACTCACCTACAAAATAAAATCACTTAAGGAAAAAGAAAATGGCAAAACCAGTAATTGCAATAGTGGGCAGACCTAACGTAGGTAAAAGCACACTTTTTAACAAACTCATAGGCGAGCGCCGCGCCATCGTCGAGGACACCCCCGGCGTAACCCGCGACCGCCTCTACGGCGAGACCGAATGGAACGGTAAGTCCCTCATCGTCATCGACACGGGCGGAATCGAGCCCAAGACCGACGATATCATCCTCGCGCAGATGCGCCTTCAGGCTGAGATCGCAATTGAAAGCGCGGACGTTATCTGCTTCGTCTGCGACGTTCGCACCGGTGTTACCGCAAACGACCGCGAGATCGCCGTTATGCTCAAGAAGAGCGGCAAGCCGATCGTTCCCGTCATCAACAAATGTGACCGCGTAGGTAATCTCCCCTACGAATTCTACGAATTCTACGAGCTCGGCTTCGACTGCGATCCCGTTCCCGTCTCCTCGGTTCACGGAACCGGCACCGGCGATATGCTCGACGCAGTTCTCGAGGCACTCCCCGAGACCGATGAGGGCGAAGAGGAGGAAAGCGGCATCAAGGTTGCCGTTATCGGTAAGCCCAATGCGGGCAAGTCCTCGCTCATCAACCGTATCGTCGGCGAGAAGCGACTCATCGTTTCAAACATTCCCGGAACAACCCGTGACGCTGTTGATACCGTCGTTACCAATCAGTTCGGAACCTATACCTTCATCGACACCGCGGGCATCCGCCGTCAGGCAAAGATCAAGGACTCGGTTGAGCACTATTCCGTTCTCCGTTCGCACACCGCAGTTGACCGCGCAGACGTCTGTCTCATTATGATCGACGCCGCAGAGGGCATCACCGAGCAGGACGAAAAGATCGCGGGAATCGCTCACGAGGCGGGCAGAGCTTCCATCATCGTCGTAAACAAGTGGGATTCGATCACCGACAAGGACAATTCCACCGTCAACGAATACAATAACAAGATCCGCATCGCTCTCGGCTATATGCCCTACGCGCCCATCATCTACGTTTCCGCGCTGACGGGACAGAGAGTTACCAACCTCTTCGAGCACATCGACTACGTATATAATCAGTCGGTCACCCGTATCACCACGGGTATGCTCAACGACGTTCTGCGCGATGCTATGATCCGCGTTCAGCCGCCTTCCGATAAGGGCAAGCGTCTTAAGATCTACTATATGACGCAGATCGGAATCCAGCCGCCCACGTTCGTCATCTTCTGCAACAACGCAGAGCTCTTCCACTTCTCCTACCAAAGATATATCGAAAACTGCCTGCGTAACACCTTCGGCTTCAAGGGCACGCCCATTAAGCTGATCATTCGCGAAAAGGGCGACGATAACGATTGATAATGCCTACACGGAGGTATACAAATGCTTATAGACAGAGTAACTATCCACGTCAGAGCGGGCAACGGCGGTAACGGTGCCGTATCCTTCAGACGTGAAAAATACGTAAACCACGGCGGTCCCGACGGCGGCGACGGAGGACACGGCGGAAACGTCGTCGTCCGCGTTGACACCAACGTCAACACCCTGCTCGATTACCGCTACACCCGTAAGTTTGAGGCTCAGGACGGCGCAAACGGCGGCGGAAAGAAATTCCACGGCGCAACGGGTAAGGACTGCATCCTCATAGTTCCCCCCGGAACGCTTCTCAAGGACCCCGAGACCGACAAGATCATCCACGATATGTCGCAGGACGACGGCGCGGACTTCATCCTTTGCAAGGGCGGCCGCGGCGGCTGGGGTAACCGTCATTTCGCAACCCCCACTCGTCAGGTTCCTATGTTCGCAAAGAGCGGTACCCGTGGCGGCGAGCGCGACGTTATCCTTGAGCTCAAGATGCTCGCGGACGTCGGACTTATCGGCTACCCGAGCGTAGGAAAATCCTCGATCCTCTCGAAGATCAGCGCGGCAAAGCCGAAGATCGCTGACTATCACTTCACCACCCTCTCCCCCAACCTCGGCGTAGTTAAGACTCCCGGAGGCGGACGCGGATTCGTTGCCGCAGATATCCCCGGTCTTATCGAGGGTGCGGCTGACGGCGCGGGTCTCGGCCACGCGTTCCTCCGCCACGTTGACCGTTGCAGACTTCTCCTGCACGTCGTTGACATCGCATCGGTTGAATACCGCGATCCCGTCGAGGACATCAAGCTGATCGACACCGAGCTTGAGCGTTACAGCCCCGAGCTTGCGACACGTCCGCAGGTCATCGTTGCGAACAAATACGATCTTGTCGATCCCGACGTCGTGGACCTTCCCCGCTTCGAGGAATACTGCGCGTCGCTCGGACGTCAGGTCATCTACGTTTCGGCAATGACGGGCGAAGGTCTTGACGAGCTTGTAAAGCTCGCCGACTCGATGCTCCAGACTCTCCCGCCCATGATCGTTTACGAGGCTGAATATCAGCCCGAGGACGCTTACGTCGGCGGTGGTAAGGAAACCACGATCCGCCGCGAGAACGATACCTTCTACGTTGAGGGCGAATGGCTCTTCAACCTTTGCGGTCAGGTCAACTTCGAGGACTACGAATCGCTCAACTTCTTCCAGAAGGTTCTTCAGCGCAGCGGAGTTTTCGAGGAGCTTGAAGCCGCAGGCTGCCGCGACGGCCACACCGTTTCGATCTACGATTTTGAATTCGATTACGTTAAATAATTAAATTATAATATATTTTGGAGGTCAAAAATGAATATTTGGCATGACATTAATCCCGCCCTCATCACTCCCGATGTATTTACAACTCTTATCGAGATCCCCAAGGGAAGCAAGTGCAAATACGAGCTTGACAAGAGCACGGGTCTGCTTCGCCTTGACCGTATTCTTTATACATCCACCCACTATCCCGCAAACTACGGCTTCATTCCCCGTACTTACGCTGACGACGGCGACCCTCTCGACGTTCTTGTAATCGGTATGGAACCCATTTATCCTATGACCCTCATCGACGTTTACCCCATCGGCGTTATGCGAATGACCGACGGCGGCAAGCTTGACGACAAGATCATCGCTATCGCTGTTTCTGACCCTAACTATAACAATATCAAGACCATCGACGAGCTTCCCACACATATTTTCGACGAGATCATGCACTTCTTCTCTGTCTACAAGCAGCTTGAGAACAAGCAGACCGCAGTCCGCGAGCTTTTCGGCCCCGACGAGGCAAGAAGAATCGTTGCCGAAGCTATCGCAGGCTACAATAAGGATATCCTCCCCACCCTCTATCGCTATCATTAATCAGCGAGGGCTTTCACTATGAGCAAAGTCAGAATAGGCGTGCTTGGCGGTTATCGCGGCAAGACGATGATCAACTGGTGCGTTACCAACAAGGAGCTCGCCGACGTCGTTGCCATCTGCGATATGAATCCCGACGTTCGTGAAAACGTGCAGAATATGCTTGCCAAAAGCAATTACGAATGCACGCTTTACGAAAGCTTCGAGGATTTTCTGAATCACGATATGGATGCCGTCGTTCTCGCAAACTTTGCAAACGAGCACGCGCCCTTTGCCATCCGCTGTCTCGAGCGCGGACTTCACGTTTTCTCCGAGGTCCTTCCCTGCGCCAATATGAAGCAGGCGGTGGAGCTCGTTGAAGCCGTTGAAAAGTACGGCAAGATCTACGCCTACGGCGAAAATTACTGCTACTTCCCATCGATGATCGAGATGAAGAAGGAATACCGCCTCGGCAAGATCGGTGAATTCGAATACGGCGAGGGCGAATACGTCCACGATTGCGAAAGCATCTGGCCGAAGATCACCTACGGCGACCCGAATCACTGGCGAAATCAAATGAGCGCATTTTTCTACTGCACTCATTCGGCAGGTCCTATCATTCACGCGACAGGACTCCGCCCCGTATCCGTCTCCGGCTTTGAGCTTCCCTACGGCAAACGTCATTTTGAAATGGGCGCGCAGAATTCGGGCGCGGCTGTCGAGATGGTCACTCTCGAAAACGGAGGCGTGTTCAAGAGCCTTCATTTCAACATAAAGGGACACAATACCTGGTACAGTATGTACGGCTCAAAGGGCAGAATGGAAACAGGGCGTCAAGGCTTTGATAAGCACTCGATCCATTGGCTCTATCAGTGGGCTGAGCAAGAGGACAAGACCACCGATTTCGCCTTCTACCGCCCATGTGTAGGCGGCGAGCCCTTCGAGGGACGCTTCGGCAAGGTTGGCAAGCGCGAGTATCGCGCGATCTCGGACAGAGGTCAGGATGCAAAGACCTCCTTCGGACACGCGGGCTCGGATTATTACAGTATGGAAAACTTCGTCAAGGCGATCGTCGGCGACGAAACCGCTGACACCGTCGACGTTTACGAGGCGCTTGATATGTTCTTTGTCGGTCATTTCGGATATCTTTCCGCGCTTGACGGCAATATTCCGAAGGCCATCCCCAACTTCCGCAATAAGGATGAGCGCGAGGCGTTCAGAAACGATACCTCCTGCTCGATAATCGCCTCGGCAGGTGATATGCCTCTGCCCTTCTCGACCAAGGAGCACGAGGAGATCCCCGCAGAAAACTACGAAAAGATCCGCGAAAAATTCGAGGACAACAAGAAGGAACGCAAGCAATACGGATTATAAAGGAGGACAGCTATGAAATCTAAACGAATCACCGCATTACTCCTATCTCTCATTATGCTTCTCCCCTGCGCACTTTCCGCCTGCAACGGAGAAGAAGAAACAACCACCAAAGCCGACGAAACCACAAGCTCTCCCGAAGTCACCGAAGCGCCCGAAACTACTGCAGAGGAAACGACCGCAGAGGGAACCACCTCGGTAATCGAGGAAAAGGTTTTCCCGAAGTCGCTCAAGATCCTTGCAATCGGCAACAGCTTCTCGACCGACTCGATGCAGTATCTTTATGAAATAATGAAGAACGGCGGAGTTGAGGAGATCACCCTCGGCAACCTCTATTACGGTGGATGCTCTCTCGACCAGCATTATCAGTTCGGCAGAACCGATTCCGCAAGCTACACTTATTATAAGCACACGGGCAGAGGCTGGGTCAAGACCGAAAACTACAAGATGAGTCAGTCGCTGACAGATGAAAAGTGGGATTACGTTTCCCTCCAGCAGACCTCAAAGACCTGCGGACTTGCAAATTCCTACAGCAAGCTCGACGAGATGATCGCGATGGTCAAGGAAAAATGTCCCGATGCAAAGCTCATCTGGAATATGACCTGGGCTTATCAGCAGGACTCCACTCACTCGTCCTTCCCGAATTACGATAAGGACCAGATGAAGATGTATAACATGATCATCGACGTCGTAAACACCGTGATCACTCCCCTGAATTTCGATATCATGATCCCCTGCATGACCTCGATCCAGAACGCGCGCACGTCCTTTATGGGCGACACTCTGACCCGCGACGGTTATCACCTTGATTATTATATAGGAAGATATATTGCGGGACTTACCTGGTACGCGGCTATCACGGGCGGTGACGTTGACGGTATTACATACAATCCATCGGCGGCAAAGATCACGGACGATATGCTGAAAGCGGCGAAGGAAGCGGTCAAGACGGCTATCGCAAATCCCCTCTCGGTAACTCAGTCAACCGTCACTACGGGACAGCGTCCCGCAGGCGACGCTCCGATCGACGATCCCTCCATCAAGCTCGATCCCGCCGATTTTATCGAAGCGGATACCACTCTTGCGAAGGCGCACAATATTGATCTGACCAAGTACACCCAGCTTAAATGGAATTATCTTGAGAACACGTATTGGAACTCCACAAGCAGTGCGACCACCGTTGTTCCGAAATCCTCGGCAAATACGTATCAGCAGAACGTTTGCTGTGACCGCAAATATACGATCGCAGAGCTTCCCGTCGGCACGGTATTTATCATTGACGAAGGCTGGCAGTATCGCCTCGAAGGATTCGTCACCGAAAACGCGAAATACACGGGCAAGCGTCCCGGTATGATAACGCAGAATTTCTACGTTCTCGATGCAAGCTTTCTCTCGGACTTCAACTTCCTCGTATGGAACATCTCATCTGATCCCAAGTCCAACATCTCGCAGATTTATGAGCAGGCGGCTTGCCATCTCAGAATCTACGTTCCGAATCCTTAAATAAAAAAAGAACCGCCCGCGGGCGGTTCTTTCGTTTTATTTCATTTTTGTAAGGATCACCTTCATAAGCTCCCAAAGTCTTTCAACAGAGGGAATATCAAGGCTTTCGCGGGGGGAGTGGACCTCGGAGAGGTTGGGGCCCATCGAAACGCAGTCGAGACCGGGGATGCGCTCGGAGAAGATTCCGCATTCAAGTCCGCCGTGTGTGCCCGCAACGATGCCCGCCTCGCCCGTAGTTTCGCGGTAAGCAGACATTATTACGTCGCGAAGCTCGCTGTCGCGCTTGTATTCCCAAGAGGGATAGTCACCGTGGAGGTCAATCTTCGCCTCGGGAAACGCCAAAGCGAGAACAGACTTGATCTTATCAACGAGATCGTGCTTCTCGGAGGCGATCGAGGAACGAACGGAATATGAGAATCTAAGTTCGCTGTCGGTCAGCTTGAGCACGCCCATATTGAGCGAGGTCTGAACAAGACCCGCAAAATCACGGCTCATACGCTGAATGTGATAAGGGAGGATGTGGAGAGCGGTAAGCGCTTTTGCAGTATCAGCCGCGATCACTCTGCTTGAGGGAAGGTCGCATACCGAAGCGGTAACCTTGACGCCCGAATCGCCCGCCGCAAGCTCATTTTTGAAGATCGCGTCGTATTCCGCGACAGCGGCAAGAAGCTTTTCGATCTCCGCTTCATCATTTTTGAATACGATAACGGCGTTTGCCTCGGGGCAGATGACGTTATCAAGCTGACCGCCTTCAAGAGAGAAAAGACCGAATTCAAGCTTTTCGGTAAGCTTCTTAAGGAAACGGATGATAAGTCTGTTCGCGCTCTCGCGGCCCTTGTCGATATCAACGCCCGAGTGACCGCCCATAAGTCCCGAAACCGTGATCTTGTAGGCAACGCTGTCGGCGGATACGTCCTCAAAGGTCAACGGAATGGTAGCGTTGACACGAACGCCGCCCGCGCAGCAAACGGTGAAAACGCCCTCCTCCTCGGAGTCGAGGTTGATCATCCTCTTTGCTTTCAAATTTGAAAAATCGAGAGCCGACGCGCCAAGAAGTCCGACCTCCTCGTCAACGGTGAATACCGCCTCGATGGGGGGATGGGGGATGTCGTCCGAATCGAGAATAGCCATAGTCATCGCAACCGCGATAATGTTGTCGCCGCCGAGCGAGGTTCCGCGCGCGCGGAGATTGTTGCCGTCGACGTATATCTCGATCGGCTCGGTCGCCATATCCTTCGTGCAGTCGGGATCCTTCGCGCAAACCATATCGAGATGTCCCTGAAGGATCAGGGGTTCGGCATTTTCATAACCCGCAGTTCCGGGCTTTTTGATGATGATATTGTCCGCCGCATCGCGGATGCATTCAAATCCGCGCTCACGGGCAAAATTCTCGCAGATATCGGCGATCTGCTTCATATTGCCCGAGCCGTGCGGTACGCTCGACAAGAGCGAGAAATATTCAAAAACTTTAGCTGATTTAAGTTCGTTGATGTTCATTTTGTTACCTCTTTTGGCAAATATATAATTATTATACCACATTTTTTACCGCGATTCAAGCATATATTCCCACTTCTCGGAAATAATAACTAAAAAACGGGAGTAAAAAGATGAGCGAAGAAAATAAAAACGAAGTAAAAAACGGAGAAAATACACTTGATAACGTACCCGACGGTATGGTGCTTGCCGAGAACTCGCGCGAGTCGATATACTGCATGTGCATCGTCGGGCAGATCGAGGGACATTATCTCGCGGGCGAGAATCAAAAAAGCACGAAATACGAGCACATTCTACCGCGGCTCGTGTCGCTTGAGGAGGACGAGCACACCGACGGCGTGCTCTTGCTTCTCAACACCATGGGCGGCGACGTTGAAGCGGGGCTTGCGATCGCGGAGCTGATCTCAAGCATGTCGAAGCCGACGGTTTCGATCGTCCTCGGCGGCGGACATTCGATCGGCGTTCCTCTTGCCGTGGCGGCGAAGAAATCCTTCATCGTGCCGAGCGCGACTATGACGATCCACCCCGTCCGCATCAGCGGTACCGTCATCGGCGCGCCGCAGACCTTCACCTATTTCCGCGATATGCAAGAGAGAATAATCGGTTTCATAAGCCGCAATTCTAATGCCAAACCGGAAACCTTGCGCGAGCTGATGATGCGCCCCGACCAGATCGCAACCGATATCGGCAGCGTTCTCGCGGGCGAAGAGGCAGTCAAATACGGCATAATCGACGCTATCGGAGGACTGACCGATGCTCTCGAAGCACTTCGGGGAATGATTAAGAAATAAATCCAAGCCGTCCTGTGAAGTTACGGGGCGGCTTTTTGGTTATTATATCCAAAAGCACCCCTTATAATTTGGTAAAAAAGTAGAAATGCGATCTATACTATTGACATTCGTATATTTATGTGATATAATACATTCAAATGAACGCATAAAGGAGTCTCAAATATGTCTGCTAAATCAAAGAACTACTATGTATCACTTTTACTCGACCTGCTCAAAACCTTGCTTATATCGTTTGTGATATACTTTGCCTCGGCAACCTTGCTTGCCGCCATTCTCGAGGAGGAAAAAAACGCGGTTGTTATACAGTCGGTCGTATCGGCTGCATTCTACGTAATTTATTATTTCTCATTTTACCTTATGCACGCCCGCAAGGACGCGGAGGAATACTCGCTCAATATGACGGACGAAGAATACTCCTTCAAGTCTGATATCGCGGACATAATTAAGAATGAGGGCAAAAGGCTTGCCGTTGTGTACGGTGTCTTTGCGGCTGTCTTCGAGTTATGCGGGTATATTCCCGTTGCCAATCCGCTCCGAGTTTTCCTTATGCCTATGTTCCCGATAGCATACTTAATAAACATCCCCGTGCTTTCCTCCGTCCTCGGATGGGCGGCGGTCAGCGCGATCTCGATATTCGCCATCACAAATGGACATCGTTCGGTTCACATAAATAAGAAAAAAGGTAGACTATAATTCAATGAAATACTTTATTTACTGTCTTCTTGCCTTTATCGGATTTCTCGTCTTTGTCCCCGAAACGGGAACTACCGAGATCCGCAATCCGGAGCTTTTAATTGCTATCATATCTGTTGCCGTATTAGTGTTGCTGATCAGATTCTTCAAGCTCGCGCGGCTTGCTTGCAAACTTAAAAAGTCGCTTAAAGAGAACAAATATCAAGTCAAGCGCACGCGCTTCGGCTTTGGCAAGGTTTACGTAACTGCCGAAAGTCACAAGGAAACACTTGATATCTGTCTTTTGAGAAGAAAAAAGGACTATCTCAAGCATCATTTTGCGAGCACGGAGCACATCGAGCTTTACAAAACCACTGTCAGCGCGGTCAGAAACGGGCGCGATATCGCCAAGATCTCGAAATACTCCGAGGTCAAGCACGCGGGTGACGTATGGATTTCAAGGTGCAGGTCGGTCGAAACCCCGCGCGTGATCGTTTTCGACACCTTCCCCACGGTCGTATCGGACTTTTCAAACCGCTCCCTCCAGATCGGTGATAAGATCGGCGACAGCGATATCGCAGTGTTTGATCTGAAAGCGTTTGTTGAGTACATAAAATAAGGAGCCGACTGCAGCGTAGCTACAATAAAACAGAAAACGCATCCTCTGCACGTATGATGCGCTTTTGTTTTTCAACCGGCAGTTGAAAAATCTCGTTTAAGCGGTTATTGTCAATAAAAGACTATCGTGATATAATATAATCACAAGGCAGGCGCCGCTTTGAAATTCGGAGGTAAATCTATGAACATTGGAAACAAGATTAAAGAATTAAGAAAGCAACGAGGTGTTACGCAAGAACAGCTTGCGGATAGCATAGGAATTTCCTTTCAGGCGGTTAGTAAGTGGGAAAATAATATAGCTTTGCCCGATCTCACTCTTGCTCCCGCCTTGGCAAGTTATTTTGGCGTATCTATGGATGAGCTCTTTGATTTTAATATTAAAAAGATTGAAGATAAAGCATTTGCGATCGCAAAAGAAAGTTGGAAATATCGTAATTCCGATTGGGAAAAGGCCCGCAATATTATAGACGAAGGTTTAAAGGAGTTTCCTGATAATGTTATACTGTTGATCAATAGACTTTACGTTATGAGTCACGAAGAAAATCCCAATGCAGTTATTGAAACAGCATTAAAAGTTATTGATCTTTCAAAGGATGAAGCCGTAAAGTATGATGCGTGTCAGTTTTTGGCATACGCATACAAAGCAAAAGGGGATCTTGAAAGCGCGCGAAAAGCAATTGATTTAATTCCGGATATTCGCTTTTCAAACCAAAGATTGAAGGCATGTATATTAGAGGGAGAAGAAAAGTGGGATGCGTCATGCCAAGAATTCAATGAATCTTTATATGCATTTATGTTTATCACTTACAGAATGGCAGAATGTTGTGCTGAAAGAGAAGAATATTCGGACGCATTGGAGTATTATGAAAATGCTTTGCGCGTACTTGATATCTATAAGGTAAAGGAAGGTTGGTACGGCTTCCGCGAAGGATTTAATGAAAAAATCGCAGAAATAAAAGGAACAATGAAATAAAGTAAGAAACGGAGTACGAACAAAAATGTTTGTACTCCGTTTATCTTTCGGTTCTTTTTTTACGGTGTAAATCTGAAATGCCCGATTATCTCGCCGCCGTAGGTGGTGGTAAGCTGATTGGCTTCGACTCCGTTTTCGATCGGGTTGCCGAGGTGGATGATGTAGGGCAGACCGCGGGCGTTGCGCTTATCCGAACAAATCGCGATATGACCGTCGTAAAGCACTATATCGCCGGGCATCCAATCCTCGGGATTTTCCGTCGAGGTAGTAAGCTCTGTTGCGTGCTCACGGAAGAAAACGAGCAAATTGCGGCATCTGCGGAAGTCGATATTCGAATCCGAATATTCGCCCTCTTTGAAATACGCGCTGTGACGGGCGTCAATGTCGGCGTCGACCATATCCTTGAGCGTATAGCCCGCCGAGCGGAATGCCTGCCAGATGACGTCGGTGCAAACGCCGTAGCCGTCGGTCGGGTAACCGCCCGCGTAATACGCGCTCTTGTACTGCGGATTCGTGGCAATATACGCCCGCGCGCCCTCGACCATATCGGTATAATCGTCGATCCCGTCGCCGTCGGCATCGTTCGGGCTCTTTATATCCTCAAAACCGAAATCCTCGGCGGTATATATATGAAAATGACGGTAGAGCATAAACGCCGAGGTCAAAATGACCGCCGCGCAAATGCATAAAACTACCGTCAATTTTCTCGTTGCCATCGTCATCACTTCCTTTCGAATACTATTATATACCAAAAGAAAGTGTATGTCAATCGGGTTAAGATAATCTTTATAAAATCTTAATCAGCACATTTTCTTGAGCATTATATCCATAATCGTGCGGTCGGTTGCCTTCATACCGTCGTGGCCGAGGATTCCGACGTTTCGGATGGTGTTCTCAACGCCCTTGGTGATGATGCCCTCGCCGCTGTAAAACTGCTTTCCGTTCTTGAACATCTCCCAACCGAGAATGCCCGCCTCGACCGCAAGCGCGATCTTGCCCGCGCAGGATGCCTTTGCGCCGTCGCAGACGATACCGCTCGAGATTCCGAGGGCGTTGACGAGAGTGTGTGCGACCTCGCGCATTCTGCCGCCTTCAAGGAAACAGACACCTGCGCCCGCACCCGCGCCCGCGCAGACCGCGCCGCAGAATGCGGAAAGTCTGCCTATGTAGGTTTTAAGATGAATAGTGCAAAGATCGGATACCACAAGCGCGCGGAGCAGCTCCTCGCGGCTTCTGCCCTGCTCTTCGGCGTATGTAATGACGGGCAAGGATGCCGTCATACCCTGATTTCCACTTCCCGAAAGAATGACTACGGGCATTGCGCAGCCGTTCATTCTCGCGTCGCTTCCCGCGGCGGCACGCGCCTTCGCGCGGTTCATAATATTATCTCCCGCAACGGACATCAGAGTTTGTCCGATGCAAGCGCCCCAAGGATTGCGAAGTCCTTCTGCCGAGATCGCGGTGTTGCACTCGATCTGGCGCGTAAGAAGCTCCTCAACGTCGGAAAGCTCGACCTCCTCGGCAAATTTTATGATATTCTCGACCGTCAAGCATTCGTGCGACGACATTCCATCCTCGCTCTCGCAGGTGACGGGCGTGTCGCTGATGACCTCTCCGTTTTTCTCGCGGTGAACGATATTCGTGTGCGCATTTGCCATACGGATGAGGGCACTCTCGCCATCCGCCTCGACCTTTACGGTGCAATCGAAGGCAAGCTCGCTCTCACAAAGCTCGACGGTTATGATATTTTTCGCAAGATAGGCGCGGATGTTTTCGCGATCGGAATCATCGACGGAAGCGATGCATTCGAGCTTTCTCTTCTCGTTGCCCGCAACGATACCCGCCGCGACAGCCGCCTCGATACCGCGCATTCCGTCGGTATTCGGAACGGTTACGCCCATGGCATTCTTAATGAGATTGCCGCTGACATCAACGAAAACGCGCTCGGGCAGCTTACCGAGAAGCGCACGCGCGGATGCGGCTGCATATGCGATCGCGATCGGCTCGGTGCATCCCATAGCGGGAAGAAGCTCCTCGCGGAGAATATTAAGATAAGCGGAATAGAGTGTGGAGTCCATTAATTTTCTTCTTTTCTGTTTATTTTATGGGTTCAAAATCAGCCGCGCCGTGCTTGCAGATGGGGCAGACTATGTCATCGGGAAGACTCTCGCCTTCATATTCCCAGCCGCAGATCTTGCAGACGAAGCCTTGCTTCTTCGCGGGCTTTTTCTTCGGCTTGACGTTTGCGTGGTAGTAAGCATAGGACATTGTTGGCTCACCCGAGAGCTTGCCCGATTCGGTCAGAAGACAGATAAAGATACCGTGTGTTCCGACCTCCTGATAGCTTTCAACCCAGAGGGACATATAGGAATTGACGTTCTCCGTGGGAACTGCCAGCTCGTTTTCCGAGCGCAGGAACGCGCAGCCGTCGAATTTATCGGTATCGCGTCCGCTCTTGAAGCCGAAGCGCTCAAAGACGGAGAATGGCGCGCTCTCCGATATCGGACAGACGTTGAGAAGTCTTGTTTCCTTAACGATATCGTGGGTGTAGTTTGCCTTATTGATAGAAACAAGCACGCGCATCGGATCGCTTGTAAGCTGAACGACGGTGTTGCAGATCATACCGTTATCCTTCTTTCCGTCATTCGAGGTGATGACGTAAAGTCCGTAGCCGATATTGTAAACCGCGCTCTTGTCACCGACGGGAAGCGCCTTGAGCCCCTCTTCAAGCTTTTCGATAACGTCGCCCGAGGCATAGCAAAGTGGGCAAACCACCTCTCCGCCCTCAGGGATCTCAAAAATTTCGCCGCAGATGTGACATTTATATTTCATCGTTTTTGCCTCCGTGATATATTTAATTCAGTATATCATAAAAGAAAGAAAATTTCAACATTTTTTATGATATTTTTCTCAAAAAAGCAAAGATTTATTCCTTTCGCACTTGAATATTCATATATTTTATGGTATAATTCGTAGGTAAAAAAATTATGGAGAAAAATTATGTCGGGAACTCTTTTGAAAGCAAAAAACACTCTCATCGGCGACCGCGCGTTCTATAAGCGTGTCATCGCCATACTCATCCCCATTGTAATTCAGAATACTTTCACAAACGCCGTCAGCTTCGTTGACAACATCATGGTCGGAAGGATCGGAGAGATCGAAATGTCTGCGGTTGCAACCGTAAACCAGCTTCTCTTTGTCTTCAACCTCTGCATCTTCGGCGGTCTTTCGGGTATCGGAATCTTCACCGCTCAGTTTGCGGGCGCAAACGACACAACGGGCGTAAGACGCACCACCAGAGCAAAAAACTATCTTTCGCTCGCTATGCTCATCATCGGTATCGCGGTGTTCCTCTTGTTCCCCGTACCGCTCCTCAAGCTCTATATCGCGGAAGATACGCTCCCCGAGGTTGCGGATCTTATGCTCACCCATTCGCTCGACTACCTCTACGTAATGCTCATCGGACTTGCTCCCTTTGCGGTCGCGCAGGTTTACGGCTCGACTCTCCGCGAAGAGGGTGAAACCAAGCTCCCGATGATCGGCGGAGTCGTTGCGATCCTTGTAAACCTTGTTCTCAACTATTTTCTCATATTCGGCAACGAGTGCGGACTTTCCTTTATCACTTTTGCTCCTATGGGAGTAAAAGGCGCGGCGATTGCAACGGTTATCTCAAGATTCGTCGAGGCAGGAATGCTTGTAATCATCACCCACGCGAGAAAGGACAAATATCCATCCTTCGTCGGTCTTTACCGCACCGCAAAGATCCCGCTCCCCCTCTGCAAGGATATGCTCGTCAAGGGCTCTCCCCTTCTTATCAACGAATTTCTCTGGTCCTTCGGTCAGGCGGTTCTGCTTCAGTGCTATTCCGTCCGCGGACTCGAATGCGTTACTGCGGCTAACATTTCATCAACCGTACTCAACCTCTTCAACGTAATTTGCTTCTCGATGGGAAGCGCGATCGCGATCATTCTCGGTCAGCACCTCGGAGCAGACGAGATCGACGAGGCAAAGAGTTCTGTATGGAAGCTCTTCTCTCTGTCCGTTGCATCCTGCGCCGTTGCAAGCACCGCGCTCGGACTCTGCGCGAACATTATCCCGAAATTCTACGATGCAAGCGACTACACCCGTGAGATGGCGGGTGCAATGCTTCTCATAGTTGCCTGCACGATGCCGATCTTCGCATTCGCGCATGCGGTATATTTCACACTCCGTTCGGGCGGTAAAACGCTTCTGACCTTCATCTTCGACTGCGGATTCACCTGGGGCGTGACTATTCCCTTCGCCTTCATCTCCGCGCACTTCACGGGTATGTCGATCCTCACCCTTTACCTCTGCGTCCAGCTCCTCGACCTGACGAAATGCATCGTCGGCTACATCCTGATCAAAAAGGGAATCTGGATCAACAGACTTATCGCAAATTAATTTTCAAAGCACTTATGGCTCGCGTCATAAGTGCTTTTTTTCCATTTTATTTTTTCGGTCAGCCTATTGAAATCGGCGTTTTTATATGATATAATTGAATTGAAAAGCATATTGAAAGGAGACATCACAATGAATCAAACACATGATGAAATGACCATCAAGATACCCACACCCGATGCCCCCTCGCCCGAAAAGAAAAGATCGGCTCTGCCTTTGATTATAATATCAATACTGCTCAGCACCGTTATCCTTTCTGCCGCAGTTGCGGCGGGGATACTGCTCATTCCCGTAATGAGATCTGATCAATGGACAAACACGGTGGACCGAGTCTTTTTCGATACCGCGGCACTCGAGGTGTTTTCCGAAGCACTCGCGCAGGGTTCGCAAGCGTCGGTTTCTCTCGCGCTCGACGCGGAAACAAGCGGTCTGCTTAACGACGTAAATCTCAAGCTTACCGCGGCGGGGAAGGAAAAGAACGGCGAAATAACGCTTTCTCTGCGCGGCGGCTCGAGCGAGCTTTTGCTCTCTATGATCTACTCCGAGGAGAGCATCGCGATAGCGGTATACGATCCCGCAGATAAGACAAAGGATATCAAGTACCTCTCTCTGCCGAGGACGGGGCTTGCAGAGGAATTCAAAAACTCACTCTTTGCGCCCGACAGCGGATCGGATTACGCCCTCGATGAGGATATCTACAACGAGATACTGTCCCTGCTCGAAAGCCTTGAGGGCGCAGAAAAAGAGCTTGATCAAGAAGCCTTGAACGAATCGATCCGTAATATCACCGATGAGATCGCAAATATCATCGAGCCGAACGTTTCACTTCGATTCGCCGAGGGCGAATTTGCGCTCTGCCGCGACGTTTCGATCGTAATCACACCCGACAACTTTTCCCGCATCATCGATATAGTGATCGCCGAGGCTGAGGAAAGCGAGGCGCTTACCGATTGGCTCAACTCCGCATACGGTGAAGCGCTCGGCACGGAGAACGGTCCGATCGATGCCCTCCGCTCGCTCAAAGACGAGCTGCCCGAGGGAAATATTATCCTCGAATGGACAGTAATCGGAAATTACGTAAGCCAATGCCGCCTTGCATACGAGGATGTAGCCGACGGATTTGAAGCGATCGTCAACTTCACCTACGGCAAGGAAGCGAATCGCGCCGAGCTCACCTTCACGGTGGGCGGCGAGGGAGCAAAGCTCGTTTATGAAAAAACAGATGACGGTGACGAGCTTGTCTGCACTCTTACCGTCGAGATTGACGGCGAGACGGTAGAATCGAAGGTCAGCCATGATAAGACAAGCGGTGCGCTGACGATTACAGCCACCGGCTCGGACAGTCTCGAATCCTATTTCGAAATTCGCGGCAATTGCAAATACGATAGCACTGCAAGCGACTTTTCCCTCTCCTTTGACTCGGTCAAGATTGGCACAGCTGAAGCTATCAAGGGCTTTGAGCTCGCGATCGAAATATCAAAGCTCGAGCGCGAGATAGCGATCCCGTCCGCCACGCCCTTGCTCGGAATGACGGGTGATGAGCTTACCGCCTTTATCGATTCTCTGCCGTATATGACGCTCAATAACATACTCACGAAATGCTTCGGTGAAGGAATTGATTCCTATTTGTCCGCAGACGGCAAGCTGTTGCTTGGTGCCGCGCGGTATAGTGAGGCAGTTAACCTTTATGCCAACGCTTACAGCATTTATCTGGCAGATCCCGAGCCTTTGCGCGCGGATTACATCTCCGTCCACCTCCCCGAATTCGGCATCTATCTGCTCCTTGAATACGATTCACTGCAGAATATGATCCTCTATAATTTCGCCTACGAGCTGACAGATGAGCTCGCTATGCGTTACCATCCCGCCGCGCTCGGCGAGGACGGATATCTGAAGGTTCACAGTATAACCTCGTCACACACCGCCCCCACTTGCCTTAATGATGGCTTTACAGTCTACTCTTGTGATATTTGCGAGGATGTTGTGAGAGTCGGCGAGCCACAGCTTTATCACAGCTACGTTCAAAAGGAGCTCCGCGTCACAGCCGACGACGGAAGCACGCACAACGCAACCTACTCGTACTGCGAATCCTGCAACGCGATATTCGTCTTTGAGATCACCGGAAGGCTCGGTATGAGCTTTGATTACAAGCTCTCGAGCGATACCTACTCCCTTACGCGATATGACGTTTACAGCGCGTTCGACGGTGTCTTCGGCATTCCCACGGAATTCGAAAAGCTTATGCGGATCGACGATATCTGCACAACGGATCTCAGCGGAATAGTCTGTGCAAGAATACCATACGGTATGAAAAGACTTTCGAAGTACGATCTTATAAACACCGAGTCGCTCCAGATACTCATACTTCCGAATACTCTGACAGAGATCACTGCGGACGCGATCCCTGCGAGTGACAGATTGCATACTATCTTCTTTATCGGAACAGCGGATGAATTCTCGCGCATCTCCCTCGGTGATCTTGCGGGTATCATCGACGGTATCAACGTCATATACGCCCCCGACGGCGTAACTCCCGATATGATCAAAAAGGAGATTTATGACATAGCGAAGGTAGATGCCGCACTTGCCGCCGCGAAAGCAAAGGTTCAAAAGAGCATTGCCGCGGCAAAGGAAGCGGCAAAGACCGACGGCGTAACGCTCCTTTATTCGGGCAAGATAGAGAATATCTTATACGATGAGATAAGCTCGCGCATCGGCATCTGGTATGCATTAAGCGACAGCGAATCGCTCGTTACCATCTACAACGTCAACACGGGATCGGTCGAGCGCGAGCTTAAGGTCGGAGGCAAGATCACTCATTTTTACATCCGCGAGGGTTATGTCGCTTATACTCTTGACGGTTCCTTTGAGGTCTACGTCTACGAGATAGCAACCGATAAGACGGTCAGCTTCTCTGCGCTGAGGTATTATGAATTCAGCGAAGATAGCCTATCCTGCGTCTTCATCCACGGCGGAAAGGTATATACCGCCACCTCGGAACAGCATTGCTACATCACTTACTACGATATCGCAACGGGCAAGGTCGACAGATTCCAATGGACGATCTACACCCCCGACTTCTATATCAACCACGAGCAGAACAAGCTCATCAGCCTCTGCCTCGAGCAGTCTCCCGAGGCTGTGGTGGTATACGATCTGACCACGAACACACAGATTCTTGAATTCCACCTTGATAGGCTCGCCTTTGATGCCACCTATATGGGCGATTACATCATCGATAACCGCGGCAACGTCTACGATCTTAACGGCAAGCCGCTCTCATCGATACCGAAGGAGTCAGCACCCGTCGCCGCGCCGCATACGAAGGATATGATGACGGTCGAGTGCCTTTCCTCCGATGCCATCGGAAGCTTCAGCATAGCGGTTGACAAAGACTACAATGTCTCCTCCGTCATCGCCCCCACCGACGGAGCTCCGCTCATCCTCGATATCTACGCAGAGGTTGCGATCGCGACCGAAAACGGTGACTTTTTGATTTACGCCCCCGGCGGCTACGGCTTGCTCTTTATTGATATGAAATAACCCCACCTCACCGCCCGCTCGGGCGGTGAGATTTTTTGATAAAATCATCAAAAAATGCTTGATTTAACATTAATAATATGTTATAATTACATTAATATCTTTTATATTCCGAAAGGAGTCAATATTTATGGTAATAGCAATTATCGGCTGTGGCAGAATCGCCCAGAACGCTCACTTCCCCGCTCTCGCTAAAATCGAAGGTGTTCGCGTAAAGTACGCTTGCGACCTTCTTATCGAAAAGGCGGAGCTGATGAAGGAAAAATATGAAATGGTTGAGAATGCCATCACCGACTATCAGATCGCTCTCGCCGATCCCGAGGTCGAGGCTGTATTCGTTCTCACCCCCAACTTCGCACACTACACCGTAACGATGGATGCTCTCCGTGCAGACAAGCACGTCTTCTGCGAGAAGCCCGTTACGATCAACTACGCACTCTCCAAGGAGATGGCTGACGAAGCTAACGCGCGCGGCAAGATCCTCAATATCGGCGTTTGCAACCGTTATCACAAGTCGGTTGAAATGCTCCGCGAAATGAACGAGCGCGGCGAATTCGGTAATATCTACCACGTCTATTGCTCCTTCCGCGCACACCGCGGCATTCCCGGTCTCGGCGGTGCATTCACCACCAAGGCAGAATCGGGCGGCGGAGTTCTCATCGACTGGGGTATTCACTACTTCGACCTCATCCTCTATATCCTCGGCGCTCCCGAGCTCAAGACTCTCACCGCCAACGCTTACAACGAGATGGCGAAGGATATCAAGTCCTACACCTACAAGAGCATGTGGGCAGAGGAAACTATGAATCCCGAGGGCACCAACGACGTTGACGATATGGTCACCGGATTCATCCGTACTTCCGGTTCTTCTATCTCCTTCAACGGAGCATGGGCGCAGAACATCGGCAAGGGCGAAGCCTTCATCGACTTTATGGGCGACAAGGGCGGCGCACGCCTTGACTACGGCAGAAAGTTCACCTTCTGGTCGGGTGACACACTCGAGTCCTTCGAGCCCGAATACGACATTCCCAACATGTACGTTTGCGAGGACGAGGCATTCTTCGAGTCCTGCCAGAGCGGCGAAAAGAACCGTTCGCACATCGACAATATCCTTAACAGCATGCGTCTGCTCGACACTCTCTATCAGTCTGCAGAGCGCGGCGAAGAAATTAAACTTTAAAAACCGATTGTAAAACTGCGTTTTACAATCGAGAACCGCGCGGCGGGGTTTCACGCGCTTATCGCCGCGCACCAAAATCAAAGATTTTGGTGCGCTCCCCTCGGCGCGTGGACTCGCCAGGCTCGTCTAAAAGGTGTTTTTTCGTCGGCAAAGCCACCGAAAAAACAGATTTTATTTAATTTTTTGAACTTTTATAATTTATTATTTCGGAGGTAAATATTATGGGTTATTTTCCTATTGGCGCTATCGTTGACTCCTTTAAGATGGAGACACACGAGGCAATAAAGAAGGCTGCTTCTATGGGCATCGAGGGCCTTCAGATCTACTGCACAAAGGGCATTCACGCTCCCGAGAACTTCTCTAAAGAAGATCGCCGCGAGCTTCTCAATTTCGCAAAGGGCCACGGTCTCCGTTTCTCCGCTATCTGCGGCGACCTCGGCGGCGGCGGATTCACACATCCCGAGCTCAATCCCGAGAAGATCGAAAAATCCAAGCGCATCATCGATATGTGCGCTGACCTCGAAACCGGCGTTGTAACCACTCACATCGGTGTTGTTCCCGAGGATAAGAACCACGAACGCTACAAGATCCTTCAGGAGGCTTGCCACGAGCTTGCTATGTACGCTGACAGCGTTGGCGCGAAGTTTGCAATCGAAACCGGTCCCGAGAGAAGTATCGTTCTCAAGGAATTCCTCGATTCCCTCGGCTCGACCGGCGTTTCCGTCAACCTTGACCCCGCTAACCTCGTTATGGTAACCGGCGATGACCCCGTGCAGGCTGTTTACAATCTTCAGAAGTACATCGTTCACACCCACGCAAAGGACGGCGTAAAGCTCCTGGACGTTGGTCCCGAGATCGCTTACCGCGTCGTTCATCCCGTTCCCGAAGAGTTCCAGGGCAAGAAGTTCTATCAGGAAGTTCCGCTCGGTCAGGGTAGCGTTGACTTCCCGAAGTACCTCGCAGCTCTCAAGGACATAGGCTACAAGGGCTTCCTCACCATCGAGCGCGAGTGCGGTGAAGATCCCGCGGCTGACATCGGAATCGCAGTTGAGCATCTCAAGAAGAGCATGGCAGGTCTTTAATAATGAAGATTTCGGTCAGTTCCTATTCTTTTCAACAGTATATAAAGGCGGGCAAGCTCTCGCAGCTTGATACCGTCAAGGCAGCTTACGACCTCGGTCTGCGCGCCATCGAGTTCATTGATCTTTGCCCCGAGTTCGGCAAGGCTCCGACACTCGACGAGCAGAAAGAGTACGCAAAGCTCATCCGTGCCGAGGCTGATAAGTACGGTATGGATATCAACGCCTACACCATCGGTGCGAACCTCTTCAAGAAGGGCGAGGATGCCGAAAAGGAGATCAAGCGTCTTTGCGATCAGCTCGACGTTGCCGCTATTCTCGGCGCAAAGGTAATGCGCCACGACGTTTGCTGGACTTACGGTAAGGAGGCGGATGCACGCTCCTTTGAGCTGATGCTCCCCACCATCGCGGCAAACGCACGCAAGGTCACCGAATATGCCGCAACTCTCGGCATCAAGACCTGCTCTGAGAACCACGGAACTATCGCGCAGGACAGCTACCGCGTTGAGAAGCTCTTCTCTGCCGTCGCGCACGAAAACTACGGTCTTCTCGTTGATATGGGCAACTTTGCCTGCGTTGACGAGGACAGCGCCATGGCTGTGTCGCGCGTTGCGCCCTATGCCTTCCACGTTCACGCAAAGGATTGGCTCGTTCACGATTTCGACGAGGATTTCCCCTCGGGATACCACACCCGCGGATGCCGCAGACTTGTCGGCTGTGCCGTCGGTGAGGGAAACATCCCCGTGAAGCGTTGCCTTGCCATCCTCAAAAAGGCGGGCTACGACGGCTACGTTTCGATCGAATACGAAGGCCCGAACGATTGCATCGAGGGCATCAAGCAGGGCATTGAAAATCTTAAATCATTCGGAGTGACTACCGAATAAATCAAACGTCTCCCGATCATCGGGAGACGTTTTTATAGGAGAATTATTATGAAAATAACATTTATGGGCACCTCGCACGGCGTTCCGTCGGCGGAAAGACATTGCTCATCGACAATGATCCAAACGAACGGCGCGGCGTACCTCATCGACGCGGGCGCGCCGATCACGGATACGGTTCTTCGCGCGGGCGCGGTATTTGATGACGTCCGCGGCATCTTCACCACTCATTGTCACGGCGACCACATAAACGGCATCTTCCACTTCATCGACCTTTCGAATTGGTATTGGAAGAATACGAATTACGACGTCTATCTGACCTCGCAAGCCGTTATCGACGCAATCCACGCCGTCCTCGGCGCGGTTTCGCCCGGCGCGAAGTTCCCGCACGACCGTCTGCGACTGCACGTTGCAACGCCCGACACCGTTTTTGAAGACGAAAACATCAAGCTTTCCTATATCCCCACCAAGCACATAAACGAGTACCACCTCAGCGCGGCGATGGATATCGAGCTTGAGGGCAAGCGCATCCTCTTTACGGGCGATATGTCGCAAAAGCTTGCAAAGGACGATTTCCCCAAAGTATCGTTCGAGCGTGAATACGATCTCATCGTCTGCGAGCTGGCGCATTTCGGCATCCCCGAGCTGACGCCATATCTTGACAGAGTAAAGACAAAGCGTTTCGCATTCACCCACGCCTCCGAGCGCAAATTCGGAGATATCGCCGAGCTTGCCACATCGGGAAAGTATCCGTTTGAGATTCTTCATCCAAACGACGGAGACACACTCGAAATCTAAAAGACCAAAAGTTTTGATCAAACTTTTACAAAAGTTTGCGGAGCTCGGGGCAGAGCCTCGAACTAATGCGAGAGCTTCAGCTCTCGCCCAATACCGCTTTAGAAACGGTGAAGCTTTGCTTCTCCGTTTCGGACCAAAGCGTGCCTTTCCGAATTTAGGAAAGGCACGCTTTGGTCATTCTTATTATTTGATAAACTATCAATTGAATAAAACGAGCCTCACCGCATCGGTGAGGCTCATTTTATTCCGAACAGCCGGCGGGGCGCCGTCTGCTCGAAGCACAGGGGGGTTATTTCGCCCTCTGCGGAGGGCGACTTAAGGCTCCGCCTTAAGAATTCGCAAACTTTTGAAAAAGTTTGATCAAAACTTTCCGCTGTTAAATCAATTCGCTGAATTTGACGATGTATCCGTCAAATTCGGTGCTCATTTCCTTTGTGTATTCAGCCGAAGAATCATCGTAGACGCCGTAGACCTTCATTCCGGCAACCTTTGCTGTACGGCAGGCGCCGAGGTTATCATCGAGGAAGGTGACGTCCTCGACTCGCTCGCCGAGTCGCTTTGCCGCTTCGACGTAGATCTGCGGGTCGGCTTTGGTCATATCAAAGTCGTTGCAGGACCATACATTATCGAAAAGATCGTAAAGTCCGAGACGCTTAAGACAGGGATCAAGCGTCAGGTGCGGGCTTGCTGTCAGCACGTTGAGCTTATCACCGCGCGCGCGGAGAGCAAGGAGAGTCTCGCGGACGGTGTCCTTTGCCTGAATATTGTTCGCGTACTGCTCGTACATATAATCGCCCATACGCTTGGTGATCTCCTCGAAGGTAAGCGGCATGCCGAGCTCGAGATAATACTTCGCCGTGCCGATATATCCGAGGGGGGTGATGATCTTGATCACGTCATCGGGATAGGGCGTGCCGGTTTCCTCGAGAATGCGGAGCATCTGCGAGGCGTAGGTCGGCATCGAATCGACGAGCGTGCCGTCAAAGTCGAAAAGATAAGTCATTATACTTCCTCAAAATCAACGGTCTTGCCGAGCTTATCCGACTCAAATGCTGCCTCGATCACGCGGAGAACACGGCGCATCTGGTTGTGCTTAACGATCTGCTCTGCCTCGCCGCGGATAGCAGCGGTGAAGTTGCGGTAATAATCGTGAACGTCGGAGTCCATACGCTCGATGTAGGATTCCTCAAGGCTGTCCTCGGAGCGGGGAGCCATGGTCTTGGTCATACCTGCGGCGGTGACGACGGGCTTGACCTCGCCCTCCTCAACCGTCTTGCAGGAGATGACCTTGGTGCGGTCGCGCCAATCGTTGATGATAGCCGCGCCTGCGGTACCCGTCATATAGAATCTGGGAAGCGAGATAAAGTGGTGAGTTCCGACCTCAATGTGACCGACGGTGTCGTCCTCGAAGATGATATCGAGCTTGAAGCCGTCGTCAACCTCCTTGTTTGTGATATGCTCGCAGAGGCAGCGAACCTGCTTGATCTTCTTGTCCTCGAAGATGAGAAGCATCTGGTCGATGAGATGAACGCCCCAGTCATAGATCATACCTCCGCCGTGCTCGGGCTTGCCTCTCCAGTCACCGGGAACGCCGCGCGAGCCGTGGATTCTCGATTCGCAAGAGAATACCTTGCCGAGCTTGCCCGAAAGATATGTCTCGCGCATCATACGGAAGTCGATGTCCCAACGGCGGTTCTGGTGAACGGTGAAGAGTCTGCCGCACTCATTTGCAACGGCGATGACCTCCTCAAGCTCCTTCGAGTTGAGAACAACGGGCTTCTCTGTGATAACGTGCTTGCCCGCGCGGAGAGCCTTGATGGCGATCTCGGCGTGAACCTCGTTGGGAGTCGCGATGGTAACGAACTTGATCTCGTCGTCCGCAAGGAGCTCCTCGAGGGAAGAATAAGCGCGGATACCGTTGGTCTGTGCAAGCTCGACCTTTACGGGATTGATGTCGTAGATACCGCAGAGGTAAGCAACATCGCTTTCAAGGATATATCTGGTGTGCCAGCCGCCCATTCCGCCGTAGCCGATGACGGCGCAGCCTGTTTTCTGTACGTTTTTAACTTCGCTCATAGTTTTGCCTCACATACTAAAAAATTGATTGCAGAGTGATCTGCTCATACATATAACATTATACAACAAATTTATCAATTTTGCAAGTCATTGGCAAATAAATGTGGTAAAAAATTTGATTTAACACAAAAAAGCAAGCACAAAGGCTTGCTTTTTGTATTATAAATATCAAAATTCTCTTCTTCTGCGAACAAGGCAGAACGCGGACGTCACGATCACCATACCGCCGAGGCAGAGGGTGAGGGTGTCGAATGCGCGGTCGCCGGTGTCGGGATTGTTTACGGGGGTGTATTCAAACTCGGTCGAGGTCAGCATATCGGTATATGCGCATTCGCCGAGACGCCAGCCGAACGCGGAGTTTTCGAAGATGCACTCAACGTAGGCTTCGTAGGGTTCGAACCTATTCTCGTCACCATACGGAATTCTGACCTTTACTCTACCGACAACGCGATTTTCGCTCTGTTCAAGTATTTCAAGCTGCAATCCCTCTTTGGGAATATCGAAAAACGAACGCAGTCCCTCTCCGTAAGCGATCCACGTTTTCCCCGCAGTCTGCATAAAGAGCATACGGTTCTTATATCGGTACGCGCTTCTCGTTATGTCTACGGTGGTTGCGGGTGCATAGACCGCATCTATCGCGTCCTCAAAGGCTCTGAACGAGCCGCCATACATCTTTGATTCATCGAGAATAACGTAACGCGCCTCATCTCTGTACTCAATCGGGGAATGATCCTCCATCGGAACGTATTCGTGCGTCATAAGATAGATATCATACGCGGTACCCATCAAATCGAGCGCTTTTGACTTATCAAATTTTTCGTCGCTTGGGGGATAGTCCTTGAAATCGTAGGTATTGAAATCAACGCCGTATCTGTGGTAGACTTCTTTATCGAGAACAGTGATTATCTCGCCCTCTGCAACGCTCGAGGGATCATAATACTGTCTGAACAGCGTGCAGTCGCCGAGTCGCCAACCGTCTGCCGTTTTGACAAACTTGACGGGCACCCAGCGGAGATTGTAATTATCTTCGCGCGGACCGTCGGGCTGATTCCAATACAAAACGTACCCGCTCGCCTCGTTATCACCGATCACCATACGGTCGAATATCAAATCACGGTTAAAATCTTCGGCATAGCTAGATGCATATATCTGAACATGCCCGCCTGCGTAATAATACCAATAAACCTTGCCGTCACGCTCAACGTAAAGCGGCGCATTATCGACGTACCGATTGAGATACCAGTCGTGCCTGTTGAATCTGAACGCGAGATCGACAATATCTTCCGAATAGGTGTCTGCGGCAAGCTTCTTATATTTCTCGAGCCAATCGGACGGGCGGTTTGTCCCGTTAATTTCACTATATTTATAACCGTCAAATTCCACCTCGTTCGAGCCCGAAGGACCGTACACCTGCGTATAGAGGAAAAGATACTGAGCATCCCTGATTATCATCGAAAACTCGTCAGCAAGCTCTCTTGTCGGAATATCGCTTTCTGTATACGTATAATAGATACTCCACACTGCACCCGTAAGCATATCCGAAAACGGCGACTCTGCGATTCTCCAGCCCGCGTCGGTCTTTTCAAATTTGCATTCAATGCAGATCGAAATGTCCCGCGGATACTCGGGTTTGACACAATAGACGTTTGCGGTTGCGGTGTTTCCGCTGACCTCGGTGAGCTCCACTCTGCTGCGGTCGGGGACGTAGAAATATTCGGTTACGCCCGGGAGAATGAACCTTTCGCCGTCCTCGGTGATAATCAGATCAGCCAAGCTGTATGAATTAGCCTTAGTGCAGATTCTTTCAGCCAAAGAGCCTACGAGAACTTCGCTTGCGAGCTTTTCAAAAGCGGCATAGGATGAACCCGGCAGAAGCTCTTCGATCAAGGGATAATACTCGGCTTCCTCAGCATGACGCGGCACTTCAACGTATATTCTTTTATCCTTGAACCCCTCGCCTGCGTCGCTGAGCAGAAAGGCTTGATACTTCGCCAAATAGTCGCCCAGACCGTTGCGAAGCTCTGCCGCTGCATCAACGAGAGCCTTTGCGTCTTTCTGTGTAAACTCCGCATCGGCAGCCGAAACACTCGGCGCAAGTGCCGAAAAGGCGGCAAGACATAAGGTGAGAGTTAAAATGATCGACAATAACTTTTTCATAGTTTTACCGTCCTTTCTTTGTGGTAAGTTTTGATTAAAATTCTCTTCTTCTGCGAACAAGGCAGAGCGCGGACGTCACGATCACCATACCGCCGAGGCAGAGGGGGATTGTATCAAACGCGCTGTCGCCCGTGTCGGGGGAATCAAAATCAATATAGGAAGGTATTCCTACGCCGTGTCTCTCATATATTGCCTTGTCCTTGACAAGATATTTGCTGTAATCGGCATTCAACGAGGTTCTTTCGGTATCCGCTCTGAGATATTCGCAATCATCGAGCATCCAGCCTTGTTCGGTCTTAACGAAAACAACCTCAAAGGCATATAAAGTATATCCCGCTTCACGAGGATGATCTTCACCGCTATCGTGACATATCAGCTTACCTGTTGCACGGTCACCGTCAACAACAAGGGAATCTATCGTCGTTCTTCCGTAATATTCCCCTCTGTTCAAAAATGAAACTGCGTCTGCGATTTGCCACGGATTTCTTGCTTCAAAATACGCGTATCGCTTGCCGTCCTGAACGTAAAAGAGAGGCAGATTTTCTTCGGTAGCATAATCGTTCAGAAAAATCTTTGCAGCCGAATCGGTAAAATACTTTTTGCTTTCCTCGACAAGTCCTTCATACGAACCTCCCGGAAGTTCATTCTCGTTTACAAGGTAATACCTTGAAAAATCGCTCCACGATTCTGCAAAAAGATCTTCTCCGAAAGGCGTAATATATTCATTTGAATCATACGGCATAAAAGAATGAATAGTATAATAAAACTCCATTATTTCAAACAAGCGGCGTTCAAAGAATCTGAGCCCAACTTCATCGCCCGTGTAGACATCGTGCTCGATCTTACCGGGTGCCATAAGCATTGAAGCAAATTGAGATTCCGCTATTCTCCAACCGTTCGGCGTATTCTCAAAGACGCATTCCACCTCTGCGTAATCTACTTGACGTTTCCAACTTCTGTCGGTAATCGGAATACGCGATATTATATCGCAAAGGACAACCGCTTTTGCAAAAGAACCGTCGCCTTCTGTTATAACAACTGTATTATAACCCTTATCATAGACAAATTCATTATAATCGGGATTAAAATCACCCACGGACTCGGTAATATATCTTATGCCGTTCTTTTCGATAAACAGCGGGGAACTATTATTGGCATACGCTTGACTTGTAAATTTCGCACTGAGTTCGGGTGTAAAAACCGAATCCGCATACTTGAAAAATCCCTCGTAAGAACCACCCGGGAGAAGCTCTCCGCACACTTCATAATAGTAAAGTTCGTCTCCACTGTCATCCTTGACCTTTTCATAAAGAAAAATATTATCCCTATAATAATATACATATCTATCGTACCGCAGGCCATATGTGTTGAGCAGATTATAGGCATCATAAGCCTTAAACACCAGATCCTTCGCTTCACTCTCGCTGATAGTCGCTGACTTTGCCGCAACCGTCGGCGCAAGTGCCGAAAAGGCGGCAAGACAGAAGGTGAGGGCTAAAATGATTGACAATAACTTTTTCATAGTTTTACCGTCCTTTCTTCGTGGTAAATTTGATTAAAATTCTCTTCTTCTGCGAACAAGGCAGAGCGCGGACATAACTATCACCATACCGCCGAGGCAGAGGATGAGGGTATCAAATGCACTGTCGCCGGTGGCTGGGGCTTCGCCGACGGTATATTCAAATCCGTCAGCCGAGGTCAGCATATCAACGAAATCCGATTCCGCAATATACCACCGTTCATATCCTTTCTCAAATTTGCATTCAACGTATATCGGAATAGTTTTTCCTTTCTCTTTGAGTTCACAATAAACAAGTGCCGTGGCTTCTTTATCGGTGGATTCAATAACCCGAACAACTACTTCGTTGGGGTCATACACATATGAAAGGTCATCGATTCCCTCAATAACTGCAACATATTTCGTGTCACCTTCGGTAATAAACATATCAAACTCATTGTCGTGATACGCTTTGGTTAAAAACTCCTCGTAAAATTCATCGGTTAAATATGCCCAAGCAAAGTTGTCTATTCCAAATCCATTAATCTCTGTATATTCAACGTATCTCATCGTGCGCTTTGAGCCGTCAGAGGCTGTGATTTCTTTTACGATTTCATTAATTTCTTTCTGCTCACGATCTACATAATCAACGTATCTTTTATAGTAATCGCAATACGTATCTACTATTAATTCCATCACCAAATCGTCAACAGTATACTTCGCCTCGGCGTCAATGAGCTTCAGAACCTCGGGATTCACTTTTTCGGGGTTAGCCTTGCGGTATTCATCAAGTACGGTTTTGGACGAAGCCAAAAGCACGCTTAATTCAGAGTCTGCGATCCGCCAACCGTCGGATGTATTTTCAAATTTGCATTCAACTGCCTCACAATAATAGGATCGCGGACCGTCTGCCCAATAAAACTCGGTAGATACTATCGCTGTCGCGGTTTCGGAATCGCCCGAAAGTATCTTTAAGTAGATCTTGCCCTCGCCTCGATTGTTCGAGTATGCACGACTCGGTATACTTATGTGTATATAGCAAGGCGCATAATCGCTGTGCCCGTGTCCGTAAACCTTTCCGTTTTCGGCAACGTGATACATCGGCAAATCGTGACCTGCCACCGAACACCAATATGCCCGCTCTGCAATTTCCGCGGTATAAATTTCTTTCGCTGTCTCACACATTGCAGAATATGATCCGCCGGGGAGCTTTGACTCATATACCGGTCTGTAGGTCAGCGTCCTGTCTATCCGGGAAACGTAAATCTCACAAACGTCTTCGGATTTGTAATCAACAAGTTTATCATTCCAATCACCAACTCTGGCATCACAGCAAAATTGATAAGCCTTCTCCACCAAATCCTTCGCTTCACTCTCGCTGATCGTGGCGGATTTCGCCGAGGTCAGTGGGGCAATTGCACTCAAGGCAGCCAATACAAAGGCGAGGACGAGGGTTACGGATAACAATTTTTTCATAGACTTTACCTCCTTTTCGGTTGTCCCTTCACTTATATAGACACAAAATGACCCGATTTAGTTTCATATTTTTCAAAAGTTTTTTCTATTTCTCCAATTTTATTTTACCATAAACAAAAAAGCAAGTCAAGAAAGTTTCATTCCTGACTTGCAATTTTGTGTTATTGCACAATTTTTATTATTTGGTTTTGGTTATGATAAACAAACAATTATCATTCTACCGTCGGTGCATAAACAAAGCTCCAGACTCTCCACTCGCCTTTATAAAGCACCTGCAGAACGCTGATGCTTCCTGTGAGCGTGTCGGTCTGCGCTATGCCGTCAACGGTTCTCGTGCGCGTTACGATGAACTCGACTCGGCAGGAGAGGCTGTTTTTAGTATATGCAACGAGATCTACGGTCTTTTTGTCGCCGATGACGAAGCTATCGTACTTCGGCATCAGGTTGACGTCACGGTAGGATTCCATAACGCCGACATAGCCCGCAGTGCCCTCGATCATCTGCGCCTTGAGTGCGTTGTAATTATCATTGAACGCCTTTTCGTTCGTGGGATCGTTCCACGCTCCGCCGCCGCAGATATACGCGATATAGCTTTCGGCAAACTTCTCTGCCGCCGCTATGCGCTCGGCGTCAAAGATATCGCCTGCGCTGTAATCGAAATCGCATCTGACATCGTAGCCCTGAACGCTCTTGCCCGCAAGGGGAAGATCTTCGCCTTTGAATTTAGCGGTCACGTTCGGCTCGGCAAGGTAACCCGTGATGATGTATTTATCAAAATCGGGAACTGCGCCCTCGATCACGCCAAGCTCCGATACCTCGTATCTGCCCAGCGCGGTAAAGCCGTAGGCAATATCCTCGGCACTCGCGCCTTCGGGAATCCGCTTGCTCTGCTCGATCGCAGTTCCGTTGACGAAAAGCTCTGCGCCGGCGGGGAGAAGTACGGTTACGGTATACTTGCACTCTGCGGGAGTGTCGAATTTATAGTTGCCTCCCTCACTCGAAAGGAGCGCGACCGAAGTGTCGCCGATCCTCGCATCGACCTCGACCTCGCCAAAGAGGTTATCGACAGTCCATACGCTGAGGCGCGGGAGAGTGCCCGTGCCTCCGTCGTCGAGCTGTCCGAGCTCGCCGTCGATCTCCTCGCGGCTCGCCAATTCCTCGGTAAGCTTGATGCCGCTGACGTATGCGTCAACACCGACGGGGAGTGTCACGGTGATTGAATGAGTTGCGGTTTCGGGGTAATAGAAGAAGAATTCGTGCTCGCCGCTCTGCCTGAAGCCGAGAACCTCGCCGTCAAGCGTCGCCGAAACGGCAGGGAGAAAATAAATATCGTCGAATACGTAAATATCGCAGGGCGCGACGTCGTGCCCCTCCTCAAAGATCGAGATCGCGGGATAAGACACGGTGAATCTCTCCTTCATTTCAGAGGCGATCACCGAGCCGTTGACCTTCAAGGTTGCGCCCGCGGGGACGATCACGCGATATTCGGGGAAGCCCACCTCGCCGAAATAGGCAATATCGAACTCAATCCGCACCGCTTCCCACTCGCCGGGTACGAAAAATCCTACCGACTTGTCGCGAATGACGAGCGAGGCGAAACGAACGCCGTCCGAGAAAAGCTCGTAGACGGGATAACCCTCGGCAGAGGGCGAAATGCGGCGCAGATACGTGATCTCACCGAGCTCAAGCGCGGGAGAAAGAACGTCGTAAGCAAGCCGCGACGCGTCCTCGTAATCGGGATAGGTATTTGGAAGATTGAGTCTGAGCTGCTGTCGCCAAGCCTCAATATCCTTTTCCGAAATATAATTCTCAACGAAAACCGAGGCTGTGCCAGCTTCGTTGATCTCAATAAAACGCCAGAAAGCAACGGTCAGCGATGAAACGAGGAGGAATCCGATGCAAAAATAAACGATCAAAGCCTTCAGAAGTCCGCCCGACTTGGGGTGTCTTCTCTTCGCTCCGCGCGCAAAGCTTGCGTCGATGCCGACGCCGATCTTCGCGGTCGCCTCGCTTCGACTTCCGCCCGTTTGCGCCATCGAATTGATATTTTCCTTACTGCCGATGTCCTGCGGACGGTTTTTAGGGAAATCTGCCATCAGTTTGCACCTCCCCCAACGGTCAGAGTGAAGCCGTTTTCATTCTTTGAGCCGAGCTGACCGACTCCGTTCGAATAAAACGCGCCCTCTGCGCGAATAGCGGCGGCATTGACCGCACCGTACTCGAACATTATCGCGGCAAGCTCGTCATATGTAATGCCCGCGGGATAAACTCCGCGATCGTTTGCAAAGACCAGAATTACCGATCCGTCAGCCGCCTGACCGATCGCAACACGCGATGCGTATCCGCCGCCGAGGTCGGATGCGGGCGAGGAATTCTGCATAAGCACGCGGTCGACCGCGATGCCCCAGACGTAGCCCGAATTTGCCGCCTCGTATGCGGTGCGCGCGCCGACCTCAAGCACTCCATCGGCACTCATAGCGCAGAAGCAGTATATCTCGTCGGTCTCGCCACGATAGGAAAGGTAATCACCGACGATGTAGGCATCGGGGTTGCCGTAGAGCCCGAAGGCGTAATCGGAATCAAGCACGCCGCGGCTTCCGTTCTCAAGCGAGAGTGACGCGGGATCGATGCCCGTCAGCACGACGGCATCCCACGCGTACGACGCGTCATCTATATAATGAAGCGAAATTTTGTATTCATTCGTATCCGTCAGAGCGATGTCGCTTTCGACAACCTCGGGAGGCATATAGAAAACTGCCTCACCAAGCTCCTCTGCACTGAAAAAGAGCCCTGCCATAGGGTAACTTTTTTCCGCAAAGGTAGCGCAAAGCCGCGCGGAAGCCAAGTGTGCAGGCCCTTTTGCAATAACAAAAGCAGCACAAACGAGCGCACCGAGCAATATAACGGCGGTTATGAGCAACACCAGACCGAAGCCGAGTATCGCCTTACCCGTTTTTTTCTTTCGTGTAATGACTTTCGACATAAACTCCTCCGAAATCAGAGTATAATTCACTATTTTATATTTTACAACATAATAAGTCAAATGTCAAGCAAATATATGTTAATAAAAAATTTTGTGCAAAAAAAGAGCAGAACCGCATTGCAAACACGGTTCTGCTCTTGAATTATTCGGTAATTTGGGCTTCGGTTTCCGTGATCTCTTCAGGATCCGGCAAGCCGAGGCCTACCATTGTATTTTTCGCTCCGAGATCGAGTGCTGCGCGGGTCTGGCTGTCGCCGTCAGGATCGTTGCCGCAGCCGAGAAGGATCCTGAGGTGAAACTCTCGGCGCAGATCCGCGACGCGCGCGACTCTATCGGTAATCAACACCTCGGGCGTCATCAGTACGGGAACGGAGGTAGTATAAAGGTCAACTGCGAGGAACGCGCACTTCTTTGAAAGCTCGAGAAGTCCCGCTCTGCCCGCGAGATTGACGTAATCAAAGGGCAGCGCAAGTCCGATAACGGTTCTGCGACCGACCTTTTCGTAAACGTCTGAAATAAAGGACACTCCCGCGCCCGTGTCTGCGGCAAAGCCGACGAGAAGGATCTCGTCGATCCCCGCCTCAACGAGCTCGCAAATAAGCGATATCTCGTACGCGCGCATTATTTCGCGCGTTTCCTCGGGTCGGTTCGGGTAATCGATCTCAAAAACGCCGCAAACAGTCGTTCTTGTTCCCCAATTTTCGGTGATCAGCGAGATTCCGTCAGAAAGAGACACATCTCCCACGCTGTCGATCGAGTATTCAAGACTTATCGGCGAAGAATACGCAAGCGCCATTTTGCCGTCCGGAAGCTTTTGACGCAGAGTGACGGAAACGGCGTCGTATTCGATATCGTCAAGGATTGGCGATGTGTTGACGGTTTCTTCCGTTGTTGTAGATTCTTTGGTTTCCGCGATATCGGAGTAATTTACGCCGAAAACGATTCCGCGCGCGATCGTAGCGGCGGGGGCGTTCGCATAATAGAGCTCCGACTCGGTGGTTTCGTCGTTTGACATAACTTCGACGCCCTCGGCGAGATTGCGAAGATGATTGCCGAGCATAACGGCAATAACGAAAAGAATGAGCGCGAGCGAAACGAATATTACAGCCAGCCGTCCGCCCTCGCCCATAGGGGTGCGGTGGCGGCTTCGGAAGGCTCTGCGCCTTCCGCCGCTGAAGCCTCCCATTTTATTCGATCTCCAGAATATCTATGGTCTTACCAAGCTCGTTGAGCTCGAAGGAAAGATCCTTCTTATACTCGGCAAGTCGCTTGTTGAATTCCGAACCCATAATATCGTCCTTGAAGTCCTCGAAGTTCTGAGTAAGATAATCCTCCTCGACGGGCAGACGGATAATAATGTAGTATCCGTCGGGTGCCTCAACGATGCCGCTGAGCTCGTTTTCGCGAAGCTCGAACGCCGCGAGCTCGTATTCGTCACCGTAGTCAGAGGTGTAGCGCGCGAAATACTTGCCGTGGATGGTAGTCATAGTATAATCAGCGCAGTAGAATCCCTTTCGCATGATCAAATCCATTTCGGGATTATCGCTTGACTTTATCTCCGAATAAAGCTGCTCTGCAAGAGCAAGATTTTCAGCAGTCGCGCCCTTGAGGAAGATGTGATTGGTGCGGATAAAATCGTCGGAATGCATATATTCCGTGATATACTCGTTGCTGCTCTCGATCTCGCCGAGGTCCTGTGCAAGGATGAAGAAAAGCTCTGTTGCGCAGGTCTCTGCGGCAGTATAGAAGCGGAGAAGGCTATCGGTGAGGTACTGATCCGCGAGCATCTGCTTGTACTTCTTCTTGGAACCGCACTCGTCGACCGCTTCCTCGATCTTCTCCTGAACCGCGTCGAGAATAGCGTCCTCGGTCATCATAGCCTCGGCACCGCCGCCGACATAGTAGTAATCAGCCATTGCCTGAACGGCGTAATAGTCGCTGACGATCTTACGGCTTACCTGAGCCCAAAGCTCGTCACGGTAGGTCTCCGCCTTGGCGGGATCGGTCCAGATATCCTCGCCGTATTGGAGAGCCATATCCTTCTTGAAATTCAGAACGAGATAGCGAAGCTCCTCGTATTTTACCTCGTATTTACCAATAGTGCCGATGACAGCAGCTTCCTCTTCGGTGCTCTTGATCGGCTTTACGCCACAGGAAGCAAGAACGGAGGTGAGGCAGATGAGCATCGCCAAAGCAAGCGCCAGGCGCTTTACAGTCTTGAAATTCATATTTTTCTCCTATTGTATATAATTATCTACTAAATGATATCATATTTTTGTGTCGCGGATATGAATATTCTCAATTTCATAAAAAAATTTGCAAAAACCATTTGCAACCGATGCGTTTTTATGGTATACTATATATAATAAATTTCAAAGAGGTCGTTAACTATGGAAGTAAAAAACAGAATATCGCTCTCCTCCCTCATCAAGGAATTCAATTTTGAAGAAATATATATTGCGGGAAACGCTGATGATATCTTCATTACCGTACCCGAGGTAGACCGCCCCGGACTTGCGCTGTCGGGATTTTTCGATTTTTTTGAGCACGAACGTATTCAGCTCATAGGTATTGCGGAATATACCTATCTCACCGCTATGGCAGACGACACGCGCGACTCGCATATACGCGATTTCGTGGCGCACAAGCCCGCCGCGATCATCTTCACCTCGGGCAACAAGCCCTTCCCGGAGTTTATCAAATATTGCATCGAATACGAGGTTCCGCTTCTTCTCACCGAAGAGCTGACTTCTGCGACGATGGCGGCACTCTTTGCGTCTCTCAACGTTCACCTCGCGCCCTGCATCACGCGCCACGGCGTTCTCGTTGAGGTCTACGGTGAGGGTATCCTCATCCTCGGCGACAGCGGAGTCGGTAAATCCGAGACCGCGATTGAGCTTGTAAAGAGAGGTCACCGACTTATCGCGGACGACGCCGTCGAGATCAAGCGCGTATCGAAGAAATCTCTCGTCGGTCAGGCGCCCGAGATCCTGCGCCACTACGTTGAGCTGCGCGGAATCGGTATCATCGACGTAAAGCGACTTTACGGTATAAGCGCAGTAAAGAACACCGAGAAGATCGACCTTGTCATCAATCTTGAATCCTGGGTGCAGGGCAAGATGTACGACCGTCTCGGACTTGACGAGCAAAAGATCGACATACTCGGCATCGAGCTGCCCTCGCTGACCATCCCCGTCCGCCCCGGACGAAACCTCGCCATCATCCTCGAGATCGCCGCGATGAATAACCGTCAGAAGAAGATGGGTTATAATACGGCTGAGGAGTTTAATAAGAGACTTATGGCGATGATGGGAATTGAGGAATAATTAGTTGTTAGTTGCTGGTTGTTAGTTGCTGGTTGAAGGTAAATTTCCGCCCGTTTCGGGCGGAAATTTTCATTTTTATTAAAAACGGATAAAGTTTTGTTCGAACTTTTTTAAAAGTTCGCGAATTCTTAAGGCAGCGCCTTAAGTCGCGCTCCGCAGAGCGCGAAACTCCCCCTTGCGCTTCGGAGTGACGGCGCCCCGCCGGCATTCCGAACAAAACCGGCATCACCCGCGCGGGTGGTGCCGGTTTTGTTATATATCATTATGTCAACCTAAAAAGGACTTCCCTACATTCGGGAAGTCCTTTTTAGGTTCGGAACGCTGTCTCGAGTTCAGCCACCTTTTGAATAAGGTGGACGAAAACTTTGAGGCTATTTACTCTCCAAAAGGGGAGTTTTTCTTTTTTCGGCAAAATCCGTGAGACTTTTGATACTATGTGATACTGTACGTGTCGTTTTGAGACTCCGCTCGGCGGTAAAATGATATCGGTACAGACGGGAAAGCGAGGTAAGATTGTCCGCAAAAGACACCATACCGCAGAACTCACCTTGCCGCACCGCGCTTGAGGCAGCGGCAGACGACGGAAGTATCGTTCGTGTATTCGACGATTATCTCCTCTTCTGCCGCGCCGAGGGCGAGTGCGGCAAACGCAAAAACGCGGGCAGAATACCGAACGTCGCAGGCTTTTGCCGATTTACCCACAGCACCCTCTCGGATTTCGAGAGACTTCGATGCACCCGCCCCGAGGTTCACGGTGCGCTTTGCGCCGCTCTCGAGGACGAGGCGCTCAATTCGGAAATGTCCGCATCCATCCTTTCGGTTTATCTCAAGCTCCGACTCGGATACGCTGGCGAGACCGAGGAGGTCTCCCGAGTCACCGACACGGGCCAGCTCCGCCTGATCTTCGATCATGACGCTTACGAGGACGGCGGATAGCCCACCCGAGCGCTCGCTCCGCATCGGCGGCATACCGAACGACCGTCAGCGCGAATTTTTCGCCTGCCGACAAAAGTTCGTTGCCTACGGAGGTGCGCGCGGCGGAGGTAAATCATGGGCGCTCAGACGAAAGCTGGTGCTTATGTGCCTGCGATACCCCGGACTTCGCTGCCTGCTTGTGCGCAGAACTCTCCCCGAGCTGCGTTCGAACCACCTGCAACCTCTGCTCGCAGAGTACGGTGAGATCCTCACCTACAGCGAGCGCGACCGTGCCCTCATCTTCGAAAACGGAAGCACCATAACCCTCGGCTACTCTGCCGCCGAGCGCGACGCACTCCGCTATCAGGGTCAGGAATACGACGTCATAGCCCTCGACGAAGCAACGCAACTGAGCGAATTTCAGTTTTCCATCTTCAAGGCTTGTCTGCGAGGCACTCGGGACTGCCCGAGGCGTATGTATCTCACCTGCAACCCCGGCGGCGTCGGCCACGCTTGGGTAAAGCGGCTCTTCATCGACCGCGAATACCGCGGCGGCGAGTGTCCCGACGATTACGCCTTCATCCCCGCAACTGTCTTCGACAACGGAGTTCTTACCCGCGCCGATCCCGACTATGTGCGCAGGCTGGAAACTCTGCCGCCGAGACTTCGCGAGGCATGGCTTTACGGTAAATGGGACGTTTTTGAAGGGCAATTCTTCACAGAATTCGACGAATCGCGACACGTCTGCGCAGAAAATGCCATCCCGCGCGCAAGACACACGATCGTCGCATTCGACTACGGCTTCGATATGCTTGCGGCGTATATCTGCTCAAGTGACGAATCCGGCAGAGTTTACGTCACCGACGAATTCTGCGCGCCTAACCTGACGCTCGGCGAAGCGGCGATTCGTATTTCGGAGCTTTGCAGAGGTAAGAGTGTTGAATTTGCCGTCGCCTCGCCCGACCTTTGGAACCGTAGACAGGACACCGGCAAAAGCGGCTTTGAGATAATGCAGGCGGTCGAGGGTATGCCGCCGATGCGTCCGGCTGACGACCGACGCATCCCCGGCTGGAGACTTATGCGCGAACACCTTAAAGACAGAGAAGACGGAAGCCCCGGGCTGATCATCAGCTCGTCCTGCCGCGAGCTGATACGCTGTCTGCCCGCGCTTCTCTTCGACAAAAACCGCTCCGAGGATGCCTCGGGTGAGCCGCACTCGGTCACCCACTCGCCCGAGGCTCTGCGATACGCGCTGATGAGCCGTTTTGCTACCCCGGAGGTATCGGAGCACAAATTCAGGTTCAGAAAGAACCAAACAACTTCATTTTTCGACTGAAAACCAACGTCTGTACCGCGCCGAAAAATGAAAATTCAAAGAAAGGAACAACTATGGCAGCAATCAAATTCAAATCCGCGCTCGGAGTTGAGCGCGGGCATGAGGACGGCTTCAGCGGCATCGACCGAACCGCTGACGGGCGGCGCGCAGGCAAGCTCTTTTCCGCTGAAAATCTTGACGTGCGCCCCGACGGCTCGCTCGCCTCGCGCAGCGCTTACTGTCAGATCCGCGAGCTTGACGGCGAATTTCGCGGTCATTTCACACGAGGTGGCAAGCTATACACCGTCATCGAAAACAGCTTTGAGGTAACCGACACTGCAAGCGGAGAGACCGCCACCCTCGGCACACTCGCGACAAAGCACGGCGACGCCGAAATATTCTGCTTTGGCGGAGAGATGTACGTTCACGACGGCGAAAAGCTCTACCGACACGATGGCAAAGTGCTATCCGAGGTCGAGGGCTACGCGCCCTACTACGGTATGAATTGGAATCCCGCCTATGGCGGTATGGTAAACGAGCATATCAACTATCTCTCCGACCGCATACTGATCTCCTATACGGTAAATCAGACGACAAACAGCTTCTATCTCGGAATTGAAGCCGCGTCAATTGATCGCGTTGAGGTCGGTATTGAGGTTCAGGATACCGACAAATTTACGCTCGCGCACAACTCCGACGGAATCGCAATCATCCGTTCAAGCGAGTCGATCGATCACGGCGAGGTATTTTTCTGGCTTACGCTCGCTCCCGAGACATCGGAGAAGCACGTGCTCGCGCACCGTCTCCGCGCATTCGTCTTCGGCAACAACGGCGGCGAACGGCTTTGCTTTTACTCGCCCGGCGAATCGTGCTCCCTTTACTGCTCAAAGCCCGTGCAGCCCTATATGCGAGGCTATTCCTCAAGGACCGCCGAAAACGAGCTTCCGCTCTACTTCGCGAAAACGACCGAGGTCTGCGTCGGAAGCGGCGCCTGCCCGATATCGGGGATGGCTGAGCACTACGGACGTGCTCTTCTCTTCACCGAATCGAACGCGTGGTGCGTTGATTTTGAAGGCGAGGAAAAAAATACCGAATACCTCAGACCAAAGATCTTTATGCTCAACTCCGCTATCGGCTCCGAAATACTTTCGGGCGCGGCATACTGCGAAAACGATCCGTTGACCTACTCATCGGGCGCACTCTGGCGCTGGAATTCCAGATCGGGCGTGCTGGACGAATGCAGCGCAACGCTCGTTTCAGACAGAGTTGCCGATCTTCTCCCCTACGATTCAGAAAACCTCGCCCTCCTCTCTATCCCCGGAAGGCAGAGCATCTATATCGCAGACACAGAGGATGGCGAGGGCAGAATGCTCGTCTACAATACCAGAATGAAGGCTTGGACTCTCTACCGAGGCATTTTTGCCGAAAAGCTTTTGAGCTACGGCGGCAAGCCCGCGTTCATTTGCGGCAACGCTCTTTGCGTATTTGCGGACGGTCTTGAAAAGGACTCGGAATTTGACGGAGATTTTACCGTCAAGACCACGTTCACCACGCATTTTCTCGATTTCGGCGCTCCCGAGCGCATAAAAAGATCGGTCGATCTGATCCTTTACTGTGATCTTGGAAAGAAGGGTGCCGAGGTGAAATTTGAAAACGAGCGCGGCGAGGTCAAGGCGGTGCATCTCGACGGCACGGACGGCTGTATCACGGAGAAAATACCGCTTCCGAGATTCAAAAAGCTGCGCGTGAAGGTCGAAGCCGACGCCCCGGCCGAGTTTCAAAGCTTGATCTTATCAGCGAAATAAAAAGGAGTAAAAATGATTACCGAATCACAAAAAAAGACCTGGCGGCAATACGAAGCCGGTCGAAATTACAAAAGGCAGATCGGTCTCTACTCCCGCGCAGAGGAAAACGCACGCTTCTACCGAGGCGACCAATGGCGCGGCGGGGGCGATCTTCCCAAGCCCGTTTTTAACGTCATCAGCCGAATAGTCGATTATCTCGTTTCGTCGGCGGCTGTCGGTGACGTTAAGATCACGTACACCGACGAAAATCTCCCGTTCGCAGCAAATTCAGCAGAAGCCGAGGCTATCAGAAGCACCCTTGCAGTGCTCACGGAAAACGCCGCCTACCGTTGGGAGCACTCGCGCCTGCAAAAGCTCATTTACCGCCTGCTCTATGACGCCGCGCTGACGGGCGACGGACTTCTTTACTGCTCGTGGGACACCGAAGCCGACGGCGGAGGCGGCTGGCGCGGAGATATTCTCACCGAAACCGTCGACTCGGCAAACGTATTCCCCGCAGACGTCACAAACCCCGATATTCAGTCTCAGGACTATCTGATAATTTCGGGCAGAGCGAGCGTTGATTCGCTCCGCCGCGAGGCACGCGAGGCGGGAATGAGCGAAAAGGATATATCGCGCATTCAGCCCGACGGCGCATCCGAAATTTCGGAGCGCGGCGCGGGTGAGCTTGCGAAATACGAGCCCGAATACGAGGACGGCGAAGCTCGCGCGACCTATCTCATCAAATTCTTCCGTGATGAAGGCAAGGTCGTGTTTGAAAAATCCACGCGCGACTGTCTTATCCGCCGCGCCGTGACCGACTGCAAGCTCTATCCCGTTGCTCATTTTTCGTGGCAGACGGCAAAGAACTGCTTCTTCGGCAACACGCCCGTCTCCTCGATGATCGCAAATCAGAAATACATCAACCGCGCTTACGCTATGCTGATGAAGCATATGACCGACACGGCGTTCTCTAAGATCATCTACGACCGCACGCGTATTCCCGAGTGGACGAACGAGATCGGCGAGGCGATCGCGGCTGTCGGCGGCGGAAATCTCGCGGATGCAGTTACCGTCGTCGGCACAGGTCAGCTTGAGGCGGGATACCTTGAACTGATCGAAAATGCGATCGCAACCACTAAGGAGCTTTCGGGTGCGACCGACACCGCGCTCGGTAACGTAAATCCGACCAACACGAGCGCGATCCTCGCTCTGCGCGAGGCATCGATGCAATCACTCGCGCACGTTCAGAGCGAGCTCTACCTCTGCCTTGAGCAGATGGCGTGCATCTGGGCAGACATGACTCTCGCCTTCTGCCCCGACGGCAGACCGCTTCGCACAAGCGACGGCTTCGGCAGATTCTTCCCCTCTCATATGCACTCCCTCCTGCTCCGCGCAAAGATCGACGTTTGCGACAGCGCGCGTTATTCGGCATCGGGAACGCAGAGCGTACTCGACCGTCTGCTCGACGGCGGGCATATCACACTCGCAGAATATCTCGAGCGTCTGCCCGAAGGGCTTCTTCCCGACCGCATAACGCTTGCCGAGGCACACAGAAAGGAGGCTGAGGATGGACGAGACGATCGAGATGATGAATGATGAAATCATCGAAGATATCAGCGAGCTCCCCGATGAGATTCACGAAACCGAAGTTGAAAGTGAAGTGAACGACGAAGCACCTGATCTTCAGGCAGAGCTTGAAGATCTTCGCAGTCGGCTTGAAACCGCAGAACGCACCGCGCGAGAGATATCTGCGGGTTGGCGCGAGTTTATCGAGCTTTATCCCGACGCGGATATCTCCTCCCTCCCCGACTCCTTCAACGCCGATATCGAGCGCGGAATACCTCCCGCCGCGGCTTACGCGCTTGAAATGCGCCGCCGCGAGGTAAGGCGAACGAAGATCGAGGCGGCTGACAGACGCGCCCGCGAAATGTCCTCGGGCAGAATAAACAGAGCCGAGGACAGTCTCTACTCCCCCGACGAGGTGCGCGCAATGCCGCCCGCCGAGGTCAGAAAAAATATAGAAAAAATCCGCCGCTCGATGAAGAGCTGGCGATAAAAAACACATTTTTCAAAAAAGAAAGGAAATTTTATTATGGCACTTACTAACTTTATCTCTACCGTATGGAGCGAAACTCTTCTTTCCCAGATGGACAAGAAGTACATTGCCGTCGCAAACTGCAACCGCGAGTTCGAGGGCGATATCAAGGGTCGCGGCGACCGCGTTAAGATCTGCGGCGTGGGCGATATCAACGTATTCGACTACACCAAGAATGCGGATTTCGACACCGCCGCACAGGAGCTTTCCGACTCCGTCAAGACCCTCGTCATCAATCAGGCAAAGGCATTCAACTTCCAGATCGACGACGTTGACCGCGCGCAGAGCAATCCGAAGCTCATGGATGCGGCTGTAAGAAACGCTGCCGCAGCTCTCGCCAACACCGCAGATCAGTACATCTTCGCTCTCTGCGACAAGGCTGGTGACAGCATCTCGGATTCCGCAACCGTCGAAAACATCCTCTCCCTCATCATCGACGCACGCACCAAGCTTCTCGAGAACAACGTCTGCGATCCCGGCGATATCGTCATCGAGGTATCTCCCGCCGTCGGCTCGCTCATCCTCAAGAACAAGATCAACGTCGCCAACACCGACACCGCACTTGAGACCGGTTGCATCGGCACCGTTGCGGGCTGCAAGGTATTCATTTCCAACAACATCGTCGTAAGCGGCAACGTTCACAAATGTCTTGCCCGCTCCAAGAGAGCGATCGCATTCGCAGAACAGCTCTCCGAAATGGACGCTTACCGCCCCGAGAAGAGATTTGCCGATGCGGTCAAGGGTCTTCACCTCTACGGCGCGGAGGTCATCTATCCCTCCGAGATGGTAAGACTCGATCTCACCGTCGCGGCGTAATCGGAAAGAGCAGGTAAAAAATGCTCCTGCGAAATATTTACGACACCGCGCTGAAGCTTCTCGGTGAGGTTGAATGCACCGCATCCGAGGCTGAACTCGCAGAACGCGCGCCCTATATCGGTGCCGCGCTCTGTACCGAGGCGTCCGCCCTCGACCGCGCATACCGCAAGGCGTTCGGAATGGAGACTGCAACACAAGTCAACGATCTCTACATAGACCTCGACTCCGCTTTCCCCCTCGCCGACCGCTTCGCCCCCGCCGCGGCGTACTATATGGCGGCAATGCTCATCCTCGACGAGGACACCGAGCTTTACGAAAAGCTCTTCGACCGCTGGTGCGACGCGCTCGCATCCATCTCCGCCGAGATCCCCTTCGTAAAAGGCTCGATTGCCGACGTTTATCCCGATTAAATAGGAAAACAGCCCATCCCGCGTGCGGGATGGGCTGTTTTTATGAATTATAAGCTATAAACTTAAATTCTTGCAACGCCTGTTGCGCGTGCTGCCTCTGCAACTGCAGCTGCAACGACCTTACCTACGTTCTTGTCGAGCGCGGAGGGGATGATGTTCTCCTCGCCCAGGTCCTCGTCGCTGATGAGAGAAGCGAGTGCGCGGGAGGTTGCGACCTTCATTTCCTCGTTGATTACCGACGCGCGGACGTCAAGCGCACCGCGGAAGATGCCGGGGAATGCAAGGAGGTTGTTGATCTGGTTGGGGAAGTCGGAACGGCCGGTACCAACGATACGTGCGCCGCCTGCCTTTGCCTCGTCGGGCATGATCTCGGGGGTGGGGTTAGCCATCGGGAATACGATAGCGTCCTTTGCCATAGTCGAAACCATTTCTGCGGTTACGGTGCCGGGAGCGGATACGCCGATGAATACGTCTGCGCCGCGGAGTGCGTCGCCGATAGTGCCGTCGAGCTTATCCTTGTTGGTGATCTTAGCCATCTCCTGAATCTCGGAGTTGAGACCGGGCTTGCCCTCGTAAACGGTACCGCGGCTGTTGCACATGATGATGTTGCCTGCGGTTGCGCCCATGTTGATGAGGTGCTTTGCGATCGAAACGCCTGCTGCGCCTGCGCCGTTCATAGCGATCTTGATCTCTGCGATGTCCTTCTTAACGATCTTGAGAGCGTTGAGAAGTGCAGCGGCAACAACGATAGCGGTGCCGTGCTGGTCATCGTGGAAGATCGGGATATCGCACATCTCGATGAGTCTGCGCTCGATCTCGAAGCAGCGGGGAGCACCGATATCCTCGAGGTTGATACCTCCGAAGGAGCCGGAAAGGAGATAGATGGTGCGAACAATCTCGTCTACGTCCTTGGAACGGATGCAGAGCGGGAATGCGTCAACGTCGCCAAACTCCTTGAAGAGAAGGCACTTGCCTTCCATAACGGGCATACCTGCCTCGGGACCGATGTCACCGAGACCGAGAACTGCGGTACCGTCGGTGATAACGGCAACGAGGTTCGAACGGCGGGTAAGCTCGAAAGACTTGTTGTAATCTGCCTGAATTGCAAGGCAGGGTTCCGCAACGCCGGGGGTGTATGCAAGAGAAAGGTCTTCGCGGGTGTTTACGGGAATGCGAGCGGTAACTTCGATCTTACCGTTCCATTCCGCATGCTTCTTAAGCGATTCTTCTCTGTAATTCATATGAGTAAAATCCTCTTTTTAAATTACTTTTCCCAGGGGAATACGTACTGGGTAAGACCGAGCTTGTCGCGAACTGCGGACATTTCGCCCTGAACAGACTCGTTGATCGGAACACCGGACTCACGGGAGAGACGGATCTCATATTCCTTCTCGCCTGCGGAGTAGATGCGCTCTGCTCCGGGAGCCTTTCTTGCGGAACGAACCTCACGGATGATCTCGCCAGCCTTCTTACGGCAAGCCTCTTCGCCGAGGAAGTGATCGGTATCGATAGCGATGAAGAAGTGACCGAGGTGGAAGGGAACCTTCTTGCCGTCCTTAAGACCGGTAAGAGCCTTACCGTAGGAACCGTCCTGAAGAACTGCGGAAAGAAGCTCTACGAACATAGCGTAGCCGTAGCCCTTGTAGCCTGCGCCCTCTTCGCCGGGGCCGCCGAGAGTGCAGAGTGCGCACTCGCCCTTTGCCATATCCTTAAGAGCGTCAGCGGACTTACCAACGTATGCGGTGCCCTCCTTGGTTACGAGTGCGCCTGCGGGAGCGTCCTTGTCAAGACGAGCGTAGTACTCGAGCTTACCGTTCTGGTAAGTGGAGGTAGCGCCGTCGAAGTTGAAATCGAAAGCCTCATCGGTGGGAACACCGAGGGTGAGGGGGTTAGTACCGAACATACCCTCTACGCCGAAGGTAGGAGCAACGGTAGGACGAGCGTTGGTACCGGTGATACCGATACAGCCCTGAGATGCAGCCATAGAGGTGTAGTAGCCTGCGATACCGTAGTGGCAAGAGTTACGAACAGCAACCATACCCATACCGTACTTCTTAGCCTTATCGATAGCCATCTGCATAGCCTTGTAACCGATAACCTGACCCATACCGTCATGTCCGTCTACAACAGCGGTGGTCTCGGTCTCCTTGATGATCTCGAAATTGGTTACGGGGTTCTGAATGCCTGCCTCGATTCTGTCAAGGTAGATCGGCTTGAAACGGTTGCAGCCGTGGGACTCGATACCGCGCTTGTCGCTCTCAAGAAGAACGTCTGCACAGATCTCTGCATCCTCGCGGGGAATGCCGTAGCCTACGAAAGAATCAACTACGAAGTTGGTGATTGTGGTCCAATCGACGATGTGTTTTGCCATGATTGATAGCACCTTTCTTTTTATAAAAATTTTTGTTTTCAAATTCAGCGTGTTTTTTCACACAGAAATATTATACCATTAATTGATAGATTTTTCAAGCGTTTCTTTAAGATTTTTAAGGAAAATTTCAAATTCGTCTATATACATTTTTATTATTCCGACAGAGTTTTTCATTTTAGAGAATATGCACAAAAACGCAATCCGTTTTTTGTGCGAACAGCCGAAAGTGAATTCAAGTTTTTTATTAAATCTACAAATACTTATTTACATTAATAAGATATTATGATATAATTAATTCATATAAAATATAATATCAAGAAAGGAATCACAAAAATGCTTGATAAGAAAACAATGTCCGAGCTTATCGCCATCGTGCTTCACGGCGGCGCGGACTTCGTTGAAGTCTACTCGGAATATTCCAAGGCAAACAGCGTAAGCTACTCTAACAAAAAGATCGAAACTGTTGCCGACAGCGTTCACGGCGGCGTTGGTATCCGCGCCTTTGTCGGAACGAAGACCTACTTCGGATGCACCTCCGATCTCACCCCCTCGGGTCTGCGCGCTTGCGCCGAGAGAGTTGCTCAGGCGGTCGGAAGCCCCATTCAGAGAATTCCGGATTTTTACCTGACAGAAAGAATCAACACTAATATTCACCCCATCAAGACTCTTCCCTCCGACGTTCCCGCGGCTGTACGCGCAGAGCTTCTCCGCGCGGCTTGCACGAAGGCTTACGAGTACGCTCCCGAGATCGTTCAGGTTCAGGGCGGCATCTCCTCGAACGAGAAGAGCTTCGTCGTTGCTAACAGCGAGGGTCTTTACACCGGCGACAGACAGGTTCGCACCCGTATCAGCGTTTCCGCAGTCGCATCCGACGGCTCTGAAAACCAGACCGGCGGCTCGAATCCCGGACGCAGCATGGGTTGGGAGCTCTTCGACAGCGTTGTAAATCCCGAGGAAGTCGGTAAGGAAGCGGCTCGTCAGGCAATGGTCAACCTCAAGGCAGTTCCCTGCCCCTCGGGTAAGATGACGGTTGCTATCGGCAACGGCTTCGGCGGCGTTATCTTCCACGAGGCTTGCGGTCACTCCCTCGAGGCTACGAGCGTTGGTATCGGTATGTCGCAGATGGCAGGCAAGCTCGGTCAGCAGATCGCTAACCCCAAGGTCACCGCGATCGACGACGGTACCATCCCGAACGGCTGGGGCTCCTGCAACATCGACGACGAGGGTATGCCTATGATCAAGCGCACCCTCATCAAGGACGGTATCCTCACCTCCTATATGATCGACCGTCTCGGCTCGCGCAGAATGGGTATGCCCTCCACCGCAAGCGGACGCCGTCAGGATTACTCCTACGAGCCCACCTCGCGTATGACCAACACCTACATAGCAAACGGTCCCGACAAGAACGAGGACATTATCAAGTCGATCGACAACGGTATCTACGCCGCGGCTATGGGCGGCGGCTCGGTAAACCCCTTCACCGGCGAATTCAACTTCGCGGTACGCGAGGGTTACATCGTTCGTAACGGCGAGATCTGCGAGCCCATCAAGGGCGCATCCCTCGTCGGAACGGGTAGCGAGATCCTTATGAAGATCGATATGGTCGGTCAGAATATGGCAACCGCGCAGGGTATGTGCGGCTCGTCGAGCGGCTCTGTTCCGACAGACGTCGGTCAGCCCCTCATCCGCGTTTCGGATATCACCGTCGGCGGAAGCAAATAAGAGGAAGGAGAATTTATGATGAAAGAAGCTATTAAAAGAGCAGTAGCCGAGGCAGCGCAGACTTACGGTGCGGAAGGCTATGAAATAAAGATAGGTTCAGCTACAAGCGCGGCTGTTGAAGCGCTCAAGGACGATATTTCCTCTGTTACTTACGAAAAGAGCACCAGCATCAGCGTTCGCTGTGTTAAGTGCGGCAAGAGCGGATATGCATCGGGCAACATCGTAACTCCCGAGGAGGCGGCTGAGCTCGTTCGCCGCGCCTGCGAGAGTGCGCTCGTCGTTGACGATGCCGACGAGGTTCCCCTCTTCGAGGGCTCTCCCGAATATAAAAAGGTCGAAAAGAAAGAGGTCATCATCCCCTCCGCAGAGGATATGATCAAGGAAACTATGGACATCCAGACCAAGCTGATGGCAAGCGACAAGGTCGTTGAGGGTTCGCAGAGCTTTATGCAGGTTTCCGCATCCGAGTCGAGCTTCTTCAACTCCGCGGGACTCGATCTCTCCTATGAGTCGGGCTACGTTGCCAAGGGCGCGGTTGCGGCTGTCAAGGACGGCGACGACGCAGAGGAAAATTACGAAATGAAGTTCGCGGACGAGATCACGAACGACGAGCTCGTTAAGCTCGCTCACGAGGGCGCGCTTGCAAAGCTCGGCGGAAAAGCCGTTGACTCGGGCAAGTACAACATCATTCTCGAGCGCGGCGCAATGCGTTCGATCCTCTCCGTTTTCTCGGGACTCTTCTCCGCGCGTTCCGCGTTCCTCAAGACCACGATGTTCGCGGGCAAGGAGGGCGAAAAGGTTGCGGCTGATATCGTCACCCTCATCGACGACCCCTTCCACGAGAAGAAGTTCGGTCATTGTCCCTTCGACGCAGAGGGCGTAGCCGTCTACACCAAGAGCGTCATCGAGGACGGAACTCTCAAGACTCTGCTTTATAACCGTATGTACGCGAAGAAATTCGACACCGAGACCACGGGTAACGCAACCAGCGCAAAGGGCATCGGCGTTCAGGGCCTCTACCTCAAGCCCGGTGAGCTTACCGAGGACGAGCTTCTCACAAAGCTCGGCGACGGACTTTACATCACCGACCTCAGCGGTCTGCACGCGGGTGTTAACCCCATCAGCGGTGACTTCTCGCTTCAGGCAGCCGGATTCCTCGTTGAGGGCGGCAAGAAGACCCGCGCGGTCAAGAATATCACGGTTGCAGACAACTTCTATAAATTCCTCTTTAAGGTAACCGCTATCGCAAGCAATCTCAGCTTCGGCACGGGCTCGAGCTTCGGCGCGCCCGATGTAATGTTCTCCGATATCTCTATCTCCGGTAACTAAAAAGCCACTTGTAAAACTGCGTTTTACAAGTGATAACCGCGCGGCGGGGATTCGCTCTGCTCGTCTAAATTGAATTTTGCGCATTTTTACGATTGGATAGTAATTAATAATTATAATAAATCTAAGGAAGGTTTACTGTTATGGAAAAGAAGATTCGTATAGGTATCATTGGCTGCGGCGGCATCGCAAACGGAAAGCATATGCCCTCACTTGCAAGACTCAAGCACATCGAGATGGTCGCATTCTGCGATATCATCGAGGAAAAGGCAAAGCAGGCTGCCGCAAAGTTCGGTTCTGCCGATGCAAAGGTCTACACCGATTACAAGGAGCTGCTCGAGGACAAGACCATCGACGTAGTTCACGTTTGTACCCCCAACCGTTCCCACTCCTTCATCACCGTTGACGCTCTCGAGTCGGGCAAGCACGTTATGTGCGAGAAGCCCATGGCGATCAATTCGGTTGAGGCAAAGAAGATGCTCGACGCCGCTGAAAGAACCGGCAAGAAGCTCTCTATCGGTTATCAGACCCGTAACCGTGCAGACGCGGTATATCTCAAGAAGCTCGTTGACGACGGTATGTTCGGCGATATCTACTATGCGAAGGCAACCGCACTTCGTCGCCGCGCAGTTCCCACCTGGGGCGTGTTCCTCAACGAATACGAGCAGGGCGGCGGTCCTCTGATCGACATCGGAACCCACGCGCTCGACCTCACTCTTTATATGCTTAACAACTACAAGCCCAAGTACTGCGTAGGTACAACTTACCACAAGCTCTCGCAGGCAGGCCCCGAGCATCAGGGCAACGCGTGGGGCAACTGGGATCCCGAGAAGTTCACGGTTGAGGATTCCGCATTCGGCTTCGTAGTTATGGAAAACGGCGCGACCATCAACCTTGAGTCCTCCTGGGCACTCAACGTAGCTGATCCCCGCGAGGCAGTAACCTCCTTCTGCGGTACTCTCGCAGGCGCGGATATGATCAACGGCCTCCGCATCAACGGCGTTGCACACAACGCGCAGTATGAACTCAAGCCCAACCTCGACGCCAAGGGCGCGGCATTCTACGACGGAAACGGCAACGAGTCACCCGCTGACCGCGAGGCTCGCCTCTGGATCGACGCAGTCATCAACGACACCGAGCCCCTCGTAACCCCCGAGCAGGCGTATACCGTAACCCGCATCCTTGAGGGTATCTACACCTCCGCGAAGACGGGTGATATCTATAGATTCGATAAATAAGGAGTAAAACCATGAAACTTTGTGTTCTTGAAAATCTTTACGGCAACAAGACTCTTGAAGAGTCGCTGTCCATTCTCACCTCGCTTGGCGTACATACCGTTGAGGTTGGCGCGGGCGGATACCCCGGCAAGGCTCATTGCAATCCCGCAGAGCTTCTCGCTGACGAGGCAAAATACAACGCATTCGTTGAAACCTTTAAGAAATACGACGTCGAGATCGCGGCTCTCGCTTGCCACGGCAACCCTCTGCATCCCGACAAGGCTACCGCTGATAAGTTCGACAGCGACTTCCGCGAGGCAATCCTTCTCGCTGAAAAGCTCGGCGTTAAGACCATCGTAGGCTTCTCGGGCTGTCCCGGCGACAGCGAGGGCTCGAAGTACCCCAACTGGGTAACCTGCCCCTGGCCCGAGGACTTCCTTGCTATCCTTGAATGGCAGTGGAATGATAAGGTAATTCCTTATTGGAAGGGAATGGGCGCATTTGCACTCGCTCACGGCGTTGAGCATATCGCATTCGAGATGCACCCCGGATTCTGCGTATACAATCCCGAAACACTCCTCCGTCTCCGCGCGGCTGTCGGTGAGGTCATCGGCGCAAACTTCGACCCCTCCCACCTTCTCTGGCAGGGCATCGACCCCGTTGCCGCTATCCGCGAGCTCAAGGGCGCGATCTATCACTTCCACGCAAAGGACACCAAGATCGACAAGTACAATACCGCGAAGAACGGCGTTCTCGATACCAAGCATTACAGCGACGAGCTTAACCGCGCGTGGGTATTCCGCGCAGTCGGCTTCGGTAACAACGAAAGCTACTGGAGAGACGTTATCTCCAACCTCCGCCTCTGCGGCTACGACGGAGCTATCTCCATCGAGCACGAGGACAGCATCATGACCGTCGACGAAGGACTCCGCAAGGCGATCTCCGTCCTCGCTCCCATCGTTATGACCGAGGATAAACCCAGAACTATCTCTTGGGCATAACCACAACAAACACAGCGGAAAGTTTTTGAAGATTCTTAAGGAACTTTTTTCAAAAAGTTCCTTAAGTCGCCCTCCGCAGAGGGCGAAACATCCCCGTGCTTCAAGCGGGCGACGCCCCGTCGACCGCTTGGAAGGATTAAAACCACCCCTAGCGGGTGGTTTTAATCCTTCACTATACTTTAAGAGGTATACAATGTATAAAAAAATCCTTATCGCCCTCGACCTCGAAGGCGTAAATAACGTCAAAGGCGTCCCCTACGAAGCTCTCTCCAAGGACACCGACGAATGGAAGATCGCAAGACGCCAGGGCGCACTTGAAGTCAACGCCGCAGCCGATGCTCTTTTCGCTGCGGGCGCGGAAAAAGTCGCTCTCTGGGATAACCACGGCGGCGGTCATAATATCGATCCCGCCGACCTCGATCCTCGAATCACTCTTCTCGATCCCGATTTCGGAAAGCCGAGAATGTATTTCGCCGACGATTACGATTGCGTCTGCTACTTTGGCTATCACGCAATGGAGGGCACCCTCGGCGGCGTGCTGGCGCATACGATGAGCAGTAAAACGGTTCAGTTCTATAAGCTCGGCGGCAAATATATCGGCGAGATCGATATGGATGGATATATCGCGGCTTCGCACGGCAAGCCCTCGGTCTTTTTCTGCGCGGGTGATATTGCTTGCGATCAGGCAAAACGCGCCGTGGAGGGTATCGTCACCGTCACAACAAAGCGCGAGATTTCGCGAAACGAAGCCGAATTCCGCGACAATGAAGTGCTTTTCCGCGAGATTCGAGAGAAGATCGTGGAAGCGGTAAAGTCGGAGCACAGCTATAATACTCTTTCCTTCCCCGCCGTCTTTGAAAAATCCTTCAAGCGTGTCGAGGATGCGGATAAATATCTCACTCGTCTCAAAAACCGCGGCATTGATGCCGATTACCTCTCCGATGAGGTTATGGGCAAGGACGCGCACACGGTCGTTTCCACCATACATAACATCAGCGAATTCATATCCTGCATATAAGAAAACAGCCGAAAAGGCTGTTTTCTTTTTACCGCATATTTTCCCGTCCGCGAGCATATATTTTAGCGAAACATATCTCTCGGAGGACACAAAATGCTTGATAATTTCAGCGGAAAATTTGATTACACCGCGCACGCTTTCGATCGCACCGAGACCTGCGATCTTTCGGACGATTACACTCTGCCAGACTATATGCCCGCCATTGGCAAGGTACTTTCCTGCACCGCCACAGCCGCACAGCCGACTCTCTACTTCGGTGCGGGCGGCGTTGAATGTGCGGGCGGCTTGCGCTATTCCCTGCTCTACGAATCCGCGGACAACGGCTCGCTTTTCTGCGCAAGCCTCCCCGGCGAATACGACGTTATGCTCACGCCCGACCGCGATATGAAATCCTCTTCGGACGGATCGGACGTTTCGGGGCTCTGCGACGCAATGCTTGAAAACGTCACCGCACGCGTGACCGCACCGCGCCGTCTGACTCTGAAATCCAAGCTCCGCCTGCGCCCTGCGCTTCGTGTAAAAAATGAGTTCTCGCCCCTCGTACACGGTGCTGATATCTCGTCGGAGTCGATCAGAAAGCTCAGCGGAAACGCTTCCTGCACCGTCTGCGCTTCTGCGACCGCGATTCCGCTTATCTGCCGTGACAGCATTTCAAGAGCGGAGGCAGGACTTTCGCCCGAGAACGAGGTGCGCGTCATATCCTCACACGGCGACGTTATGATAACGCAGATCCAAAACACCGAAACGAGTGCCGATTGCCGCGGCGAGGTCAGTGTCACTCTGCTTATATGCCGCGAGGACGAGGGGGAGCGTCCACGCAGGATCATCCGAAAGCTGCCCTTCCAAACCACACTAACATTCGACTCACCCATTCCATCGGGGGCAAGACAGATCGGTATTCGCGGCTACGGCGTCTGCCCCTCGGTGTCGCACAGCCTCGACGGCGACTCGATCTCGCTCGAAGCGGGCGTTCTCCTCTCTGCAGAAGTCGCGTCAAGCGCGCCTATCACTTATATCAAAGATATCTATTCAAAGAACGCCGACTGCGAAACGGCACACGCTGAGCTTGTGCTCCATTCGCCCGTTTCAGCCTTCAACGGTCACGCAACCGTCAGCGCGGCGCACGACCTTTCCTCGCTTGGTCTTGACAGCGGTATGAAGCTTTGCGACGTTACTGCAAAGATCCTCCCCGATATCGAAAAAGAGCTTTCGGCAAACGGCAAGCTGACGCTTTTGGGCAAGATGCGCATTTTCGCTATCGCCGACAACGGCGGTGAATTCATTCCGATCGAATACGACGGCGATTTCCGTTACAGCGCGGATCTCAGCGAAGCCGTCGGTTTCGATGAACCTGTCATTTCCGCCATTATGACCGTCGGCGACATCAAGGGACGGATCGACGCCGATAGCGTTGTATGTGACTGCGAGATCTGCGCCGCCGTGCTTATCGAAAAGAAGCAAAAGATCAGAGCCCTTTCGGAAGCAAATCTCACGTCAACGTCCACCGCTGATGATTCGGGTGCGTCGATACTCGTTTGCTATCCCGCAAACGGTGAAACACTTTGGGACGTCGCAAAGAAGTACCGCACGGACGTGGCATTGATCGCTGAAAAGAACTCACTTCCCACTGTCGCCTCCCCCGACGCTCCCGATACTCTTTCTAAAATAAAGTTTCTTATTATATAATGAAAAGATCCTCCGCAGCGCGGAGGATCTTTTCATATTAAGGCGTTACGCCGTTTGAGTAAGAGAGCTGTGTATCTGTGCCGTTTCAAATGTGATAAGAGTGCTTGCGTGCTCTGCACAGCAAACCGATACGGCGTCGGTAGTCTCTGCGGCAACGTACATAGCGATCATTCCGAGTGCGGAAAGTCCCAGGAGAATTGCCATAATAAGCGCAATAATGCGAACTGCTTTAGACATATTATACCTCACAAATTTTCATTGTCTTAATTATACTACATTCCAACTCAAATTGCAATAGATTTTTATAAAAAAACAAGCACCTCCCGAGGGAGGTGCTTGTTTATGTAAGACAATAATCTGTTAATTCAGATTAGTTCTCTCTCTTCTTGAAGCTAACAACTGCAACGCCTGCAACTGCAACTGCTACGAGAGCAACTGCGAAGAAGATAGCGTTGTCGCCGGTATCGGGAGAACCGGGCTCTACAGGAGTCTCGCCGGTAGCGGGGAGAATAACAGCCTTGAGGTTGGTATTCTTGGTGCAAGCTGCATCAAGCCAAGCGTAACCGCAATCCTTGCAGTACCAGTACTCAATGTTACCGGTCTCGGTAGCGGTAGCTGCCTTAGCCTCTACGTGCTCAACAACGTGTGCAAGAGGAAGCATAACAGCGAGTCTGTTGGAAGCAACGCCGCCTTCAACCTCTACCCAATCACATGCGGAGCAGTAGGAGTAAGCGATGTTACCAAGCTCGAAGCAAGTGGAAGCCTTAGCCTCAACAGCTACGAGAGTGTGAGCTGCAGGAGTCTGAACTGCGAGTCTGTTGGAAGCTACGCCGCCTTCAACCTCTACCCAGTCACAGTTAGCGCAGTAGGAGTAAGCGATGTTACCGTTCTCGGTGCAGGTTGCTGCCTTAGCCTCAACTGCTACGAGCTCGGGAGCTGCTACAAGGATAACAGCGAGTCTGGTGGTAGCTACGCCACCCTCAGCCTCCATCCAATCACAGTTGGAGCAGTACCAGTAAGCGATGTTACCTGCCTCAGCGCAAGTTGCAGCCTTAGCCTCAACTGCTACGAGAGCGTGTGCGGGAGCAAGCTTAACAGCCTGACGGTTGGAAGCGATACCGCCGTCAACCTCTACCCAGTCACAGTTCTCACAGTAGGAGTAAGCGATGTTACCGAACTCTTCGCAAGTAGCTGCCTTAGCCTCTACTGCTACGAGCTTGTGTGCGGGAGCAAGCTTAACTGCGAGAAGGTTGGAAGCGATACCACCGTCAACCTCTACCCAGTCACATGCGGTGCAGTAAGAGTAAGCGATGTTACCGAACTCTTCGCAAGTAGCTGCCTTTGCCTCAACTGCTACGAGAGTGTGAGCAGCGGGGGTCTTAACTGCAAGAAGGTTGGAAGCAACGCCGCCTGCAACCTCTACCCAGTCACAGTACTTGCAGTACTTGTACTCGATGTTACCGGTCTCGGAGCAAGTAGCTGCCTTAGCCTTAACGGTAGTGAGGGTGTGGGTGTGCTCGGTCTTAACCTGGGGCTCAACAGTGCCACAAGCGCAGTAACGCTCAAAGGTCTTAGTGCCATTGGTAGCGTCAACGAGAACCCATGCGCTCCAGTCGTGCTCGCCCTTAGCGCAATCGGTTGCAGCTGCGAATGCAAATACAGTAAGAGCTGCAATGCAAAGAACAACTGCCATGAAAATTGTTGTAAACTTTCTCATTTTTAATCTCCTTTTCTAATTCTGAAAGTTTTTCGGATATATTATATCACACAAACACTTTTAAGTCAATGCTTTTTCGAAAATCTTTATTTATATTTTGGCATTTTCATAATTTTTTTTTGGCTTTAGCAGAATTATGCTTATTTTGAGGCCAAAAGCACTCAAATTGAGTCAAATTTACTTTTTATTCCAAAAATTATTTTTTCCATTCATTCCTAAAAAGCACTTTACAAAAAGCTTATTTTTTGGTATAATTATGTATTGTTAAAACCTAATTTCACGAGGTGTTTCATGTTCTCTTCATTTAATAAAAAGGCACTCTGCCTGCTGCTTTGCGCAGTGATGTTTACGTCCTTTTTTGCGACCACCGCATCTGCCTCGATCAAGCCGAATTACTCGGCTTACAAGTACGGCGATGCATATATGACGAGCGTTTATTACGAGCGTTTACTTGAAGCAAAAGCTAAACTGACGGGCGACCATCGCTACGACGTTATCCTCGTCGCGCTCTCGCAGGTAGGTTACCACGAGGGCAATTCGGATGCCGATATGGACGGCTGGAATCTCGGCGGCTCGGAAAATTACGTCGAATACAACCGCCTTTTCACGAAGCTTGAGGGCATCTGGGGTTACGCTTGGTGCGCGGCTTTCGTTTCCTGGTGCCAGTATCAGGCGGGCGTCCCCGCCGAGATCGACTGCTCCGAGGTAAGCTGTCCGCGAATGATAAATGAAATTTTGAAGCCTCAAAACCTCTACAAAACCCGCGAATCGGGCTATATTCCGACCATCGGCGATCTCATTTACTTCAAAAACAAGACATCAACTGCCATTTCAACGCACGTCGGACTCGTTATCGGCGTTCGCGACGGCTACGTTTACACGATCGAGGGCAACGGCGGAGAAAAGGTCGCGCGACACAAATACGCGCTCGATGACAGCTACATAGTCGGCTACGGTGCTCTCAAATACGAAACCAAGGAAGGCACCGATTACTCGGTCTTCTCGCTTGAGGAAGACGAATCAAAGCCCGGCAAATACACCGTCACCGCCGACTCTCTCAACGTCCGTGCGGGCGCGGGAACATCATTCTCGGTGCTCGGTACTCTCAAGCACGGCGACGAGGTCGAGGTTCTTAAATTTAACGAAAACTGGGGAAAGATCGACTTCAACGGTAAAGAAGGCTGGATCTCCGCATCATATCTTCGCTCAAATGACGTAAACGTCTTCACTATATATTATAATGTAGGCGAGGGCAAGATGAAGCTGACGCAGCAGCGCAAATTCCCCGGCAATGAAACGGTCATCACCGACGAGATCCCCACGCTTGAGGGCAACACCTTCCTCGGCTGGGCAACCGAAAAGGGCGGTGAGGTAGTTTACACCTCGGGCGCAAGCTACACCGCCGACGAAAACGTCACTCTTTACGCCGTGTGGGATCCGATAATGCTGACAGTTACCTTTGCCGACTTCGACGGAAGTGTTCTCGCGACCGCTCAATATCCCTACGGTGCAAAAGTAGAAGCTCCCGCCGATATCACTCCCTCGCGAGAAAGCGACGGCGAATTTGCATATGAATTTGCAGGCTGGGATGAAAAGCTGACTTGGTATCTCAAAAAAGACGTCACCTACACCGCGACCTACACCTCCCGCGAGCTGACCGCCGAGGAGAAGGAGCAGTTCATCGCGGCACAAGCAACCGAAGAGATCACCGAGCCCACCGCCGAGGGCGGATGCGGAGCGGCAATTGCATTCTTCCCAACTATACTGATGCTGATACCGACAGCTATTATAATAAAAAGGAAAGAAAATTAAAAACAAACGGACTTTTGCCGAGGCAAAAGTCCGTTTTTCTTTATCAGTTGATATCAAAGTCAACCATTACGGGGCAATGGTCGGTTGAGAGAAGCGTGTAGTCGTGGAGAATTACGCGCCACATTTTGGGAGTCAGCGTGCTCTTATTATAGATAAGCGCGTGGTCGATCGCGGAGCTGTATGCCTTGGAGGGGACAACTACGTCGATATAGAGATTGAGCTCGGCGTTCCAAGGAGAATAGGAGTGGTGCGTGGTGATGTCCATAGTTTCGGGGGAGAGCTTCTGCAGATTCTCAAAGCCTTCCTTGTAGAGATTCTTGATCGGGTCGGAGTTGATATTACAGTTGTAGTCGCCGCCGACGATCATCGGGCAGTTATACTTTGCGGTGATTCCCTTGACTACCTCTGCAAGCTGTGCGGCATCCTTGAGTCGCGCGCTCTTGCCGAGGTCGTCGCTCGTCCAGTAGAAGTGAGTCGAGCCGACGGCAAATACGTCGCCGCTTGCTTTATCCTTGAATACCGCCCAAGCGACGGACTTCGACTGGTCGCCCGCACCGTCGTCGTAGAGATGCCAGCCGCACTCGAGGATATCGAGCTTATCTGCGCGGTAGAGCATTGCGGTGTAGTCCAGCTTGGCTTTGTTGTTCGGCTTGGTGGGGACGGGTGAGTAGCCGTACTTGGTCATTCTCGTGTGGTAGGAGCCAACGCTCGCCGCATTTTCCTGAAGACCGATAACGTCGGGCAGATACTCATAGTGAAGCTCCGCCTGCATCTGGTTACGGGTCTCGATGGGATATTCGTCGACGTGCGCGCCGTGGACGTTATTGAAGATAACGCGGTATTCGCCCGCACGGTTTTCGATATCCTGCTTGTCCTCGGGCTCTGCGGTACCCGAATGGCTGAAGCCCTGTGCGATCTCAACGGTATCACCCTTGAAAAGGGTTTCGGTCAGATACGTATATGCCGCCGCATAGCCCTCCATGCATTCCGCAGTAACGTAGAGCTTGTTGCCGTCGGCTTTGACGGAATATCCGTGGCGGGTAGCGACAGCTTCACCGCCGCGATTGCTCACGCCGAATACGATCTCACGCGCAGACGCGTCGTTCTTCGCCGATGTATCTGCCTTGATCTCAAGCGGGAAGCCCGCCTTAACGGTCAGCTCGTTCGCAAAGAGACGCGCATATCTTTCTGCGGAATAAATATCGTTCTTGGCGTAAACGATGCGGTATTCATTGATGTCCGCGCCGAGTATGGTGCAAGAATTCATAGAATACTTGCCGTAGGTATATATGAACTTATTTTCCTCGGTAATCACGATGGTCGCGTTTCCGACGTTACCCTTACCCTGGGGGATGAGGACGTTATTAATGAAAAGCTCGCTTGCGCGATCGACGGTATCGATGGTAAGTCCGGCGATAACGACCTTATCGCCCTCAAAGGTAAATGCATAGTCACGCGCACGCATAGTATCGGTATACTTCTTCGACTGCTCGCGGTTGGTCGGACCGAGAAGGATCTCATACTGATGCTCAACGCCCGAATCGGCGACGGGCTTTGAAAGTATCTCGTCGCTGACGATCTTGAGCTCGACGCCGGTATATTTCTTGACCTGCTGACGGAGCGAGATAGCAACATCCCTGATGCTCTTATCGAAGTCGGCGGGATAAACTATGTAGAACTCGCAAGTGCCGCTCTCGCTGAATTTGAGCTCAGTGGGTGCGGGCTCGGTCTCGGGGAGCGCGGTTGTGTCGGCCTCGGTGCTCTCGGGAGCCTCTGTTTGGTTGCAGGATGCAAAGAGCCCCGCAAGCATCGAAATGCAGAGGAGAAGGATAAGGATGCGTGTTTTTTTCATGATAAACCTCACTTTATCGGATTATTTTCAATATATTCATCAAGAATCCTTGCCGCAAGCCTTACGGCTTCAAGGCAGGGACGCTTGGCGTAATACTCTTTTGTTCGTTCCTCGGGAACGTGATCGGTGGTAACCGATTTTTCACCTATTTTTGCGGCAAGAATATCGCGGCAGACGATACTTCCCCACCGCTCGGAAAAGCGCGAGGCGAGGAATTGGATGCGCTTGTAATGCTCGCTTTTCTCGCCCTGTTCGGGAGGTATCGGAAAGCCGTAAAGCAATCCCGCCGCCATAGCCATTCCCGAAAAAGCACCGCATACCTCGCGAAGCCGACCGACTCCGCCGCCCATTGAGGAGGAAAGCCGCGACGCGGTTTCAAAGTCGAGTCCGTGAAGATCGCAAAAGGCACAGAAGACCGCCTGAGCGCAGACCGCGCCCGAGAGAAAGAGTTCTGCCGCACGCACCTCGTGCGGTGTCATTTTTTCTTCCATCAGTGCCACTCCTCGCTCTTTTTCTCAAATGAAATAAATCTCGTCCCCTGCAAGGTCAACGCTCCTTCGTCGGCAACTGCCAACGAGTCGAATTCGCTTTTGTCAACGCGAAGCTCGGTTCTCTGACCGTCCTGAAGCTCAAAGGTAACGTAATGGTAATAATGTCTGTGATAAAAGCTGTTATGGTGATTATGATGTCTGTGCGAGACCGTTCTCTTATCAACCACCCTCGCCTCGAGCGTTACGCGCGGCGCGCTGTCGTTCTTTGATTTTTGTTTAACCGCATAAACGATTATGAATACAAAAACTGCTCCGAATGAGAGGGATGAGAAAAGGAACATTAATAAAAATATAATGAAAGAAAAACCGAAGAGTTCCATTGTTTTACCTCTTAATGTGTTATGTTCGCACAAGTAATTTTAATTAAGATCGAAGGGCGAAACTTCACTTGCGCGAAGCGGTGGCTCTGACGGTTTTCCGAAGGAAAATGGAGGCGTAAGCCAACAAGGCAGAGTCACTTTTGCCAAAGGCAAATACTACATAACTTTGGCGTAAGCCAATACATCACTTTTCTCCGCAGGAGAAAAACATCACTGAACTCCCTCTTCCTCGGTGAGTCCGAAGTATCTGTCAAGCACTTCTCTCGCCGCCCATGAAGCGTTATAGCCGTTTGCGCCGCGCTCGATCACGCAGGAAACGACGATCTCGGGGTCCTTGAGGGGGGCAAACGCTACGAAAACGGCGTTGTTGCTCGTCGTCGAGAAGGTCTGCGCCGTACCCGTCTTACCGCCCGCTCCTATCTCGGCGGGAAAATCTCCGAAAGCCTTACGGAGATCGGATGAGGACGAAAGAACTCCGCTCATACCCTCGATTATAGCGTCGTATGCCGTATCCGAGATCTCAACCTCGGAGAGAATCTCGGGCTCGGGCGTGTAGATCACCTCGCCGGAAAAGCTTCTGACTTCATAGAGAAGATGTGCGGCGTATCTCGTTCCGCCGTTGACGATCATCGAAATGTAATTCGATATCTGAAGCGGCGTGTGCTCGCCGTAGCCCACTCCGATCGAGGTTCGGAGCGTATCACCGGGCATCCACGCGCGGTCGGAAATCGGGATATTGAGCGTCTGCTTATACTCCGCGCTTCCGAGGATTCCGACGCTTTCGGAAAGCTCGATGCCCGTCGGCTGTCCCATTCCGAAGAGAGTGAAATATTTATTTATGCGATCAATGCCCATAATTCTGCCGAGCTCGTAATAGAAATAGTTGCAGGAAACGCTGATCGCCTCGTCAACCGTGATCTTACCGTGAGATTTGTGATAATCGGTATAATACCAGCATTCGGGCTGATAGTCTTCGTAGTAGGTGTAAATACCCTTGGTATTTATCGTGGTGGTCGCGCCGAAAAGATTCGTGTTAATATAAAGAGGCTCGGCAAGCGCAGCGACCGACATTCCGACCTTTGCGGTCGAGCCGGGGCGGTACTGCCCCATCAGCGCGCGGTTGGTGTAGACCTGACGCGGATCGTTAACAAGCTCGGAGAAGTCGCTGTTAAAGGTCGCGAGGTTGAATGTAGGATAGGAGGCGATCGCAAGTATCTCGCCGCCCTCCGCCGTCTGAACTACGATCGCGCCCGCGTCGCAGTCCTCTCCGTCGAGGTCGCCCTCGATCGTTGCGGAACGGTCGACGATATACTGAATATTATCGGCAAGCGCGTCCTCGGCGGCTATCTGCAAATATACGTCTATCGTCAGATAAACGTCCTTGCCCGCCACAGGCTCCTTCGTTATCTCGCGGCTGACGATATTGCCGTCCGCGTCCTCGGTGATGGTCATTTCGCCGTCGATGCCGCGGAGGTATTCCTCAAACGCAAGCTCGCAACCGCTGATGCCGACCTTTGCCGTCATCGGGTAGCCGAGGGAGGAATAATATTCGGCGTCCTCGGCAAAAATGCCGCTGATTCTGCCGAGAATGTGCGAGGCGTAGCCGGGGAAATAGTATTCGCGGGTATAGCTGACCTTAAGGTCGGTACCGCGAACACCAAGCTCGCGCACCGCCGTCACGGTCGCCATATCGATATTTTCCGCAAAAACATAGGGCTCAACAGCCGAAAAGCGCATCGCCTCCATCTCGTAGCGGACGCGGATGAGCTCGGTCATTTCCTCGGGGGTGTATTTCGGATTTCCGTCCGCATCGAGCATTGCGAATTTCTTCGCAACCGCTTGCGCGAGATCAGCCGCGAGAACGTCGCTCTCGAGCTCATACTCGCTGATAATGCGGCGAAGGCGCGACTTGACGGTCGAGTCCTTCAGGATGTCAACGTCGTATGTGATATCGGGATAAGTTCCCTTCATCGGGCACTTATTTTCGGATCTGTAAGGAGAATCGCCGACGATACCGAGAACGGCAAGAATATCCTCGTTCTGCTCGGATTTCGTCCTTGCCATTGCCGAATAATCGTAGATCAAGGTATAATTATACACGTTACCGACGAGCTTTACGCCGTTTCGGTCATATAACTCGCCGCGCACCGCGCTGACAGTTACCTTGCGCTCGGAATATTCATCGCCGCCTATATCATCGGAATTGCCGTAAACGGCGTGTATTTTGAACGCGGAGACGGTATAGACCGCACAAATCAGCAAAAACGCCGCCGCGATGATGAGATATCTGTAAAGAAATTCGTTTCTTCCGTATTCGCCGCCGCTCGGCTCGCGTTCCTTATGAAACCAATCGTTCATACCGTTCTCCTTTCTTCAAGAATTATTAGTCGATCGTAAAAATACGCAAAATTTAATAAAATCCGTTTTTTCGGCGGCGATAAACGCGCCTCACTTGTAAATCGGAAATTTACAAGTGCTTTTTATTCCATTTCAATCTTCTTATGGAATGGGCGTACGACCGCTCTGACGATCAGGTACATCAGCGGGGAGAGCAACACCGTGATAAAATACTCGGGTATCACTATCTCCGTGAAAATAAGTAAAATATTGACGTCGCTTTCAACGAGCACCGCGTGGACTACGCTGAGCATCGAGCGAAACGCCGTGCCGATAACGCAGTATAGCAGCCACGAGACAAAATTTTTGTTGAAAAGCAGATGCGACGCGATCCCGAAAAAGAATCCGCAAAGCATATAAAAAAGCGGAAGCAGCATTATATTCCCGCCCGCGCCGAACGCCTCGAGGACAACGCCGCCGAAAACGCCCGCCACTGCACCGCTTTTCTCGCTGTCGTAGATCGCGATACCGATCACGCAAAGCAAAACGAGATCAGGCAGGGCAGGAAATATCGCGAAAGCGGAAAAAAACGAGCTTTGCAGGCAGGCTGAAAGAAAGACAGCCAGCGAAAACAAGAGGATCTTCCCCGCCGTGTAAGAGGACACAAGCGGACGGCGTGAGCGTTCATTGAGTTCCATCTACGCCCTCCTCGATAACGCCGTATTCGGTAACTATCATAACCTTCGAGATCGAATCGAGATCCGCGGCGGGCTCGATTATTGCGGTCAGAGTGCGAGAGGCTTCGTCGACCTCGATCGCGCTGACTCTGCCAACGAGAAGTCCGCGGGGATAAACGCCGCCGATTCCCGAGGTTATGACCTTATCGCCGACCCTTATATCCGACTCCGCCTCGATATAGACCATTCGGCAAAGTCCCTCTGTGCGCAGCTCGTATGTTCCCTCGACCACGCCGAGAGCACCCGAACGCTCGATATATCCGCCTACTGCGGTTGCGGTTTCGGTCAGGACAACAGCCTTCGACCAGGTCGCGCCGACCTCGGTGATATATCCGACGAGTCCCGCATCTGTAATTATCGGCATATTCACGCCGATGCCGTGCAGAGTGCCCTTTGAAATGGTAAGCAGAGTCCTGTAATTCGTTGATTCTCTGCCAAGAACCGACGCATCCTCAAGCGAGAAATCAAGGTGCTCCTCTTTGAGCCCGAGATAATCCGAAAGAAAATCGTTTTCTTCCTCTATCAGCGCGGCGTCGTAAACGAGATTTTTATATTCATCAAGCTCGCGGCGAAGGGCGTCGTTTTCCTCGCGGAGCGCATCTATCGTCTTAAAATAGAGCGAAAAACCCGAAAGCCCCTCTCCGATCTTGGTAAACGCCCAGCGGAAGGGTGTTCCGACCGTCACGATCGCGGAACGGACGTACGAGCCCTGCCCCATTGCGCAGAGCACGCCGGGCACGATCGACAAAAGCAGAGCGACGGCAAGCGTAACGATAAAAAATCGGCTTTTTATAAGTTTTAATATAAAACCCATATCCGTAATCCTTTAAGGGTGAATATTATCTTGAGCGGTACTTAGCAAGACCGGGGTAGTTGCCCTCGATAACTCGTCCGAGTCCAAGTGCGACGCTCTCAAGCGGTCTCTTTGCAACCGTAACGCGGACTCCCGTGCGCTCGGTGATGAGTGTTGCCATACCTCCGAGGAGTGCGCCGCCGCCCGAAAGCATTATTCCGAAATCGAAAATATCGGCTGAAAGCTCGGGGGGAGTGTTTTCAAGCGCGATACGGATGCTGTCGATGATCTCGTCCACCGGCTCACGCAAAGCTTCTCTGACCTGCGCGGAGGTCACAGTCATGACAGAGGGCAGACCTGTGTTGAGGTTTCTTCCTCTGATCTCAAGCTCGCCGCGATCCATCGAGGGATGCACCGAGCCGATCTGCTTTTTAAGCTCCTCTGCCGTCGAGTCGCCGATGAGCACCTTATGCTCGCGCTTCATATAGTTGACGATCGCCTCGTCGAGCTTGTTGCCCGCGGTTCTGATCGAGCGTGAAACGACGATTCCGCGGAGGCTGATGATGGCGACCTCGGTCGTTCCGCCTCCGATATCAACTATCATCGATCCGCGCGCGCCCGAGATCTTAAGTCCCGAGCCTATCGCAGAAGCGATCGGCTCCTCAACGAGAGCAACGCTCTTCGCGCCCGCCTCATAGGTTGCGTCCTCTACCGCACGGCGTTCAACCTCGGTGACTCCGTAGGGAATGCAAATCATAACCGTGGGACGCGTAAGCACGCCGCCCGCCGAAACCGAGCTGAAAAAGGAGTGAAGCATACTCGCGGTCTTATCGAAATCCGCGATAACGCCCTCCTGGAGCGGTCTTTGCGCTATAATATTGCCCGGTGTCTTGCCGATCATACGCTTCGCCTCGCTGCCGACGGCAACAACGCGTCTGCGCACCTGATCGAACGCGACTACCGAGGGCTCGCGCAGGACTATTCCCTTTCCTTTCATATATACCAGGGTATTTGCCGTACCCAGGTCAATTCCAAGATGCTTTGACATATATAAATTCTCCGTTAATCAATGTCTTTGACACGAATATCGAACTCTTCTTGAAGAAGTGTCTTTACCGCGTGGATGGGGAGTCCGACGACGGAATACCAGTCGCCCGTAACTCCGCAGATATAGAGCGCCGCGCGTCCCTGAACGGCGTATCCGCCCGCCTTGTCGTAGGGCTCGTCGGTTGAAATGTAGTCCTCGATCTCCTCGGGGCTCATATCGTCGAAGGTGACGTAAGCGGTCTCAACAGCCGTCACAAATTTTCCCTTATAACCGATGCAAATGCCGGTATGAACCGCGCTTCCGCAGCCGCAGAGCATAGTCAGCATTCTGCGCGCGTCCTCCTTGTCGGTGGGCTTGCCGAGGATCTCGCCAAAGCACTCAACAAGGGTGTCGGCGGCAAGGATGACAGAGTCCGAAAGCTCGGGATGAGCATCGGCGAGCGCACGTGCCTTGCGGCGCGCGAGCATCGTCACCGCGTCTGCGCACTCGATGCCCTCGGGAAGAGTTTCGTCGGCATCGACGGGCATAATATCGAACTTCAAGCCGACGCTCTCGAGAATTTCTTTTCTTCTCGGAGACTGGGATGCAAGAATGAGCTTCATATCAGTTCACCCCCGTCGAGCCGAATCCGCCCGTTCCGCGCTCGGTTTCGTCAAGCTCGTCCACGGGAAGGAACGCCGCCTGATAAACGGGCATAAACATAAGCTGCGCTATACGGTCGCCGTCCGATACCTTGAAAGGCTCTTTGCCGTTGTTGATAAGAGTCACGCGGAGCTCGCCGCGGTAGTCGGAGTCGATAACGCCGATGCCGTTTGCGAGAGTGATGCCGTGCTTCGCGCCGAGACCGCTTCTGCCCGCCATGATCGCAACAACGTCGTCGCGTCCCGTCGAGATAGCGATGCCCGTGGGGATCATCGCACGCTCGCCCGGATGAATGATAACCTCGCCGCCCTCAAGAGCCGCGCGGATGTCAACGGCAGCCGACCCGTCGGTAGCATATTCGGGAGCCTGCGCCCCGCGTGTGAGCTTAATTTTTACGTCTATTTTCATTTGAGCATACCTCTGCATTATACTTAAGGATAGTTATTTATATTATATCATATAATTTAATTGTAATCAAGAGGAATAATATAAAATATACAAAAAATACACAGTGTAAAAGCCGACTCGAAAATGAGTCGGCTTAGTCTATTCAATTAACATTCTGCTGATCGTCGCCGTCTTGCTTTTTTGCCCTTCTCTTCCTCACCGCCTTGACGATCACTATCACGGCAACTATGATCAAAGCGATAATTGCTATCGGATAGACGACATAATCGACCAATAGCAAAAGAAACAAATAGACAAGAACTTCTACGGCCTCGGAGCCGTGTTCCGGGGCATCGGATTCCGAAAGGGTAAAGACGATCCGCCTGTCATATCCGGTGGTTTCGCATAGATATCTATAGCCGCTGTCTGTAGCCTCGTAGTCCTGCGCTGTCCCCCAACCGGTTTCATACATAAACATTCCTCCCAGCTCCTTTCTTATAAGGCAGGAGGGCGTGTTGACAACGACCTCGATACCCTCAAAGCCCTCGGCGGTGGTCATTCCCTCGCAGTAGTATTCATAAGTATAGATCGCGGGAGAATATTTCGTATTTGCTATCGGATCGATCGGAGATGTGACGGTGTTCACCGCGTGCTCTCCCGGCGAGAGGGTGATCTCGTAGCGGTACCAAGGCTTGAGCATATCCGAGATATCGAGAGTTTTCTGACCGTTGAGGCTTGTGAACTCGTCGGCGAACGCGTTGTACCAATCCACTTTCTTTATCCCGCTCTCCTCGCTCCATTCGATCGTAGCAAAGTCGAGGAATGTGATCGTCCTCTTGTCGGTAAGTGTGATCTCACCCGCGATCAGCTCGGCTTCGTTTTTAAATTTAGTCGAATATATTTTCCACTCGGGAAGCTCGTCGGTTTCAACGCCGATGTCATACACCGTTATCGTCATTCCGTTTTCCGCGTCAAGACCCTTAAGGCATTCTTCCTTAGTCATATACTTATACTCACCGGGGATGAACAGCGAACCAATGCCGACCGACGGCTTCGGGATATCCAACACCGCAAAAGCATCGGGATAAGCCTCAACGTCAATGCCGCCGACGGTATAGGTCGAGACCGTAACGGGTGCCTCGGGATAGTAGAAATGATAGGACGCAAAATCATCCATAATGGAGGAATACTCCACGTCGAGGCGGGTCCACGTTTGATACCACTCGTCCATTGAGTGGCGGAGCTCGGGCGTGACGGTCTTACCGTTCAGCGTGATGCTGTATTTATGCAGGTCGGACACGGGATCACCGTCCTCAATTGCGGAATACGCGGCTCTCCCGTAAACCGGGAACGCGAGCTTGACCGTGACAGCCTCGTCGGTCGGATTGTAAAAATGATATTCCGTCGTCACGCGCCCGGGGTAGGCGAGGAACTTCTCCGCGGAGTCGGTGCCGAGATAGGGGAATTCTGGGAGATCAAAGGTCACGGTCTCCCGCTCAAGCAACACGGGGCAATCCTCATCCGCAAGCACAGCGCCTCTGACTTCAGCCCCCTCCCATTTCATGCGCTTCACGGACGAGCCCTCCGAGCAGGAGCAAAACAGGATCACAAGGCAGATCAAAAGCGTAAAAAATCTCATTTTTTTCATACTTGGCAACCTCTCTTTCCGTTATTTTTCAGCATTATCATTATACACAAAAAATAAAATCAAATCATTAATTTTGAGCACATTTGTATAATATTTGGATAAATGTACAATTATTTCGTCACAGGTTTGTTCATTATGACGTATTTTCGAAAGGTTGTTGGAATATTATTACATATATTTTCAAGCGCAAGAAATTGAAGTGTTGCACCGTCCAACACCCCTTCCCGGTTTACGGGAAGGGGGCGGGGGATAGGTCCCGATTTGCCGAAACAAAATTATCGGATATCGAGAAAATCAATGTAACCAAACCACACACCGGCACAAGCAAAACATCAGCCCCGCTGATGAAAAAGCCCTCCCGCTTGCGGGAGGGTTGGGTGGGTAGTCATCGCCCCACGAAAAATCTGCACCGCACGAACCAACGGGCAAAATATGATAAAAATGAAAGAAATCCGCACAAAGTGCGGATTTCACCTTGCTGCAAGCAAGATATCTTCTTTCGTCCCAAGGCGAAAGATATCATTCAACAGTCTCCACGTTAATCTTCGCAACTCTCACAACATAATTTTTTCCACTAATATACGGCACCGTCTTAATCACCGTTTTCCCCTCTCTTTCCTCAAATCCGAGGGTGGCGCCGTCATCGAGCCATTCGGCGGAGATCACGCGCTCTCCGTTGAGGGCAAAAGCATCCTCATAGCGTTCAAGATTCTTCATTCTTGCCGCGTTGGGGTCAGATGACATTGGAAGACCGAAGCAGAAGAGATAGAGCTTATCGCCGTCGCGGAGCAGAAAATCTCTGCCCTCCGAGCTTTCGACCTCGATTCCCGAGGGGCGCGGACAGCGTATCGCCTCGTCGAACATGCCTACCCATTTGCCGACCATTCCGTAAAATGCGCGGTCGATCTCGGAGATATATCCGTTACCCATAGGTCCGACGTTGAGAAGCATATTCGCGCCGTAGCGGCGGCAGTCGGCAAGCTCCTCGATGATCGTTGCGGGTGATTTATAGAGCAGGTCGCCCTCGGCGTAGCCCCAATGTGTGCCGAAGATTTCGCACATTTCGGAGGCGATATACTTCGGTGAGCCCTCGAGGTTGAGCGGCTTCGGCTTGCCGCGCTCAAAGGTAACGCTGTCAAGCTCGATGTGACCGAGCTCGCCAAGTGCTCCGAGTCCTGTATTGTTTACGATTATAGCCTCGGGCTGATAGCGGCGGATCATTGAATACATCGCGTCCTCCTCCCAATCGGCATCCTTCTTGCTCCATTTGCCGTCAAACCAGATGCCGCCGATCTTGCCGTAGCGCGTGCAGAGAAGCTCGACACTCTTGCGGAGAAAATCGAGGTACGCGGGAAAATCCGACTCAAATCTCTCATCGTACCAATCGAGATAGGTGTGGTAAAAGAACGGTCGGATGCCGTGGCGGTTGCAGGCATCGACAAACTCGCGGACAAGGTCTCTTCCTATAAAATTAAAGGTGCTGTAATCGTTGAGCCCGCAGGTATCGTAGAGCGAGAATCCGTCGTGGTGGCGCGAGGTCAGGGTGATATACTTGCATCCCGCACCCTTGGCGGTCATGACGAGCTGCTCCGCCCAGTCGGGCTCGGGGCAGAATTCGGGCGCGTGCTTTCTGTATTCGTCGCGCGGGATCTTATGCTGATGCATCACCCACTCGCCGTGCGCAAGCACGCTGTAAACGCCGAAATGCACAAACATTCCGAGCCCCATATTTTCAAAATCCTTGACGTACTGATGAACTATCATATCGCACCTCCGGGGTGTTTTTTATTATATTTTATCACAGAGGGAAAAAGAAATCAATATCTTTGCCGAAATGCGCAATTTTTGACTGTTTCAATATATTTTTATGCGCATTTGCGGTTATTTCATAAATAAATGCTCCAATACTTGATTATTTGATCAAGTTATGATATAATTCTAATGAAAATTTTATTTAAAAAGGATGATAAAACAAATGAAAATAGTTTGTGTCGCCGACCATTTTATGAAAGAGGAATTTTACCGCGACTGTATGGCTAAATTCCCCGAGATCGAGCTTGTAAGCGTTCCTTATTTCGGCTCCGACTCGCGCAACGAGATGCGCGCCATGGCGGACAGGATCGAGAAGGTAGGCTCACGCTCCTACCCCGCACCCGCAGAGCTTTACGAAGCCATCAAGGATGCCGACATTCTCATGGTGCATCTCTGCCCCGTTCCCCGCGAGCTTCTTGAAGCCGCACCCAAGCTCAAGTACATCCTCACCAACCGCGGCGGACTTGAGAACGTCGATCTCGAAGCCGCTCACGAGCTCGGCATCCCCGTTCTTTACAACCCCGCGCACAACGGCAACGCCGTGGCTGAGCTTACCATCTGCCTTATGATCTGCGAGACCAGAAACGTCGCCCGCGCTCATCACGCGCTCAAGAACGGCGAATGGCGCGAGTCCTTCCCCAACGTCGGAAGAGTTTTCGAGCTTCGTAACAAGACCGTCGGTCTCGTCGGCTTCGGCACCATCGGACGCCTCGTTTCCGAGAAGCTCCAGCCCTTCAACGTCCGCATTCTCGCGACCGACCCCAACGTATCCTCCGACGATCCCGATCTTGCAAAGTGGAACGTATCGCTCGTTGACCCCGACACCCTTTTCTCGGAGTCGGATATCGTTTCGGTACACGCAAGAACTCTCACCAAGGAGCAGATCATCGGCAAGCACGAGCTTGATCTGATGAAGCCCACCGCGACCTTCATCAACACCGCGCGCGCTTATCTCGTTGACTACGATTATCTCGCAGAGGTGCTTCGCGAAAACCGCATCACCGGCGCGGCTCTCGAGGTCTTCCCCCACGAGCCCCTCGGACTTGACAGCCCCTTCGTAAAGCTCGACAACGTAACCCTTACCAACCATCGCGGCGGAGATACCGTAAACTGCTATTCCGACAGCCCCGAATATCTCATCCGCGCAATGCTTGAGCTTATCGAAAACGGAAAGAGACCCAAATTTTATATTGAATAATTACAAATATTAAATAAAAATTGTCATTTTTATTGACAATTATGCAAAATTGTGTTACAATTAAACTACTCATTTTGAGAAATTTATTTTTCAGAAAGGACTGTCCCATGAAAAAGACACTTTCCATTATTCTCGCAATCTGCACCGTCCTCGCACTCTGCAGCTTCACCGTTGCAGCAGCTCCCGAAGGAACTGCAGTATCCAGTGCTGCCGAGTTTGCCGCAATGGCTGCTGACGGTAAGTACTACCTCGCAAACGACATCACCCTCGACGCTTCCTACGCAGGAACCTTCAAGGGTACTCTCGACGGCAACGGCAAAACCATCACCGTTTCCGCTCCTATCTTCACCGCTATTGACGGTGCAACCATCAAGAACTTCACCGTTGCAGGTGCTATCAACGGCGCAGGCGCTGACACCGCAGCTGTTGCAGTAACCGCATCCGGCGCAGTTAGCTTCGCTGACATCACAAGCAAGGTAGCTATTACCGAGGCAAAGGGCGCAGGCGCTCTCCTTGCAATTGCTGACGCCACCGCTTCCGTAACCGTGACCGGTTGCCGCAACGAAGGCGCTATCTCGGGTACCGGCACTATCGGCGGTCTCGTAGGTCTTATCAACAACAACAAATCAACCGTTACCGGTTCTGAAAACCACGGTGAGATCCTCTCCACCGGCGGTCAGGCAGCGGGTATCGTCAGCTCCATGGGCGTTAAGAACGGCAAGGCTCCCGCTGACGCCATCGTTATCACCGATTGCGCAAACTACGCTAACGTTACCGGCGACAAGGCTCAGTCCGGCGGTATCCTCGCGTTCCTTTGCGGCGGTGCAGAGATCAGAAACTGCGTAAACTACGGTAAGATCGTAAACACCAACAATAAGGCAGGCGGTATCTTCGGTACCTCCATCCAGACCACCAAGAACGTCTGCGCTATCACCATCGAGAACTGCATCAACTATGGCGAAGTTTGCGCTTCCAAGGTAGTTGCAGGTATCGCGGCTCGTCTCGGAAGAGCTGTTCAGGTTGAAGGCATGAACTACAGCATCAAGAACTGCATCAACTACGGTGACATCACCGCTTACACCGCTATTTCTTACACCGGCGTTACCCTCTACATGGGCGGTATCACCGGCTACGCATACGGCGGCTCCCTCACTCCCGCAAACGAAGTAATCAACTGTGTAAACTTCGGTGACGTCAAGGCTGACACCACTCACCTCGACAGCACCAGCAGCCTCTACGTCGGCGGTATCATCGCTTACGTAAACGCTGTAAACTACATCTGCAAGAACAACATCAACGCAGGTAACCTCAGCCACACCGGCGCTCTCGCTCCCACAGGCATCGGCCGCATTGTTTACAACGTTAAGCTCGATGCAGCTGCGGCAGAAACCAACAACTACTCCGTTGACGCTCTCGCAGGCGCTGCTTTCTCCGACAACTACACCAACGTTGTTACCGCTGACCAGCTCGCAAGCGGCGAGGTTGCTATCCTTGCTAACGAGGCTGCAGGCGAGACCATCTTCTATCAGGCTATCGGCACCGATAAGGCTCCCGTTGTATTCGCAGCCGAGGACGGCTCCAACACCGTTATCAAGAACGCTGACGGCACTTACAGCAACCCCGTAAAGGAACCCGAAGTAACCGAACCCGAAGTTCCCGAAACTCCCAAGACCGGTGACTCCACCGTTATCTTCGCTATCATCGCTGTTATCTCCGTCCTCGGAGTTGCAGTTGTTGCAAAGAGACGCGAGTTTTAATTAACTTAATCATAAAAAGAGAACCGCAGGGTACGCCTTGCGGTTCTCTGTTTTTATGTAATATTGCACAAAAATAATTCGGTATAATTGTATGATTATACAAAATAGTCATTTTGACACTTTAAGGTTGACTCAATTTACTTGACAACCGTTGCAAAGTGTGTTAAAATTAATTACCTTATATTTAAATAAAGAAAGGGCAAAAACATGAAAAAGACACTTTCCATCATCCTTGCGCTCTGCACAGTCCTCGCGCTCTGCACGTTCACTGTTGCTGCAGCTCCCGAAGGAACCGCAATCTCCAGTGCTGCTGAATTTGCTGCTATGGCTGCTGACGGCAAGTACTACCTCGCAAACGACATCACCATCGATGCTTCCTACGCGCAGGTATTCACCGGTACCTTCGACGGTAACGGCAAGACCGTAACCGTTTCCGCTCCTATGTTCGCTAACTTCGCAGGTACAGCAAAGAACTTCACCATCGCGGGTGCGGTTAACGTAGATACCGGCTTTGCAGGTGCTCTCGCCGCTGCTTCCGACGGCGGCACCGCAGTTGTTCTTGAGAACATCATCAACAACGCATCCGTAACCGGTCCCGACGTTGTCGGCGGTCTCATCGGTCAGTTCGGCGGCAAGGACAGCGCAAACGGCGTCTCCATTACCGTTACCAACTGTGTTAACAACGGTACCGTTACCGGCGTACAGCAGACCGGCGGTCTCGTTGGCTACGGCTTCTTTAACGTAGGCAACGACCTCGCTACCGATGCAGGCGCACTCTTCACCGGCTGTGTAAACAACGGTACAGTTTCCTCCACTCTCGGACACACCGGCGGTATCATGGGACGTTCCGCATACTCTAAGAGCGTAGCATTCGTTAAGTGTATCAACAACGGCGCGATTTGCGGCGGTCACAACACCGGCGGTATCTTCGGCCACGCTACCTCTACCGTTACCTATATGACCTACTGCCAGAACAACGGCGAAATCACCAATGTTGAAGCTCCCGCTACCGATTCCGTTTACGCGGGCGGTCTCATCGGCTACGGTCAGGGCACCAAGCACGAAGGCTTCAAGGCAGCTGACGGCGCATACGCTAACAAGATCGAATACTGCATCAACACCGGCAAGATAACCGGCGCTTACCGTGCAGGCGGTATTGCGGCTTCCACCGGCGCATCCGGCGCATACGGTCTCTCCCTCACCCAGTACTGCATCAACACCGGCGACATCACCTCCAGAGGTCTCGGTACTTCCGCGGCAGCTAACGCAGCGGGCGGTATTCAGGGCTACGGCTACGGCTCCGGCACCAATGAGTACGCATACGTTATGAACTGCATCACCACCGGTAACGTAACCTCCAACGGCGCAACCAAGGGCGTTGCATCCTACTTCCTCGGCTACATCAGCTCCAAGTACGCTGTAGTTAAGGACAACACTGCTACCGGCACTCTCAACAGCCTTGCCGGCAACAACTACGCTCTCTGCTGGAACAACGCGGCTGAGTTTGCTCCCGAAAACATCACCGGCAACTCTCTCCCCGCAGGCTCTGCGTACGCTCTTACCTACGAAAATGCTATCGTAGATAAGGTATACGAGGTTGGCGCAACCAACGAGGCTGCTCTCGCAAGCGGTGAAGCTGTTTACGCTATCAACCAGGTAGCAGGCGCAGACGTATTCTTTATGGAAGCGGGCACCTTCGCTCCCACCGTCGAGGCAGCAGCTGACGGCTCCAACGCTATCGTAAAGAACGCTGACGGCACCTTCGGCAACCCTGTAAAGGAACCCGAAGTAACCGAACCTGAAGTTCCCGAAACTCCCAAGACCGGTGACTCCACCGTTATCTTCGCTGTCATCGCTGTTATCTCCATCCTCGGAGTTGCAGTTGTTGCAAAGAGACGCGAGTTTTAATTAGCATAAATAAACTAAAGAACCGCAGGGCACGCCCTGCGGTTCTTTAATGTATTAATGTATGTGATATTGCACAAAAATAATCTTGTATAATTGTATAATTATACAAAATAGTCATTTGACACTTTAAGTTTGATTCAATTTACTTGACAACAGTGGCAAAGTGTGCTAAAATTAATTACCTTATATTAATTAAAGAAAGGGCAAACACATGAAAAAGACACTTTCCATCATCCTTGCGCTTGTTATGATCCTTTCGATGAGCATGGTCTCGGTTTATGCCGAGGACGTACTCCTCGTCGCTAACAGCGCTCCCGAAGGCACCGCTATCACTAACGAGGCAGAATTCCTCGCTATGGCAGCAGACGGCAAGTACTACCTTGCTAACGACATCACCCTCACCGCTCCCTACGCTCAGGCGTTCACCGGTACTTTCGACGGTAACGGCAAGACCGTAACCGTTTCTCAGCCTATGTTCGCTGACTTCGGCGGTACTGCAAAGAACCTCGTTATCGAGGGCTCTATCACCGCTCTCGGCGCTGACGCAGAGATCGCTCTCTTCACCGCAGTGGGCGCACGCGGTGCAGTTGCTGCTACCATTAATGGCGAAGCTACCGTTGTTTTCGAGAACATCAAGAACAACGCAAGCGTTTCCGCTATCGGTAACATTCCCGACAGTGACGACTGCGCAGGCGGTATCGTTGGTCTTATCAACAACGCTGCAGCAAACGTTACCTTCATCAACTGTGAGAACAACGCAGCTATCACCGGTCTCAACCAGGTCGGCGGTATCGCAGGCTTCATCAAGGCTGCTGCTTCCGTTACCTTTGACGGCTGTGTAAACAACGGCGAGATCAAGGAAACCGGCACCAGCGCATACAGCGCAGGTATCGTTTGCCGCTCCGACGCTGAGCTCACCACCTTCAAGGGCTGTGTAAACAACGGAACCGTTTCCGCAGGTAAGGACCAGGCAGGCGGTATGCTCGCATACGCAGCAAAGGGCTCCTTCGTTGTTGACGGCTGTGTAAACAACGGTACTATCGCTCCTACCGTAGGTAAGGCTGCAGGTATCGTTGCTAACATCAACTGCAACGACGCAAACGGTGCAAAGGGCTACTACGTAACCATCACCAACTGTGTAAACAACGGTAAAATCACCGCAGGCGGCGACGCTCAATACGCTGCAGGTATCACCTCCACCGTTCAGAACAACCTCGCAACCACCATTTCCAACTGTGTAAACTACGGCGAGATCAACGGTACTCACGACTCCGGCGGTATCGTAGGTCACACCACTCAGGCTATCATGAAGCTCTCCTTCTGCGAGAACTTCGGTAAGGTAACCACCACCAGCGACCAGTACGCAGGCGGTATCGTAGGTTACGCTTGGGGTACCAAGCAGACCACTTACTCTGCAGAAACCTTCGATTACACCAACATCGTTGAATTCAACATCAACCACGCTGACATCACCGGCGACCTCCGTACCGGCGGTATCGTAGGCTCCTTCGGCGCATCCGATTCCCGCGGTATCTGGCTCTGCCAGTACAACATCAACCTCGGTAACGTTACCTGTATGGGTACCGGCACCTCCGAGTCCGCTAATGCTGCAGGCGGTATCGTAGGCTACGCTTACGGCTCCGGCTCTGTTGCTTGCGCTTACATTATGAACAACCTCAACCTCGGTAACGTTGAAAACAAGAGCACCGATAAGGGCGTAGCTTCCTACATCCTTGGCTACATCAGCTCCAACGGTCTCTCCAAGATCACCGGCAACACCGCTTCCGGTACCGTTACCGCTGCAAACGGCAATGCATTCGCATTCGGTTGGAACAACAACGAGAAGTACATCTTCCTTGATTGCTCCGGCAACACCATCCCCGCAGATTGCACCCTTCCCTTCACCCGTGAGCTTGGCGCAACCGACAAGGTTTACGAAGTTGGCGCATTCGATATGGCTAAGCTTGTAAGCGGCGAGTACGTTTACAATCTCAACCAGGCTGCAGGCAAGGACGTTGTTTACATGACCGTTGACGGCGCTACTTTCGAGCCCACCGTTATCGCTGACGAGGAGAAGGCAGTTGTTAAGAACGCTGACGGCACCTTCGGCAACCCCGTTGTTGAGATCCCCGAGGTTCCCACCACCGGTGACTCCGCAGTTATCTTCGCTATCATCGCTGTTGTCTCCATCCTCGGAGTTGCAGTTGTTGCAAAGAGACGCGAGTTCTAATCAAATTAAACTATCAATCAAGCCATCCGCGCACCGTCGCGGATGGCTTTTTCCTATAGTCATAATGCACAATTTGTGATAATATAATATGTGTATTCTTACAAATGTTGCGCATCAAACGCCCGTAATTATTGATAATTACTTGACTTTTATAGTAATTTGTGTTACAATTAGTTATCTCAAATTTACGAGAAATATTTCTCAGAAAGGTCCCCAAATGAAAAAGACACTTTCGGTCATTATGACCATCTGCATGATCCTCTCGATCTGCTCCTTCTATGTTTCTGCGGCTCCCCAGGGCACCGCGATCACAAATGAAGCCGAATTCCTCGCTATGAAAGAGGACGGCGCTTACTACCTTGCTAACGACATCACTGTTACTAAATCCTACGAGGGTTTGTTCACCGGCGTTTTCGACGGTAACGGCAAGACCGTAACCGTTTCCGAGCCTATGTTCCTTGAGTTCTGCGGAACCGGTATGAACCTCACCCTTCAGGGTGAAATCGTTGCCGACCACGCTAAGGATAACGGCTACTGGGCACGCGGCGCGTTCGCTTGTATGGCTTCCGGCGACGGTATGGTTACTCTCTACAACATCGTAAACAACGCTAACGTAACCGGTTTTGCAGAAGAGGACACCGCAGCTTACCCCTCTCTTCTCGGTAACTCTTACACCGGCGGTATCCTCGGATCGTTTGACAACAAGTCTGTAGGAACTGCTGCTTCCATCCAGATCATCAACTGTGTAAACAACGGTAACGTCAAGGGCTACCACTGCGCAGGCGGTATCACCGGTATCCTCTACGTAAACGACTCCTCCTACTCCGGAGAGATGACCGCAACCGTTACCAACTGCACCAACAACGGTTCCATTGAGAGCTTCAACAACTACACCGGCGGTATGGTTGGACGTGTTTACTATTGCGTAGAAGCTCTGTTCACCGGCTGTATCAACAACGGTTCCGTTCACAGCTACGGCAACACCGGCGGTATCGTTGGCCACACCACCAACTCCTCCCTCATTATGCGCGTATGCCAGAACAACGGTACTATCACCACCTCCGACGCCGCTGAATCGACTGCTTACGCAGGCGGTCTTCTCGGCTACGGCCAGGGCACCAAGGACGCCAACAGCGCGGCTGAAACCGGTACGTACGCAAACCTCGTTGAATACTGCATCAACACCGGTAGCGTTTCCGGTCAGCGCAGAACCGGCGGTATCATCGGTTCTACCGGCGCGGACGGCGCATTCGGTCTCTCCCTCACCCGTTACTGCATCAACACCGGTACTGTTGTAAACAAGGGTATTGGTACTTCCCATGCACAGTGTAACGCAGGCGGTATCCAGGGCTACGGCTACGGCTCCAAGACCAACGAGTACGCGTTCGTTACCAACTGTATCAACGCCGGCGTCGTCGAGTCTCTTAACGCAGAATTCGGTATCGCAGCTCACTTCCTCGGCTACATCAGCTCCAACTACGCTATCATCGCCGACAACTTCGCAACCGGTACCCTCAGCTCCGCTGCAGGTAAGGAATACGCTCTCGGTTGGAACAACGCAGGCGTATACGATATCGCAACCGCAAACAACAAGATCCCCGCTACCAACACTCATAAGCTCGCATACGAGAACGGCAACGAAGAAGGCACCTTCAACACCGGCGTAGTTGATGAGTCTTACCTCCTCCTCGGCACCGCTATCGCGGACTTCAACGCAGCTTACAAGGCAGCTACCGGCGCTACCTCCGATGCAATAACCATGACCATCGACGGCACCTTCCATCCCAATATCGTAGTTCTTGAAGCAGCTGCTCCCGAGATCACCTACCCCGAGGTTAATGAAACTCCCGAAACCACCGCTGCTCCCGAGACCACCAAGGCTCCCGAGACCGAGGCTCCCGTAGAGACCACTGAGGCTCCCGCAGAGACCGAAGCTCCCGCAGAGACTGAGGCTCCCGCACAGACCGAAGCTCCCGAGACCGAGGCTCCCAAGGCGGGCGGATGCGGATCTATGATCTCCGCAGGCGCTATCCTCGCTATCCTCTGCCTCGCAGCAGTTCCGATGGTTAAGAAGAACCGCGACTGATATCAAATTATATACTTATAAAAACGAACCGACTCCCCGTGAGTCGGTTCGTTTTTTGCGTACTCTTCAATAATAATTGATAATTAATTTTATTGACAATAGAGTAATATTATGATATAATTAATTTAATTATATATAAAGGAGATTTTTCAGATGAATAATCTTGATCCCAAATACGAGGCGTTATTTACCCCTTGGAAGGTCGGTAACGTCGAAATCAAAAACCGTATCGTAATGTGCCCGATGGGCGGAACCTCGCTCTTTGGCTGGTTCGAGCTTGGCGGATGCCATTTCGACAAGGAAGCGGCAAAGCTCTTCCTTGAGAGAGCACAGAATAACGTAGGTCTTATCATCCCCGGCATCGCTCCCCTTCGCGATACCTTCTGGGGCAAGTGGCTCTGGCAGAATCCGAAGATGTTCGAGGACCTCAAGGTATTTATGGACGAGATCCACAAGACGGGCGCAAAGCTCTTCATTCAGCTTACCGCAGGTATGGGTCGCTCCTGGGCGATCACCGAGCTCGTTGCTCCCCTTCACAAGAATAAATTCACCCGCGCGCTTATCAAGCCCATCATTGACACCAATCACGAGCTTGCTTGCCCCTCGCCCCAGCCTTCTCGTTGGGCGCACGACATCACCTGCCCCGAGATGACCGTTCATCAGATCCACGAGATCATCGAGGCTTTCGCAAAGACCGCGAAGCTCTGTATGGATGCGGGCGTTGACGGTGTTGAGGTTCACGCGGTTCACGAGGGTTACCTCCTTGACCAGTTTGCGATCGAGTTCTTCAACAAGCGTACCGACAATTACGGCGGAAGCTTTGAGAACCGCTATCGCTTTGCTGTTGAGGTCGTTGAGGCGATCAAGGAAGCTTGCGGCAAGGACTTCCCCGTTTCTCTCCGCTATTCGGTAGAGTCCAAGATGAAGGGATTCTGCGAGGGTGCTATGCCCGGTGAGGACTACGTTGAAGTCGGACGTAATATGGAAGAGTCCGAAAAGGCGGCTAAGTACCTCCAGGATGCGGGCTACGATATGCTCAACGCCGACAACGGTACCTATGACTCCTGGTACTGGGCGCATCCGCCTATGTATATGCCCCAGAACTGCAACCTCGAGGACGTTGCGCACATAAAGAAGTTCGTCGATATTCCCGTCGTTTGCGCGGGACGTATGGAGCCCGACGTCGGAGCGCAGGCTATCGCAGAGGGCAAGATCGACGGTATGGGAGTTGCGCGTCAGTTCCTCGTTGACCCCGAATGGATCACCAAGCTCATCGAAAACCGCATCGAGGACATCAAGCCTTGTATCTGCTGTCACGCGGGATGCTTCAACTTCTCTTCCTCGAAGGGACACGCAAACACTCAGGATCTCACCGACACTATGGGACTTGCACGTTGCGCGCTCAACCCCGTGACGATGCAGTCGAAGAAATATAATATTCAGCCCGCGAAGAAGGCAAAGAAGGTTGCCGTTATCGGCGGCGGTATCGGCGGTATGGAAGCCGCTATCGTCTGCGCGAAGCGCGGACACAGCGTAACTCTCTACGAAAAGTCGGGCGAGCTCGGCGGCGTATTCATCGCGGCGGCAGCCCCCTCCTTCAAGGAAAAGGACCGCGACCTTATCGCTTGGTACAAGAGAGAGATCGCGCGTTATTCCTCTATCGAGGTCAAGCTCAACACCGAGGTCACCGACGTTGCATCTCTCGGCGCTGACGAGGTAATCGTCGCTACCGGTGCAAAGGCAAAGAGAATTCCGATCCCCGGCGTAGAAAAGTCTATCGAGGCTGTTGACTTCCTCCTTGGCAAGAAGGAAGTTGGTGAGCGTGTCGTCGTTATCGGCGGCGGACTTACCGGATGCGAGATCGCATACGAGCTCTTCCTTCAGGGCAAGAAGCCCACGATCGTTGAGATGATGGATGACCTCATCGTCACCCCCGGAATCTGCCTTGCAAACACCTCCTACCTCCGCGATTGCTTCAAGACCAACAAGGTACCCGTTCACCTCGAGACCGGCGTTAAAGAGATCCGTGACGGCTCGGTAGTCGTTGCTGATAAGGAAGGCAAGACCTTTGAGATCGAGGCTGACTCGGTAATCCTCTCGGTCGGTTACAATCCCGCGCCTATTGCAACAAAGGGCGTTCACGTCATCGGCGACGCGCAGAAGGTCGGCAACCTCCGCTCCGTAATCTGGGGCGCTTGGGACGTGGCAACAAAGATCTGACGATCTTTGTTGCAGTGATATTCGTCCTTCGGACGAGTGATATTGCCTATGGCAGTGATATTGCGCTTTGCGCAGTGATATGTTTGCCTACGGCAAACGTTAAGGTAGATTTTCTCGCTACGCTCGAAAATCATTTTTATTGAATTTGAAAGGATATAGATATGTATCTTAATGAAGAACAGCAGGCGATACTGAACGGCTCGCAGGGCGAGACCATGGCGAAGATCATGAAGACCATGGTTATGTTCGGTGACGCTTTTGGGGCAGAAAAAATGGTGCCCGTTACGTCAAAGCACAACCACCTCGTTACCTCCTTCGGTCTGAAGGTAATGGCGCCCGTTTACGATCTTATGCAGCAGCTTCTTGATGCGGGCGTAAAGTCGAGCCAGACCTTCTCGGTCGACCCCAGACCTATCGACAAGAACGTTCCCGCAAACTTCCTGCAGAACCTTGTTTTCAACAAGCTTATGTACACCAAGCAGAATTTCTACGAGGAGCAGCTCCACAAGCTCGGACTTATGTCGGACGATGCCTTCACCTGCGCTTGCTACCTCGATCAGGTTGGCAACGTACCGAAGAAGGGCGACGTCCTCTCCTGGGCTGAGTCCTCCGCAGTAGTTTACGCAAACTCGGTTCTCGGCGCGCGTTGCAACCGTAACTCGGGCATTATGGACATTATGGGCTCGATCGTCGGCTACGTTCCCTACTTCGGTCTTCTCACCGACGAGGGCAGACGTGCAACCTGGATCATCAAGATCGAGACCACCAAGAAGCCCGAAGCACAGCTTCTCGGCTCCGCTATCGGTATGAAGGTAATGGAGGACGTTCCCTACGTTATCGGACTTGACAAGTGGATCGGCGACGAGCTGAACGATTCCGCTTGCACCTACCTCAAGGATTTCGGCGCGGCAACCGCATCGAACGGTGCTGTCGGACTTTACCACATCGACAACCTCACTCCCGAAGCAAAGGAGCAGGGCAAGGCTCTCATCGCCGACGGCGCAAAGGAATACGTCATCACCGACGCCGAGCTTGAAAGAGTAAAGGCAAACTACCCTGTTGTATGGAAGAATCCCGATGCAACACCGAAGCTCTGCTTTATGGGATGCCCCCATATGTCGCTCCAGCAGCTCAAGGATTGGACCGACAAGGTCGAGGCAGGACTCAAGGCGGCGGGCAACAAGACCGTTCTCATCCCCACCGTTTTCACCGCCGCTCCCAAGGTTCTCGAGGAATTCAACAAGACCGAATATGCCGCACGCCTCAAGGCAACCGGCGTTATCACCTCTTATATCTGCCCCCTTATGTATATGAACAACCCGCTTTGCAAGAAGATGCCCGTCATCACCTCGTCGAATAAGCTCCGCACCTACACCACGGCGCGCTACTACACCGACGATGAAATTCTTGCAGCTATCACAAAGGGAGGTAAATAAAAATGAGAGAATTCAAAGGACGCGTTGTAACCCCCGGTACTACGACCGCTGAAGCCGTCGTTACCACTCAGGGCTTTAATACTCTCGCCTCGATGCAGATGGCTCTGCAGTTTGGCGACAAACAGACCAAGTGCGGCGACCAGAACAACCCCGAGCTCAACGGCAAGCCCCTCTGCGGCAAGGCTCTCTGCCTGCCCCAGACGATCGGCTCGACCACGGGCGGACTCGTTCTCTACTGCGCTTGCTCTATGAAGCGTCAGCCCGCTTGTATGCTCTTCTCCGAGCATATCGACTCGCTCGCGGCGGCGGGAGCAATTCTTGCATCCGTTTGGGTTGAGGACATCAATATGCCCGTCATCGACTGCCTCGGCGAGGAATTCATCAATTACGTCAAGGACGGCATGACCGTCACCGTCAAGGAAGACGGAGTGGTAGTTGTTGACTAAACACATATAATATATTGGAGGAACCCGGGTGGGTTCCTCCAATAACATCTTTTTTCGGAGGCTCAATTTGATAAGTCTACTCTCAAAAATTTTTATCAAGGACAGTGCGGATACCTCGTCGCCCGCGGTGCGCAGCGCATACGGCACTCTCTGCGGAGTGATGGGCATCATCCTCAACGTCCTGCTCTTCGCCATCAAGATGCTCGCGGGAATCATCAGCGGCTCGATCTCGATTATGGCGGACGCCTTCAACAACCTCACCGATGCGGGTTCTTCGGTCATCACCCTGATCGGCTTCCGTATGTCGGGGCAAAAGCCCGATAAGGATCACCCATTCGGTCACGGCAGAATAGAATACATTTCGGGTCTTATCGTTTCGATGCTCATCATCCTTGTCGGCTTTGAGCTTGGTAAGGGCTCGGTCGAAAAGATAATCTCCCCCGAAGCGGTCGAATTCAGCATTGTTGCCGTCATAATCCTCGTCTGCTCGATTGCCGTCAAGGGGTATATGGCACTCTATAATTTCAACATAGGCAAGAAAATTTCCTCGTCGGCTATGCGTGCGACGGCACAGGACAGCCTCAACGACACGATCGCCACCGCCGCGGTTCTTCTCTGCCTGATAATCTCGAAGCTGACAGACGTCAATATCGACGCCTACTGCGGTCTTGCAGTTTCGGGCTTCATTCTCTTCTCGGGTCTGCGCGCCGTCAAGGAAACGATGGATCCCCTTCTCGGCACTCCCCCCAGCGAGGAATTTATCAAGGAGATCGAGAAGATCGTTTATTCCTACGAGGGTGTGGCGGGCATTCACGACCTGATCGTTCACGATTACGGCCCCGCGAGAACGATGATCTCGCTCCACGCCGAGGTTCCCTGCGACGCCGATCTGCTTGCTACACACGATATGATCGACAATATCGAAAAGGAGCTGCGCGAATATCTGAACTGTGACGCCGTTATCCACATGGACCCGATCGCAACAAACGATGAGCTGACCAATTCGGTGCGCGAAAAGGTTGCATCCCTCGTCACCTGCATTGACTCCCAATTAACCATCCACGATTTCCGTATGGTCACGGGACCGACACACACCAACGTCATCTTCGACGTCGTAATCCCCTACGGCTTCAAGAAAACCGACGACGAAATTCGTAAAAACATCGAAACCATCGTAAAATCAATCGACGGAAATTATTTCTCGGTCGTCAATATCGATAGGTCGTATGTATAATAAAAATCCCGACAAAATCTGTCGGGATTTTTATTATATCTTTCCTTCTTCAATAAGCTCAATAAGGCTTGCGATAAGTCCTTCCGTATGGTGGCAAAGGCAAATATCCGCAACTGCCTTTACCTCGTCGATGGCGTTTGTGGGGCAGACGGCAACGTCAGCCGCCTCGAGCATTGTAAGGTCGTTCTCATAGTCACCGCAGGCATAAAGCTTGACGGGCTTGCCGACTTTATTTTCAACGTACTCGCGAAGCGCGGGGAGCATAGTCGCCTTGGTTGTGTCAGGCGCCTGAAATTCAAGATAAGCTATGCCCGATTTGCTCGTCACGAATCTATCGGACCATTCCCGCTCGGCAAGAGCGCGGAAGGCATCGGCGCGCTCGGGATTTCCGCGAACGACAACCTTGTACCAATCGGGAATCGAAAGCCATTCCTCCTCGGGGAGGGTATATACCTTCGCGGGAGCAACTCTCTCGAGATCGTGATCGACCTCGGGGCAACGCTCGCGCTGACCCGGCGAGGAAAGGAATCCGTCCGAGACCGAAATTCTCGAGCCGAGATCGGGGAAGGTTCTGATCATAAGCTCGATAAGCTCCATAACGTGCGCGCGATCCATAAGTCTGCCGTCAAGGATCGTATCGCTTTTAAGATCGCAAAGCATCGCGCCGTTGCATCCGACAACGGGAGCGTTGACGAGGTCTGCGGCGTCGCGCCATTTATGTTTAAGGTTGAGATTGGTTCTACCTGTCGCGATGGTGAAATGACCGCCGTGTGCCTTGAAATACTCAACCGCCTTAAGATTGCGCTCGATCGGCGCACCGTGCTTTCCGAAAAAAGTACCGTCAAGGTCGGTGACGATCAGAATATTGCTGAAATCTGTCATTTTTAGAGTTCCTGTCTGAAAATTTCGATAAGATGCGCCATATTTGCGGGAAGCGGAGCCTCAAAGCTCATTCTCTCCCCCGTGCGCGGATGATCAAGCTCAAGTCTGTACGCGTGAAGGGCTTGACCCGATATAAATTTCGCGTGCTCCTTTGCCGCGCGGTGCTTGTCGCCGCCGTAAACCTCGTCGCCGAGAACGGGATGACCGATGCTCGACATATGAACGCGGATCTGATGAGTTCTTCCCGTTTCAAGCTTGCACTCGATCAGCGAGATACCGTGGAAGCGTTCCTTCACAGTCCAATGCGTAACCGCCTCGCGTGCGCGTCCGTCACGGACTATCGCCATACGCTTGCGGTCGATGGGATGGCGCCCGATGGGTGCGTCAACCGTGCCCGAATCCTCGCGCGGTGAGCCGACGCAGATCGCCATATAGCGTCTGTATGCCGTATGAAGCGCGATCTGCTCGGAGAGCGAGCGATGCGCGGTATCGTTCTTTGCAACGACTAAAAGACCCGTTGTATCCTTGTCGATACGGTGAACGATGCCGGGACGCTGAACGCCGCCGATGCCCGAAAGCGAGTCGCCGCAATGGTAAAGCAGAGCCGACACGAGCGTGCCCGTCATATTGCCGGGCGCGGGATGGACGACCATTCCCGTCGGCTTGTTGATGACGATGATATCCGCATCCTCGTAGATTATATCAAGAGGAATATTTTCGGGCAGAACCTCGTCGGGGAGCGGCTCGGGGCGCACGACTACGACGCTTTCGCCCTCGCGGAGAATATAATTCTTCTTGACCGCCTTACCGCCGACGGTAACGCGCCCGTCGTCGCAGAGCTTTGCCGCCGCGGAGCGCGAAAGCGGTTCTTCTTCCTCGGCACTCATTCGCGCGAGAAAGCTGTCAACGCGCTCGCCGACTTGGGCGGTATAAACAGAGGTGCTCATTCTGCTTGCTCCTTCTCTGCCCGCTCGCGCTTATATTCCTTAACGGTGTCGATAATAAGCCAGAGGGAAAGCATAAAGGTGCCGACGCAAACAGCGGAATCGGCGATATTGAACACCCATCTCCAAAGCTGAGGGAAGGCGCAAAAGTCGATAAAATCTATAACGTAGCCAAGGAGGAGGCGGTCGATCATATTTCCGATACCGCCGCCGACGATGAGGATGAGCGAGGTCATCACCCATTTACTGCTCGGCTTATATTTGACAATGTAATATATCAGCGCGATTATCATAACCGTTGAAAGCACGAGGAAGACCCAACGGTGATCGTCGAGCATTCCGAACGCCGCGCCGTCGTTTTCAACGTAGGTAAAACGGAGTACGCCCGGTATAACGTAGACAGACTCCTTGCCCTGAAGCAGAGCCACGACCAGCCATTTAGAAAGCTGATCGGCAAATATTATCAAAACTAAAAGAATAATCCAAAGCATTTTTTGCTCCAAAGCACCGCACAACGCTGTTGTGCGGTGCTTTTATTTAAATTTTTAACAGTAATATTATATAATCCGTTTTTTCGGTGGCT
>JAZTXK010000024.1:0-15980 GCA_045636385.1 Eubacteriales bacterium
CCTCAATGATGCTGGGAACGGGGACCTCAACGTTTGCCCTCACCTCTTCAACAAAATAGTGAGCGGTGTTGCAGGGGATAACGATAACGTCTGCTCCGTAGACCTCAAGTCGTCTCGCGTCCTCAACCATATAGGGAAGGGGGCTTTCGATGCTTCGGCCTGTGATAAAGGCAGTTCTGTCGGGAGTGGAGGCGCGGGATGAGAGGATAATGTCGATATGATCCTGATCACGGCCGGCCTTTGTGTGGGCAGTGATAAGCTCATAGAAATATGCGCTTGCCATAGGACCGAGACCGCCGAGAATACCGAGAAGGGGGCGCTTTATTATTTGAGTATTCATATCGGACACTCCTTTCGGGGGATGAAAATAAATAATGAATGATGAATAATGAAAAAATGAATAATTATGGAGGAATTCCGCCCAAGGGCGGAATTTAACCTTAACTTCGCCCGAAAGGGCGAAATATCACTCGTGCGAAGCACGAATATAACTTTGCAAAGCAAAATATCACTCTCGCGCAAGCGAGAATATCACTATAGTTCAGGGGTGAAGGAGCAAAAATCTCCCCCGAGGGGGAGATTTTACTCCTTCCAAAACGTCGGCAGGGGCGCCGCCGTTTTGAAGCGCAAAGAGAGTTTCGCCGTCTGCGGACGGCGACTTAAGAAACTTTTTTTGGAAAAAAGTTTCTTAAGAATCTTCAAAAAACTTTCCGCTGATGTTGTTTTTAATTTATCTTCAATTTCCGCGAAGTGGAAATTATCACTCTCGCGCAAGCGAGAACTTCACTGCTCTCTCCGCGAGCACGGCAGCCACGCCGCGATATCGCTTTCCCAATCCTTTCCTGCGGATTGGTAGTCGATGAGGTAGAATTTCTCACCGTTTTCGTCGGTGAATTCGAGTTTAACGGTGTATTTTTCGTCCTCGCAGACGCGGTAATCGTAGTTTTTGAAGCTATACTTGCTCTTTGCATCCTTACCGAGCGAGGAATCGGCGGCGAGGGTGATCGGTCCGCGCGAAAGCGAGATGAAATCATCGTCCTCGGGGTAATGGCGAACGGGTACGGGCGGCTTGCGAGTACCGCAGGTGTTGATATAAAGCACGTCGAGATCCCACTTCTCCGGGAGCGTTTCGCGGATCGACATATCGAGCTCGAGCTTGATCTCGCTCTCGCCCGCGCGGATTTTATAGACCGCGTAGCCGTCCTTTGCCGTGTCCGCTTGATCCTTCGACCACGCGGGTACGCGCAGCTTCAGGCAAAAGTCGCATTCGGATGTGATTTTAAGCGTAATTTTGCCGTCCGCGGGGTATTTGGTTTCGGTTTTGATCGAAATTTTACCGCGCTCGGTGGTGATCTCCGACTCACCCTGCTCGTAGAAATTAACAACGACACAGCCGTCCTTCTCGATGATCGCGTGCTTGGCAAAAATTCCGACACCCGCCGCGCCGATGCAGACGCAGCAGCCGTAATATCTGCCGTCCTCAAGGATCTGGAAACCGCCGACGGTGCGCCCACGTCTGCCGGGACGGAGAGGAGAGTAGCTGTCGAAGGGCAGAGGAACGGGCACCATTTTGTCGAGCATATTGATCTTTGCGAAACGCTCGCGAACGTAGCCGTCGCTGCTGATGTGCATTCCCTCGTTGAGCGAGCCGAGGTAGGCGTTGTAGAAGGAGTGCTCGATCGCGTCGGCAAAGACGGGGTCGCCCGTCAGCATAAAGAGGCGCGAGCAGAACTTCATCCAGGTCACGGTCACGCAGGTCTCCTGCATGATGCCCTCGTAAAATTGCGTCTGGCGGGTCTTGGTGTGGTCGAAAAGCTCGTGCGTACAGCCCGAGGAGCCGATGACGGAGATCTCGGTGTCAAGCACAGCGCGGGCAAAGTTTTCAACAGCGACGCGGTATTTTTCAATGCCCGTGACGTAGTAAAATTCAAGCAGTCCCTCGAAGCAGGACATCATCTCGTAAGCCTTCGCAACGCCGTACTGATAGGGCTTGAGCGTGTTTTCGTATGCGAGCTCAAAAACGTTGATCTCGCTTCCGCCCGATTCGACGATGTAGGCGGCAAAATCGAGGTATTTTTGCTCGCCCGTCAGGTTGTAAAGACGTACCATAGGCTCAAGGATCGAGGAAGAATTGAGCCCGAGCCAGTGCTTTGTTGCCTTGTTTATATGAATTTTGCCTTCCTCTTTGCCGATGTGCGCGATTATGTAGTCCGCCGCGCGGCTGATGAAGGTGATAATTTCGGATTTCAGAGCCTCGTCCGCGCAAATATCAAGGTAGTATTCCATTCCGAGGATAACGTACTTGCGGCACCAGAGATCCCACGCGCGGAATTCGGTCTCCTTCGTGAAGGACGAAATGCGCCCGTCGGCGTCGATGACGGTGAGCATATCGCGAACGGTTTCGGTGAGGACGTCGAGAAGCTCGGCGTCGCGCGAGTATTCGTAGACGAGTGAGCCGCCGCGCATCATCTTGCCCCAATATTCGCCGCGCCAACCGTTGTTGACGCCGTCGATGGGACGGCGGAATTGGTCAACGAACCGCCGCCACATATCGCGGTCGGAGAGCTGATTGACGGTAAGGAAATCGACCGCACGCGCAGTCAAACCCTCGTATTTTTGCTTTATGTTAAGATACTTCATACCCGTACCCCCATGGCTTTTTTATAATTATAACCTTTTTAAAATACGATGTCAATAGCGAAAAACAAAAATAGCGGAAAGTTTTGGTCCACCTTTTTCAAAAGGTGGCAGATTCTTAAGGCGGAGCCTTAAGTCGACCTCCGCAGAGGTCGAAACACCCCTGCGCTTCAAGCAGGCGGCGCCCCGCCGACTGCTTGGAAGGAGTAAAACCTCCCCTAAAAGGGGAGGTTTTCGCTCCTTCACCCCGCGCGCTCTTCGAGCGCGCAATGCCTATAGAGATTTTGTGCTCACTGTGGGTTTGCAAAGGTATTTTTGTGCCCGCACAGAGTCTTCGCCGATATCCTCATAATTTCGTTTCGGCAAATAGGTGCCCATCACCCCGCCCCTCTTCCCGTAAACCGGGAAGAGGGAGTTTGAGAGCGTAGCCTCCATCGCTCGGCTTTCTGACCATAGTTTCCCCAAAGTTGCACCCTCTGCGAATGGCGCGCGATATACTCGCTTCGCGAAACGTGTTAAAAATAAGGCTTTGTGCGGTTGCAGGTGAAGTTATAATAGCACTGTCTCGCGTTGATAAACTGATACGCCATAATAAGAATCGGGCGGATCTCGGGGTTGCTCTGTTTACGGTATACCTTGATAACTTTGTCGTTTATAGTTAAAGTATCTTCATTCAAAAGTCCGTATTTTACAAGCAACGGCTCAATTTCGAGGAAACTTTCAAGCGAGATTCCGATCTTTTCGGCTAAAGCTTCGGCAGTATATTGCCCCGTTTCGGTCGCGCTTTGAGTAAATATGACCGCCCCGAGCCCGCCCTCGGAAGCAAGCAGAGAGAAAAACTCGCAGAATAGGTCTTCCGCCAATAGCTTTTTTGATATTTTTTCGGTATCGCGAACGGCGCAGAAGAACGGAAGATCTTTGATAAGCGACAAATACGTCGTTCCTTTATTATTGATTATCTGCGAAGTTATTTGCGGATTTGTGCGGTATTTTTCTATAACGTCATTTAAAGGTATTCTGTTTTCATTCCCGAAATATGCGCTTTGAAGCGTCCAAAACGTTTCAAACATAAATTGAAAAATATCTGTTTCTCCGCTGTTTTCAGAGTAAAACTCGAAGATAGCATCGAGAATTTCATCAACGGAATAATCCGATATCTTTCTTTCAACCCCGAAAAGCGCGTCAATGGATACACCCAATACTTTTGCAACAGACGGAAGCAAATAGGTGTCGGGAACACCGCCATTTTCCCATTTCGAAACCGCCTGCCCCGAAACGCCGACAAGCTCCCCCAGCGCTTCCTGAGTCAACCCCTTGGCTTTTCTGTAAACCGCGATTTTTTCACCGATCTTATATTCCATAACAGACCTCCCGAAATTTGTTGATACCATTATAACACAAATCGGGGTTTTGTTCAATAGAGGTGGGATTTGGATATCCAACCGAGGGTTGGAAATTATTTGTAGACAAAAATGCTGATCTAAAAATGAAGGAGCGAAAACCTCCCGCGAGGGGAAGTTTTACTCCTTCCGAACCGCCTGCGGGGCGCCGTCCCCTACGGATTTTGCAAAATCCCCAATCACTTACTCAAAACACACCCGATATTTCGGATTTTTGCGAATTTCCTCAACAAAATTTTTCCTAAACGTCAGCAATTGCTTTTCCCAGAAATCGTCTCCGAACGGTGCGAGATCTCCTTTTTCTATCTTCGATAACGCCGAGACTAACGGCGCAGAATACTGATATTCGCCTTCATTGTAGATGCGCTCATATTCTTTGCAATGATCAAAGCCTTTATCGAAATAATTCAGTGCCTTTTCCATACTGCCGCCGTTGTCCATTTCATATAGAGCCAAAGTCAGATATAAAGAACCGATATCCCAATGCCAACTTCCGCATCTGCCGTCAATAAATACCGTTTCGTAAAGACCGATGACCGACAATAAAATCTGTCTTCCGTATTCGGAGGACGATACCGCAGGTCTCGTGGCTACGGCTTCGGAAACAGCGAACCTGAGATTTGAAAGCAAAGCCATAATTCTTTCGCCTTGATACCTTGCTTTTTCTTCGCCTGAGGTTGCCAAGGGCATCAAGACCTCCTTGCAAACGACAAGAGCATTCTGACCGCCGGCAAGTGCTTTTGCCTTTTCGTATTCACCCATTCTGCAATAAAGCGGTGTTAACTTACGAATGGCAATTTCGCGATCTTGAGGCGACGGATCACATTTCAAAATCTTTTCAAAAACACGAACGGCTTCCTGCCAATAAACGTTTTGTGAGTTGTAATCAGTATCATCTTCTATGATGCCGGATGAATCGGAAACATGCCCTTTGGCTCCGTATTTATTCCAGCCCCACATAAGGAGTGCCTGTGAAAGCTTCAAAAGAATTTTTGGCTCGTTCGGAAATTCCTCCGAGGCTGTGCGAAGCATATTGACGCATTCTAAGACGTCTTCCGATAAACTTCCCTGATACATTGTAAATCCCTGCTTCGTAAGTATCTTGGTAGCATTTTCAAGAATAGTCTTGATTTTTTCTTCACGTTCATTGTTATACCCGAAAAGCTCGTCGATCGAAATATGAAAAAAGTTCGCAATTGACGGTATCATCTCCATATCGGGATAGCTTCCGCCCGACTCCCAGCGCGAGACCGCCTGCGCGCTCACGCCGAGAAATTCCGCGAGATTTTCCTGCGTGCGCCCGTCACGGCAGCGCAGTTCGCGTATTTTCGTTCCTAAATTAAGATGCATTGTTCTGCTCCTTTTAAAAAATATCACCGGTGTGACTATATTATAGCATAGGTTTGGGAGATTTACAATTATCAATTGTTTGTTTATGGTTCAACTGTTGATTGAAAAAGCCCCGCGCTGGGCGGGGCAAAAATAAACATTTATTTGCATTTTATTTTTCGGTACCTTCAAGACGTTCAAGCGAAGCAGAAAGTTGGATCATTATAACAGATGAAATTGCACTATTCTGTTTTTATTCTATTCCGTAATACCCATGTTTTTCTGCATTTCCTAATAAGTAAAGGAACGCAAAAGCGGGAATTCTTAATAATTCTCTGCCACCCGGAGTGTTGTGTATACCAAAATCGTTAGGTGTTTTGGTGATAATAATTGCAGCGGATGCCTCGTCGCAAAACTCAACAATTGCATCATCATCGGAAATCGGAGCTCCCTCGCGATATTTTACTTCGATTAAAATATTTTTTATCTTAGGATAATCGACTACAACGTCGATCTCCTTGTTCTTTTTACCACCGCGGAAATATCCCACCGATGTTGCGAACTTATAATAAAATGCCGCAACATGCTTATATACGGCGGTTTCAACCACCTTTCCCATACCGACGGGATCGGTTACGATTGTTTCATCCATCAATACAGCATTGCGAATAGCAGCATCAGCAATATAGACCTTAGGTCTTGCCTTCAATATCTTTTTACCGGCCATATCTACAGGCCAACTTTGATATATCAGGTTTGCGCTTTCCAAGTATTGAATGTAGTTTTCTACAGTAGTGCGTGATACTCCGTTCAGTTCTTTTGTTATAGCATCAATAGAAATAATCTCCGAAGATACATTACACAAATACAAAAAGATGCGCTCAAGCTCGGTTGCGTTACGAATGTTGTAAAGTGATGGTAAATCGCGCTTCAGCACCTTATCCACAACATCTTCTCTCATGATTTGCTGAGCCATCAAATCATTATCAGCAAGTGCGAGCTCAGGGAATCCGCCCACTTGCAAATATCTCATAAAATGATTCTGCACCTTTGAAAGTTGCATCATAATCTGAGTTCGCTCAATCTGCGTTTTGTATAACAGATCAGTAGCCTTGAGATTTTCGGGGATATCAGGTCTATCAAGCTCAAGCAATTCACAATACTCGTAGAATGATAAAGTTGGCACTTGAATCACGGACCAACGACCTGCACCGCTTTCGCGACTACCTTTCATAAGGGCAGGACTCGCAGAGCCGGTAGCAACAACCTTGGTATCGGGCTGATTATCATAAATTATCTTAAGCCATCTATCCCAATCAGAAGCATACTGTATTTCATCAAAGAAATAGTAGACATCTTGACCTGCAGATATGTTTTCGTGGTAACACTCCAATACTTCCTGAAATTGACTCAGCTTCAGCATAGGATGATCCATGGAGATGAAAACGATCTTATGAGGAGATACGCCTTCCTTTAATAAAGCATCGATCATCTGATATTGAATAGTAGTTTTACCAACTCTTCGTGTTCCGGTCAGAACTACTGTTCGACGTATATTGGTTTCATTTAATCGCTTCATTGCTTCATGGAAAGCAAATCTTTTATAGTTTTTTGTCATCTTGGGGTTTACAACGCCGGTTCTCCACCAAGGATTATAAGCGGTTAATACCTTCAAGATGCCATCTTTCGAAGTAATGGGCATAGTAAAATCCTCCTTTTGTAAACATTATATCACAAATATCAATTTTTGTCAATAATAATTGCAAGTATACTTGCAATTATTTTTAAAAATAATTGATATTTCGTTCCGAATATGTAATTATTCTTTCCATTAGAGCGTTTTGTTAATCAATAGCCGAGTCAATTAATGAAGGGAAAATATCCAAAGCGTAGCCAAAAGTTAAATTTCGGAACCCCTTACGTAAGAAAGAGCGCGACGGCGGATTTCCTTGATTGACAATAAAAAACTCTGCAAGGTTGCATATTTTCCCGCCATCGGAAAAATAATAAATACAAACAACGAAAGCGAAGGTAACAGATACATGCAAAGCTTTGATTATACACTGGGCTGCGTCGGCGGGCTTCACGCGCGGCCGGCGGGGGCGATCGTGAATGCGGCTAAACACTTCTCGTCGGATATTCTTATCAGAAAACTCTCGCCCGACGGCGCGAAGGAGGCGGACGCCAAGCGGCTCATCTCGCTTATGAGCCTCGGCGCGAAGCGCGGGGACACGATCAAATTCATTATAAACGGCCCCGACGAGACCGATGCCGCCGAGAAAATGAAGCTCGTCTGCCGCGAGAGCGTGGGGTGAGGGGATGTCTCTTCGCGAACAGACCAAATCGAAACGCCGCGAAATACGCGGGATAGGCATCGGCGAGTGGGCGGTTTGGGGTAAGATCTGCTTCGTTTCCTCGGAAATCCCCTCCAAAACGATGACTTACCGCGGTATGCGCGAGGAAAAAGAGGCTCTTGCGTCGGCTCTGACCGAGGCGCGCGCCGAGATCGCGGCAATCGGCAGGCGCACTCTCGCCGCGGCGGGCAGGGAAGCGGCGTCGATTTTTGAAATTCACGAAATGCTCCTCTGCGATCCCGATTTTCTCGACCTCGTGGGTTCCGCGATCGAGTCGGGCACTCCCGCCGCGGATGCCGTGGCTTCGGCAGGCGAGTCGCTTGCGGGTGTTTTCGAGGGACTTGACGACGAATACCTCTCGGCGCGGGCGGCTGATATGCGCGACGTCAGCGCGAGGGTGCGGCGCATCTTGCTCGGCGGTAAAAATGAAAAAAAGAGCGGAGAAGGGCAGATGATCCTCGTCGCGCGCGACCTCTCGCCGGGCGACACCGCGGGTCTCGACACCGACCACGTGACGGGGTTCGTCACCTTCGCGGGATCGGTCAATTCACATACCGCCATCCTCGCGCGCGCGATGGACATCCCCGCCCTCGTCCGTGCCGAGGAGTTTTCCGAGGATCTTGACGGCGCGTCCGCGATCCTCGATCCCGCGTCGGGGCGTCTGCTGATCAATCCGACCGCCGAGGAAATGAACCGCCTTGCCGACACCGCGGCGAAGCGCGAGGCAGAGCGAAGCAGATTGCGGACGCTTTCGGCACTCCCCGCCGTCACGAAAAGCGGCAGGCGCATCGCGCTTTACGCCAATATCGGCTCGCCCGCCGAGGCGGAAGCAGCGCACCGAAGCGGCGCGGAGGGCATCGGACTTTTCCGTAGCGAATTTTTGTTTATGGGCAGGGGCGATCTTCCGAGCGAGGACGAGCAATACGAGGCGTACAGCCGTGTCGCGCGGCTTTTTTCGGACCGTTCGGGCCCCGTCGTGATCAGAACGCTCGACGTCGGTGCGGACAAAGCGCTCCCCGCGCTCGGGAGTGAGGTCGAGGAAAATCCCGCGCTCGGTATGCGCGGAATCAGGCTTTGCCTTGAAAAAACGCAGATCTTCCGCACCCAGCTCCGCGCCATTCTCCGCGCTTCGGCGCACGGACGGGTGGCGGTAATGCTCCCGATGGTCACGAATATCGACGAGATACGGCGCACCAAGCGGCTGATCGCCGAGGAAAAGAACCGTTTGCGCTTCGAGGAGATCGAGTTTGACGAAAATATCGGACTCGGAATCATGATCGAAACGCCCGCCGCCGCGATAATGGCTCGCGAGCTTGCGGGCGAGTGCGACTTTTTCTCGGTTGGCACGAACGATCTCTTCCAGTACACGCTCGCCGCCGACCGTCAGAATTCGCGCCTCGCCTATCTGACCGAGTGCGATTGCGGACTTGAACCCGTCCTGCGCCTGATCCGCCTCGCATCCGAGGGCATCCACGCTGCGGGCGAGGACAAATGGATCGGAATCTGCGGCGAAATGGCGGCGGACACCGCGCTGACCGAGGCACTTCTCGGAGCGGGCGCGGACGAGCTGTCGGTTTCGACGCCGTATATTGCGCGGGTTAAAGAGAGGATCAGAGGGTTGGAGTGAGTGCTCCGCGCAAGTTAAGATCGGGCTTGCGCCCGAGTTAAGATTGCCTTCGGCAAGTTAAGATCGCGCGGGGCGCGAGTTAAGGTTCGCCTGCGGCGAAGTTATGGTGAATTTTCGCTTTGCGGAAATTTTCCGATTTAAATTAATTTCGCCGAAGGCGGCTCTGACGGTTTTCCGAAGGAAAATGGAGGCGTAAGCCGACAAGACAGAGTCGACATTTGCCGTAGGCAAATACATCATCATTCACGCGAAGCGTGACAGAAAGGAAACAAAAAATGCACCATATTTTATTATCTCCCTGCGACGGCGAGGTCATCTCGCTCGACCGCGTGCCCGACGAGGCGTTTGCCTCGGGGATGCTTGGCGAGGGGTTTGCCGTCGATCCCGAAAACGGGGATATTTGCGCGCCCGCCGCGGGAAAAGTCTTGTCGATAAGCGAAAGCCGACACGCATACGCCATCGCCGCGGACTTCGGCGATCTGCTCGTCCATATCGGAATCGACACGGTCAAAGTGCCCGAAGCCTTCCTGCCCATCGTTGCGGTCGGCGACGAGGTTGCGGCGGGGCAGCCGATCGCCCGCGCTGACCTTGATATGATCAAAAAAGCGGGGCTTTCGCCCGTGATTCCCGTGCTGATCACCGATCTCCGCGCGGCGGGAACTGTCAAGATCAACTTCGGCAAGTCGCGCGGCGGCAAGGACGTTGTGATGTATTTAACGCATTGATTTCCTTTGGCGTTAATGCAGTACAGACTTCGTTCTCCTTGCTTCGCAAGGGGACCGAAGTCTGTACTGCAGAGACAACAAGCGTACTAGGCTTTTTATAAAATCGGAAAATTTCCGCCAAAGGCGAAAATTTACCTTTTAAAAAATCAACTGATAAAAACTAACTCGCCAAAAAACAATTCATACTTAAAACGTGTAATCAGAAAGGAATTTTTAATATGAATGCAACAAAAAGCGCACCCGAGCGTCGCGATTCGCGGCTTTTCGGAGTGCTTCAAAGGGTCGGACGGTCGTTTATGCTTCCGATCGCGCTCTTGCCGATCGCGGGACTTTTGCTCGGAGTCGGATCGTCGCTGACGAATGCGGCGATGATCGAAAGCTACAATCTCGAGAGTATTCTCGGCGAGGGAACGGTGCTCAACTGGGTTTTGACCGTCCTTTCGGCGGTCGGATCGATCATTTTCGACAATCTGCCTATCATTTTCGCGATGGGCGTTGCCCTCGGTATGGCGGAGAGCGAAAAAGCGACCGCAACGCTCTCGGCGGCAATTGCCTTTTTCGTAATGCACGCCACGATCTCGACCCTGCTCGACCTGACGGGCAAGGCGACCGACGGAAGCCTGCACGAGGGAAGTATCGCGCAGGTCGTCGGCATCAACTCGCTCCAGATGGGCGTTTTCGGCGGAATTATCGTCGGTCTCGGCGTCGCCGCGCTTCATAATAAGTTCTATAAGATCAAGCTCCCCACCGTTATCTCCTTTTTCGGCGGCACGCGATTTATTCCGATCATTTCGACGGTCGTCTACGTCGTGGTTGGCGCGGTGATGTTCTTCGTCTGGCCCTTTATTCAGGAAGGAATCTTCGCGCTCGGTAATCTCGTGCTGAATTCGGGGTATATCGGCACCGCGATTTACGGATTCATCGAGCGAATGCTCATTCCCTTCGGACTTCACCACGTTTTCTACCTGCCCTTCTGGCAGACGGGAGTTGGCGGAAACGCGATCGTCGACGGAAATCTTATCATGGGCGCGCAGAACATCTTCTTTGCCGAGCTTGCAAGCCCCTCAACCGAGGTCTTTTCCGTGTCGGCGACGAGATTTATGTCGGGTAAATTCCCCTTTATGATCTTCGGACTCCCCGGCGCGGCACTCGCGATGTATACGACGGCGCGGCGCGAAAAGCGCAAGATCGCGGGCGGACTTCTGCTTTCGGCGTCGCTGACGGCGATGCTGACGGGAATCACCGAGCCGATCGAGTTCACCTTCCTCTTTGTCGCGCCCGTGCTCTACCTCTTCCATTCGCTTTTCGCGGGACTTTCCTATATGTTCACGCACGTATTCAACGTCGGCGTCGGAATGACCTTCTCGGGCGGAATCATCGACCTTTTGCTCTTCGGCGTGCTTCAGGGCAACGAAAAAACGAATTGGACGGCGATAATTCCGATCGGAATCGCGTATTTTATCCTCTATTTCCTGCTTTTCAGATTTATGATAAGGAAATTCGACTACCTCACGCCCGGACGCGAGGAGGACGGCGAGACGAAGCTTTACACGCGCGCAGACTATAACGAAAAGAAAAAATCCGAGGTCGCGGGCGAGCCGCAGATGTCGGCGGCAGACGTCGGACTTGAAAGCACCTCGTCACTCATCGTGCGCGGACTCGGCGGCAAGGAAAATATCCGCGATCTCGACTGTTGCGCCACCCGTCTGCGCGTGACCGTCAAGGATTCGGCGCTCGTAAACGACGCGCTTCTCAAAAAGAGCGGTGCGGCGGGAGTTATCAGGCGCGGAAGCGGAGTTCAGGTGGTGTACGGACCGCAGGTGAGCGTGATTAAGAGTGAGCTGGATGAGTTTTTGAAGGGGTGATCGAGAAGTTCGAAAAGGATTCAGAACCTATATTTGCGCGCATAATTGGGTGTTGAATACGTTCGTTTGGGTCAAAAAATATCAAGGCGAAGCCTTGCATATCATCAATTTCGAAGAAATTGTATATCATCAATGCATGGCATTGTATATCATCAAGCCGCAAGGATACACGCTTCGCGTGATGATATACGCCTACGGCGATGATATACACGCGGGCGCGTGATGATATACCAAGCCTGCGGCTTGGATAAAAAATCCTGAAAGCTTACGCTTTCAGGATTTTTGGCCTGCCCAACAGGATTCTGAACCTATATTTGCGCGCATAATTGTTGCTAAACCGATGTGCTGTGGTAGCGCGCAAATGATTGCTGTTGCTTTGCAACAGCAAGAGGTTCTTCATCAATATGAGTAAACAAAAAGAATACCGCCGAGGACGGAGTCCTCGGCGGTATTCTTTTGGCCTGCCCAACAGGATTCGAACCTGCGACCTTCAGAGTCGGAGTCTGACGCGCTATCCAGCTGTGCCACGGGCAGATATTTATTTGACCTAATAATTATACAACTTCCGATATGAAAAGTCAAGTATTTTTTGTCGCACGGCTTGACTTTTTCCCCATATTATTATATAATGAAGAAAAAGTGTTTGGGAGGGTGCGTTATGAATTTACTTTTGCGTGCTTGTGATAAAAATTTTTGGGCAGAGGTCAGAGAAAAGGACTGCTATGCCCGCTTCCGCGACGAAAATTTATCCATCTGGAACAATCATTGTGAGGGGAAGGAAATTCCCGAGCTGACGTACAGCCTTTTTAAGCTCTTTTCGGTCACCGGTAGCCGAAGCGAATTTGAAAACGTCTACTTCAACCGCCGCCTGAGGATGAACGCCTGCACTTTCCTTTCGCTGATCTATCCCGAGGAGGAAAAATATTTCGCATATCTGCAGGACATCCTTTTTGCGGTCTGCAACGAATATACCTGGTGTCTGCCGGCGCATTACGGCCAAGCGAATAAGGATGGCAGTCTTATGGTCGACCTTTTTGCCGCAGAGACGGGTTTTGCGCTTGCGGAAATATACACGATGCTCTCCGACCGCTTCGAGCCGCTGATCGCATCGAGAATCAAGTCCGAGATCGACCGACGCATCATTAAGCCCTACGTCACCAAGCTCAACAGGCTCTGGTGGGAAAAAGGCGAAAACAACTGGGCGGCTGTTTGCGTGGGATCGGTTGGATGCACAATTATGCTTCTTTTCCCCGAGCTGTTTCCCGAGCTTCGCGACCGTATTTCCGAAACTATGGAATGCTATCTTCGCGGCTTTGCGGACGACGGCTTCTGCGTCGAGGGATGCGGATATTGGCATTACGGCTTCGGATTTTTCACCGTTTACGCCGATATGGTCAAGAAATTTACGGGCGGCGAGGTCGATTATTTCACCCGCCCCAAGGTTCGCGCCGTGGCGACTTATATTCAGAAAATGTTCCTCTCGGGCCATACCTCGGTCAGCTTTGCCGACTCGGGCACGTCGCTTTCCTACCACATCGGTCTCGTTCACTATCTCAAATCGGTCTATCCCGACGATATCGCCGTTTACGACCGTAAATTCTCCTATAATTACGACGGCTGCGCGCGCTTCTGTCTGCATCTGCGCGCGGCGACCTGGTACCGCGAGGAATTCGACACCTCGGCTCTTCCGAACGACAACTGCGCGTTCTTTGCCGAGGGCGCAGAATGGTACATTAAAAAGACCGCAAGCTACGGCTTCGCGGCAAAGGGCGGTCACAATAAGGAGCCGCATAACCACAACGACGTCGGATCCTTTATTTTCGCCAAGAACGGCGTTCAGATCCTTGCCGATCCCGGCACGGGCAAATACTGCAAGGATTATTTCCGCGAAAAACGCTACAACTTCTTCCACACCCGCACGCTCGGTCACAGTCTGCCCACCTTTGGCGGCGAGGAGCAGAAAGAGGGACGTGACTATGCGGCACGCGACGTGCGCGTTGACGGCGGTGATTTCGTCCTCGATATCGCTCCCGCATACGGAATCGCGGAGCTTTCCTCGCTCGAGCGCAGATTTTCCTTTACGGAAACGAGCGTGAAGGTCACCGACAGCTTTGATTACAGCGGCGAGGGCGCGATCGTTGAGCGCGTAGTTTCGATGCGCGAGCCGACGGAGACCGAAAGCGGTAAGATCGCTATTCTTGACTCGATTCTGACCTACGACGCCGATGCGGTAGAGTCGGTCAAGATAGAGCATCATACCTTCGACGGCTCGGCGCCCTGCTACACCGTTGATTTTGTGCTCAAGCGCGGCGCGGATAAATTCACTTATTCGATAAATTAAGAGGTAAAAATGATCATCACGGTTGATTGCGGCACGACGAATATGCGCTGCCGCCTGTTTGACGGGAAAAAGCTTATAGATCAGGAGCGCGCGAAGTGCGGAATCCGCGACGGCGCATTCCTCGGCTCGACCGATATCTTAAAGGAAACGCTCTCGCGCCTGATAAAGACGCTTCTTGAGCGCAATTCGCTCACCGAAAGCGATATCGAGGTCGTTCTTTCCTCGGGAACGCTCGCCAGCGACGTCGGAATCTTCAAGATCCCGCACGCGATCTGCCCCGCGTGGATCGACGAAAGCGTAAAGGCGGCGGGAATGACGGTGATGGAGGAAGTGACGAGCATCCCGATCCTCTTCATTCCCGGCGTAAAAACCCTCCCCGCACCCGACGCCGATCTTGAGACCAAGATCGTGACCTACGAGTCGATGAGCGGCGAGGAGAGCGAGATCTACGGCATCAGCGAGGCGCTCGGTCTGCCCGATGACTTCATCATCACCCTCCCCGGCTCGCACAACAAGGTAATGGAGGTGACGGACGGCAAGATCTGCTCGATCAGAAGCGGACTTTGCGGCGAGTTTATCGCCTCGATCTCGGAGCATACGATGCTCAAGAGCGCGCTTCCGAACCCCGTTATCCGCGAAATACTGCCCGAAATGCTCACTCTCGGCTGGCGAATGGCGGATAAACACGGACTTTCTCCGATGCTTATCAAGGCGCGAATGCTCCAGCTCCTCGGCGGCTACACGCAGGACGAGGCGGCGAACTTCTTCGTCGGCGCGCTCCTTCACGACGACATTCAGACCGTCGCCCGAATCGCGGCGAAGCCCGAATCGAAGGGCAAGCCCGTCGTAGTCGGCGGTGGAGACCCGCTGAAAACCGTCTTTATGATTCTTCTCGCCGAAGCTGGAACCGAAAATCTCATCGCCGTTCCCGACGAGATCGCAACACTCGCCTCGAACTACGGCGCAATGCGCGTCTACGAGGCGTGGAAAAACAAATAATATGTTTTAATAAAAAATAAAGCGGAGCGCGAGCTCCGCTTTATTTTACATAGCAGATTCCTCGTACTCGTCGCGAGAGCGGAAGAGAAGAGTAACGCACCAAAGACCGGCGAGGGCAACGAGGGTGTAAACGATACGCGCCCAAAGGGTGTCGTTTCCGCCGAAGAGCCAGGCAACTGTGTCAAACTTAAAAAGCCCGACACCGCCCCAGTTGAACGCGCCGACGATGGTCAGAATGAGAGCAATACGGTCGATAATCATAGGTAAGCCTCCATAATTTTTTGCATAGCTCCTTTCGGGCGCTTATGCTTAAAAATATTATTTCCCGATGAAAAAGGATATATTCACACCGCCGGAAAAATACAAAAATACGTAAGAGGTCTTGTTTTTTGAAAAAACATCAAAAAATCTGCATTTTTCTCAAACTTTTTTTCAAAAAAGTATTGACATTCAGAGAAAACTGTGATATAATATTCAAGCATTCAGCAAGGCCCATTGGTCAAGCGGTCAAGACGCTAGCCTCTCACGCTGGAAACTCGGGTTCGATTCCCGGATGGGTCACCAAAAAGAGAAGAAGCACATCGCAAGATGTGCTTCTTCTCTTTTTGCCGATTCCGCCACGGAATCGGCACGGTATTTGCAATACATTGCGAATGCTCGGGTTCGCATTTTGCGAGCAAGGCGACGGGAGCTTGCTCACAAG
>JAZTXK010000025.1:0-21033 GCA_045636385.1 Eubacteriales bacterium
ACGCTAACAAGGTTCGTACAAAGCCCCTGCGCGTAATACTCAACGGTCTTGGCAAGGACGCCGCTATGATCATTTCCCGTATCAACGGCTTTACCTATGTTCAGACTGAGTTTGATCCTTACACCGAAGAGGTTAAGGTTGTCAAGGAAACAGCTTACTCCAACGGTCCTCGTGCCGCTGTTAAGTGCTACGGCTCCGATGACGTTTCCGAAGGCGTTGCTATCATGAGACTCGAAAAGGTTGGCGTTTCCATCACCGGTAACTCCACCAACCCCACTCGCTTCCAGCACCCCGTTGCAGGCACCTACAAGAAGTGGTGTAACGAGAACGGCGTAAACTACTTCTCCGTTGCTTCCGGCGGCGGAACCGGCCGTACTCTCCATCCCGATAACATGGCAGCAGGTCCCGCATCCTACGGTATGACCGACACCATGGGCCGTATGCACTCTGACGCGCAGTTCGCAGGTTCTTCCTCCGTTCCCGCACACGTAGAGATGATGGGTCTCATCGGCGCAGGTAACAACCCCATGGTTGGTATGACTGTTGCTGTAGCAGTTGCTATCGAAGAGGCTTCTAAGTAAGATAGTCAAAAAGTGAGGTTTTATAAGAGTTTTCGCAAGTTTTAAGGAAGTTCAAACAACTTTCAAGGAACTTCGGGGCAACTGTAAGACAACTTTTAGACAACTTCCAATAAAAAATAGTTGGACACATCATTTTGGGGTTTTGCCCTATGATGTGTCCAATATTTTTTGGAGTTTATTTGGATGAAAAGGCTGAATATTTCGCATATTAGATATAGAAAATTCTAAAGTTAATTGAATAATATTCACGTAGCTTTATCTGTACTTTTTTGGAAATTATGATATAATTAAACCAGCCTCGAGGAAATAATCTCAAAGGAGAAATTCCATGAAGAATTTTGGTAACAGAATAAAAGTATTACGCAGAAAAATGAATTTAACCCAGGAAGAACTTTCAGAAAGACTTAATGTATCTTTTCAGACAGTATCCAAATGGGAAACAAATGCTTCATTACCTGATATCACGATGTTTCCTATACTTGCAAACTTTTTTAACGTAACCACTGACGAGCTTTTGGGTGTTGATCTTGTAAAAAAACAAGCAAAAATCGATGAAATATTAGCAGAATTCGATAGACTTGCGAATCTTGGTAAGGAAAAAGAAAAATTCGATTTTATATGCATGGCATACAGAAATTATCCAAACGAATATAAAATCTTGCAAAAGTATATTTGGATGCTTTACTATGACCCGTATTTTTGGGAAGAGTACTGGGATAAGAAGGAAAAGGGCGAGTTAACGGAAGATCACCCGAAAGTTGCACATAAGGAAGAGCTTATTACATTGTGTGATCGTATACTCAAGGAGTGCTTTGACGAGCAGCTCAGATACGATGCCATCAGCTTGCTCAGTGGAATTTACGGTCTTATAGGAAACGAGGAAAAAGCCATCGAATATATAAAGCTTTTGCCGGATGAATTGCAAGTTGGAGAAATGACAGAGCTTTATGACAGAGGAAGCGAAAAATGGTGGAAATACACACGAAAGGATATCTATAACATAAGTGAAGATGTTTACGTAAAGATCAGAAACTGCGCCTATTATGCTCCATCAAATCAAGAATCTATACGTATATATAAAAAAGCGGTTGATTTTATCAAATTGATTTATGACGAGGAGGATTACGGCTTCTCCAATTATAATTTATCAGAGGCTTATCTGGCTATAGCCTCTCTTTATTGCCTCGAAAAGGACTATGAAGACTGTGCAAAATATCTTGACATTTGCTTGGCTCATGCAAAAATGTATGACGAACTTCCCGAGAAAACCGTCCATACCTCATATCTTGTAAGAAACCAAGAGTTTGAAAAATCAAAAGTTTATTCGGGATATGAATGCAATGATGTTAAACATCAGTTAGGCTATGTCCACGAGGGAAAATGCTTTGATACCATCCGTGATGAACAATGGTTTAGGGATATAATCGAAAAATATACACCATTTGCAAAGGATACTAAGCGTTAAAAATGAGATGTTCTCTTGATTTCCGCCTGCGCAGGTCCCCCCATGGTTTGTATGACTGTTGCTGTAGCAGTTGCTATCGAAGAGGCTTCCAAGTAAGCACTACTTTCAGACCGTATTGATCTGAATTCAATAAAAATCGGACACGTCATCCGGGTTTTATCCGATGACGTGTCCGATTGTTTTTTCGTTTGATTTATGCTTACTTGCGGGTTTGGTGTATAAAAAGAGGCTGACGGATCAGCCTCTTTCGTTTATTTGATTTTATTCGGATCAGTTAAGGGAGCTTACCAGATTTCCTGCGAAAACTACGTAGAGAATGATGGAAAGCGCGATTCCGAAAACGCCTGCGAACTGTACTGCAAAGCTCTGCTTGCTTTTACCCTTCTTGCGCCAAGCAACGGAAAATCCGATACCGAGCCAGCAGAAGATCGACGCGGAAGCAATAACGATGGAAATGATCCATCCGATTATTCCGAGGAAGCCCTCTTCTCCACTGCCGGAAATCATACCGAGGAACAGGTATATGTACGAGGTGGCGATATAAAGGATGCTCAGCAGGATGTTGGTGACCTTTCCTGCCTTGTCGAGCTTATTGTAGGTTACGTGCTCGGGTTTTTTAGTGCGAACTGCGATCAAAATACCCGCGATAACTGCGGCGATCGCTTCTAAAACTGTATAAAGAAACATATTAAGCCTCCAAAATTAAATATTACTGAATTGAGCTTATCAAGCCTGTAACGATAAAGTATCTCCCCTTTCGAGCTCAAAAGATATCACCGAGTGGGTCCAAAGCGGCTCGGGAAGCACCGTCATACAACGTCAGCTTATATGATCGGCACAAATCCCTGCGCCTGCATTCTCTACTGCAGAATACAAGCAAAAAACTGCCAAGCGCCGCGAGCAGACACTCGCTTTGAGCACAAAAATTTGTTATATTATATCACAAATTCCTTGTAATTTCAATACAAAACGCAAAAAATTTAGTCAAATATGATTTCATTCCCTCTATTCCGCGCAAAGTAAAGCAAGGCGGGCGCGTCGGCACAATCTTATTGACTTTTCGCGCGATCCGTGCTATAATAGAATCATTAAACGAGCGAGGTGGAATTATGCTTGATCTTCGTAGCTTCATTGATTCCGTCAAGGAACAGAATATAAATATGGATGCCGTTGCGGTTATGCGTGACGGCGCGCTTCTCGGCTTGCACCGCTTCTCGGACACGGTGGCGCACAACGTCTTTTCCGTCGCAAAGAGCCACACGGCGACGGCGATCGGATTTGCTATCGACGAGGGTAAACTCAAGCTGACAGACAAGCCCGTCGATTTCTTCCCCGAGCTTCTTCCCGCTGATCTTAATCCCAAATGGCAGAAGGTCACTCTTTGGAATCTCCTGACGATGACCACGGGTCACGGCTGTCCGCACCTTATGGTCGTTGACCGCAAGAAGCTGCGCGAGGAAGGTGTCAGCGAATGGCTCCACTTTGCCTTCACCCGCCCAATGCCCTATGAGCCGGGCGAGAAATTCGCATACGGCAACCTCGCGCCCTACGTTGCTGGCAGAATGCTTGAGAAGGCTGTGGGAATGTCGATCTGCGACTACCTCTACGAAAAGATGTGGAAGCGGATGGGCGTCAAAAAGCCTACGTGGGAGACCGATCCCGCGGGACACACGTTTGCGGCGAGCGATCTTTACCTCGACATTGTCGATATGGCGAAGCTTGGCGAGCTTTACGCCGCGGGCGGATGTTACAACGGCGAGCGTTACCTCTCCGAGGAATGGGTAAAGGCTGTCGGAATAAAGCAGACTGACTCCTGCGTGCTCAATCCAGCAGGCTACGGTGCCGACGAGGAAATGGGCTACGGCTACTATTTCTGGCTCAATCACGGCGCGGCAAACTCATACCGCTGCTACGGACGAGAGGGGCAGTTTGTCATCATTCTCCCCGAGAAAAACGCCGTCATCGCAACGCAAGCGATGCACTCAAACGTCCAACCCATCCTCGATGCGGTCTGGAAGCACATTCTGCCTCAAATATAAAATGAAACCGTTTCGGCAAAAGCCGAAACGGTTCATTTTTATTCAAAAATATCAACGGGAGTTTTCGACGTCGTCGGTCCGCAGACCTCGAGGCGGTAGCCGTCGGCGGTCTTGACGAATCTGACGGGGTCGATTGCGACGTGGCGCGGTTGAACCGTGGTCGGGGTGTTATGCGTATGGTAGACCATCATCAATCCTCCGAGGTGAGTTTCGATGATCGAGCAATGACCCGTGCCGCGAGTGTCCGCTGTGCCGCGGAGGATGGGGTTGTTCGCGCTCTTGACAAAACCCTCAAGCGGGCTCGTCGAGGTCGCGTAGCCGACAGCGTAATCGGCTTCAAAGTGGCTTCCCGAGTAAACGAGGTAGTAAACGCCCTCTTTTTTCAGCATATAAGGTGCTTCAACGACACCGCCGCGGTTCATCGTGCTCTCCCACGGCTCGGTGGGCGTGAAAATGAGCTTTTCGGTCTCCCACTTCGGGGTCAGGCAATCGGATTCCATCTCGACGCCCCAGATGCCGTAGGCTCTGCCGTCGCACCAAGAGGTGTAGTAAAGATAAATTCTGCCGTCTTCATCAACGAAAATGTGACCGTCGATGGTCTTGGTCAGGAAGGGCATATCACCCGCGCAGACAAAGGGTCCTTCGGGTTTATCCGAAACTGCGATGCCGAAGCCCGCCTCGCCCATCGAAACAGCCATATAGAACTTGCCGTTTATATATTCAACGTCGGGCGCCCACATATATCTCTTGTCGATATTCCAGGAAACCTCGGGGAGCGAGACACCGACGAGATCCCATTTCGCGAGGTCGGCGGAGCGGTAAACGGGATATTTATCGCCCGTGACGTACATATAATAATAGCCGTCGTGGTAGATGATATCGGGGTCGGCGGCGCTCTGAATGACGTTGTTCTGATAGGTCGCGCCGTCGGCAGCCAAGGATTTTGTCTCGATCACGAGATCTGAAAGCTTTGCGCCGTAGCCCGTAGTCTCGCCGATGCGAACCTCGCCCGCGAGATCGGATACCTTCAGCTCAATCGCCGCCCACGGTTCGAGTCCCGATTCGGGATCGCTCAGATATGCGCGGAGATATTCGCCGTCAAAGTGACAAAAAGCGTCATAGGTCTTGCCAATCTCGGACGGAAGGATCTTATACGCAAGCTCGGTGCGCTTCTTTTCCTGTGTGTAAAGTCCGACGCCCTTCTTGTCGATCACGATAACGTAACCGTCGCCGAAACGGATCTCAACCGAGCTGTTCTTGTGTCCGAGAGCGGTGGTGAAGGAAAGTGCGCTGTCCTTCGGAAAGCCATCCGCGATCTTGTTAAGCGCGGTCGTATTTTGAGCGATATAAAGATCGGAGGGAAGCTCTCCTTCGGTCATCTCGTTCAGCAAACGGAACATAACAGCCTCATAGAGATTATCGTCGCTCGCCCAGAGGACGATCTTTTTATTGATAACCGAGATAACAATGTCCGCCTCGCCCTTCGCCGCAAGTGCAGTTTGGCTCTCGGGGCGGTTGGTCTCACCGATGAGTATCTCACACTCGCGCTCGGGTGTGGATGCGTCGGGAAGATAGGAAATGCCGCCGAACTCGTTCGAAGCAAGCAGAGCAAGGTATTTTTCTTTGAACGCGTCGCTTGGGTATATTATAACGTAATCCGAGGGATTGAATTTAAGCATCGTTTCTGCCTCACTTTCCACCGCCTCTGCGGTAGTTTCTGCTAATATTGTGGTTTCCTCCCCGCCGTCATTTTTGCAGGCAACGAAAACGGCAAGGAGCGCAACACACGCTAAAATTGTCAATAAAATCTTTTTCATAACGCTACCCGCTTACGCTTCATCGAAAAGTCCGATCAGATATTTTCCGATCTCAACCGAATACTGCTCGTAAAGCTCTCTCGACGCGCTGTGGGGAACCTTTTCGGGCTGAAGTTCGAAGTTGAACTCTCCCTCATAACCCGCGTCCTTGAGCGCGGTCATAACCTTTGCCCACGGAACGGTTCCCATAAAGGGTGCCTTGTGCATATCCGATGCGCGGTTGTTATCGTGAACGTGGAGCATCTTGATGCGCTTGCCCATCGCCGCGATCACCTCGGGGAGGTCGTTTTCCAAGAATTTATTTATATGAGCGTGACCGATGTCAAGACAGATTCCTACCTTGTAGCCCTCGGCTGCAAGAATATCGACCGCCTCGATCAGCTCGTTTATCGGACGTTTAGCCATATTTTCGATAGCAATACCGATATTCTTAACGCCCGACTCGGCAAAGAGACGCTTGACGTATTCGACAGTACCCTCGACGGTGTTTACGTGCATAACAGTCCATTCCGCGCCAAGATATTCGGAAGCCTTAAGCGAACGAACCGCCATTTCGTGAAAGTAATCGAATCTTTCAGCCGAGGTGTCGGTATAATCGTAACGGTAAGGAAGATGCGTCGATGCGATCTTGATTCCGACTTCCTTTGCCTCTGCTATGTAAGGATCGAGATTTTCCTCCCAATTCTCCGCGTCGAGAATATCCTCGTGCGGATAGGGATCGTCGTTGTAGATAACTCGGGTAAAGCCAACGTCAATAGCATCGTAACCGAGCCTTTTCAGCTCTTTTATCTTTCTGATATTTGCATTTGCGGAAAGTAACATATTTTTCCCTCCAAAATTTATTTCTTTGAAAATCTTCTTGCATAACCGCATCGGCGGCAAAGCTCCTCGACGGCGCGGCGGCGGGTGAAGCCGTCGTATATCGCGCGGGCGCGGGTGGTCGCGAGGATTTCGTCGATCTCGCTCTCGAAAAGGTTTCCGAGAGTGACGATGCCTTCCGAATCAAGACAACACGGCACGACGCTTCCGTCAACGAGCACGCCGAACTGATCGCGCAGACCGTGGCAGAAGCAATCGCCGCCCTCGCCTATCGACGGCGCGGAAAGATCGGGCCAATCGAACCGGTCGCCGAATTCAAGGAAAAGTCGCGAGTGCAAGCGGTAGCTGTCGCCGCCGCGCATCGGCTTCCACGCCTCGGGGAACTTTTCGTGCAAGCGGGAAAGTACCGCCTCGTTTGTCTTTTCATCCTCCGAGCCGAGATTCCAGAGGCGCAGGACGGTGTATATTCCCTTCTCCGAAGCCTTGAGCGCAAAATCCGCGCAGTTATCGAGATACGAAGGATCGGCAAACGCGGGATTCGCCGCGGGCGCGTGGAGCGAGATGCTGATCTTATAAAACGGCGCGGCAAGCAGATCGTCACCGCATTTTGACAGCAAAGATCCGTTTGTCGTCAGCATCGGCATAAAACCTTTTTCTCTCGCCTTCCCCACGAATTCGGGCAGAAGCGGATGCAGCGTCGGCTCGCCCATAAGGTGAAAAAAGAGATATTCGACCTTACCCCTCAGGCGGTCGGTTAAGAGATCGAACTCATCCGCGCTCATAAACCGCTTCGCCCTTTTCGTCTTGTGGCAAAAAGTGCAAAAGAGATTGCAGACGTTCGTGATCTCGAGATAAGCCTTGTTAATCATCAGTATCTTTCTCTCAGCGCGGTGCTTGCGTGGCCCATCGGCAGACCGTCGCGGTAGAGGTGCGAATCGTTCGAAAGAGTCATCACGCGGGCACGCGCATAACCGTCAAAGGTCCAATTTCTGCCCTCGTCGAAGAGGATTGCGGTCATGCCGGTGTGTTTCATTTCAAAATGGGTAGAATAATAGGGGAACGGGATGTCGAGCAGCTCGCTCATAAACAACTTACCCGCGCCCTCGTGTGCGAAGAGCGCAATTCTCTTATCCTTGACGTCCTTCGTAACCTTATACATTCCGCGCTCGCGGTCGTGCTCGAGTCCGAGAGAAGCAAGCCACTCGTCAACGTGATCGCCCATTCGTTTGCAAGCCGCGCCGAGATTGAATTCGGCAAGTTTAGGATGCTCGTGCCAATTATCGCCCATTGATCTTACTTCGCGTGAGGCAAGAACCTGCGAATAGATCGGGTTTGCCCAACACCAGGTCTTTGATTTTTCATCTATCGGCAGAGCCGTTTCGCGGAAAGCAATGCTTTCGTGCATCCAATCGAACAGGATAGGTTCCTTGCCGAGCAGCTCACAGGTCGGCTGTGCCGTCTGCATAGCGCGGGTCGAGGTCGAGGCGTAGATCTCATCGACGCCGAAAAGTGCCAGACGCTTCGCAACCGACTCCGCCTGACGGTGTCCGAGGGGCGTAAGCTGGTCGGGTTGGTAGATCGGGTCGCCGTGGCGAACGTAAAAGAGTATCATTTTTGGTCTCCTATGTATATCTTACAAATTGATTTCCTTTATTTCGACTTCGCAGAAGTCTTCGGTGCATACCGAAATGGGGCAGGATCTGTATTCCGTCTGCCAGAGGTATTCATCAAGATCAAAAATACAGAACGAGGAAAAATCAGAGGTTATTCCCTCCCCCGTCAGCTTGACGTATGCCTCCTTTGCGGTCCATATAGCGTAAAACGCCGAAACCGTGTCAGCATCAAGCGCATCGATCTCATCGGGATGAAAAAAACGATTCGCGATCTTTTTGCATCTCTCGCTCTCATCGGGGCGGTTCTTATATTCCTGAATATCAATACCGACGGGAGTGGCGGAAAACGCGCAGGCAAAAAGCTCTCCGCTGTGGCTGACCGAGAAATGAAGGTCGGACAGATTTGTAAAATACGGCTTTCCCGCCTCGTGACGCACGATCTCAAAAGCGTTGTCGGGAAGATCGGTCGATCCGTGTCCCTCCAGATGACGCGCGGCGATCGCGGCGACCATTTCATCGGTCGTCATATCTTTTCTGTTTTCTGTCAGATACAAATAAACCATTTTATGCCCCTTTCGCGATTCTCCCCCACATTATACCACAAAAAGCATTATTTTTCAAGCAATTATCAAAAATTAGGGACGGACGCGATGCGTCCGCCCCGTGATCCGTTCAAGGATCCTGAAAGCAATTAATACTTATTTGCCTGCCTTGAGGTCGTTCTCGTACTTCTCGACCATCTTCTTTACCATCTGACCACCGATGGAGCCTGCCTGACGTGCAGTGATATCACCGTTATAGCCCTGGTTAAGAGTCACGCCTACTTCGTTTGCTGCCTCGTTCTTGAACTGCTCGAGATACTGCTTGGAATTCTTGTTAGACATTTTGAAATTCTCCTTATGCTATCTGCATTAATTTCTTTTTCTTAGGTGCAGTCGCGCCGTTTACTTTTCGGTGACGTTTGCCTCCGATATGCGTGCGAATGCGGATCTATATCAATTGAGCCCGCAATCAGCGCTACACATAAGTCGGAGCTCGATCCTTCTTCGCGCCGCCGTCTTGCGTTCTCTGCTAATATTGTTTACCGCATTCGATTTTATATGAATTCCTTTTTTTGATAAAAAAACGGACGGCTCATACGAACCGTCCGAAATATTTTAATTCAAGAGTTGTAAATTAAGAAAGTACGCTCTGAGTGCAGAGAGCGATTATGTAAGCCATAAGACCTGCTGCGGTAGGCGAGGAGATCCACGCGATACCGATCTTGCCGAGGACCTTGAAGTTTACGTTCTTGGGACCCTTGACAAGGCCTGCGCCGATAACGGCACCAACGACCGCCTGAGAGGTCGAAACGGGAATACCGAGAAGTATCTTCATTACGGTGATAGCAAGTGCGCTCGAAAGGATTACAAGGAAGCCGTCGATCTGGCTGATGTTTGCGATCGAACCGCCAACGGTCATCATAACCTTCTTGGAGTAGGTAAGAACACCGACTGCGATTGCAACACCGCCGAGGATAGCGGTAAGGCGCGCGTTGGTGAGTACGTTTGCACCTACACCGAAGCTATCGTAGTAGAAAGCGGTAACGGATGCGGAGGAGTTGATACCGATGGTGTACGCGGAATACGCACCCGCGGCGATATAACCGATCTTGATTACCTTATCGTAGCTCTTGAGCGACTCAACCTTTTTCTCGAAGAACTTCTTGAACAAGAACACGATAACAAAGGAAATAACTGCCGCACCGAGAGGATTGAGCAACCATGTGCTTACAAACTTACCGATCTCCTTGAGGTTAGTGCTTGTAACGGCAGGGTTCGAATAATCGGCGTGGAAGAGACCCCAACCGATAATTGCGCCCGTAACCGCCTGGTTAGCCGAAACGGGGAACTTGAGATAGCTCATTACGAAGACGGTCAGAGCCGCGCAGATAAAGATGATAGCAGCCTTGAAAGCGGACTTGTTGCGGAGAGTCTTGAGAGCATCCTTATCAATATTGTCCTTAGACTTGATGATATAGTCACCGTTCTTGTCCTTGACAAAATTGCCGTCGGCATCCTTTTCGAACTCAACGCCAACGTTTTCCATATCGTTTACGTCTGCGGAAACCTCGTTGTTGGTCGAGATGCTGGAGAGCTTATCGATATCGTCCGCGCCCTGAAGGATCGAGCCGAGGACGACCATTACTGCGATAATAATAATAGAAGTTCTATACTTTACAACTCTTGTTGCCACTGCCGTACCGAAAGCGTTGGCAGCGTCATTCGTTCCGAGCGACCAGCCCATGAAAAGGCCGGCGAAAAGCAACAAATATATCATTTTTCTTTACTTTAACCCCTCGCTCAGACTACTCTGTTGATCAGCATGATCTGGATCTGGTCAGCGATATTTTCGATAACGTCGGAAATGTCGCAGATGATGTCGAGGAAGCTTACAGCCTGGAGCTTCTGGGAAAGAGCAAGTGCTTCCATATCGAAGATCTGCTGATATACGGTCTCCTCAACTGCGTCGACCTGAGACTCAAGACCGCGGATGTCGTCAAGGATAGCGTGGTTCTTGAGAAGGGTGTTGAACTTGCCGAAGAGCTGGCTTACCGCGCTCTTGAGAAGCTCGAACTGCTTCTTGGTGATGTCAACGATCTCAAGAATGGATGCGTTGCAGGATTCGGGGAAGAAGAATCTCTGGTAAACCATAAGCTTTGCAACGTCCTCGCACTTGTTTGCGATCTTGTCACAGCTGGTTGCGATAGAGATAAGGTCGGAACGGGTGGAGGGAAGGAAGGGACCGTCAAGTCCTTCGATCATGGTGCGGAGAGATACGTCTGCGATGTGCTCCTTCTCGCGAACGGTCTTGCAGAGCGCGCGAAGAGGCTCAATGCTCGCGCCCTCAGCGGTAGCGGCAGCGATAAAGCCCTCGAGAGCGACGAGAGTGTTTTCGACATCGGTAAGCTGATCCATGATCAGGCCGTGGATGTCATTGTTTTTGTTTTTGTTAAGCATTTTATGCTCCTCCTTTTGATGTGTGTTCCCGCGGGACCCCCACGAAAACATACGGTTTCGTCATCGGTGAACGCCGATGCATGGTGAAAATATTTCTCCACTATTATTTTATAACAAATTGAGCGTTTTGTCAACCCAAAATGCAAAAAATCAAGAATAATTTACCCATTTTTATTATACTGGGAGCCTTGAGTCGCATCCGATGAAAACATCAGCTTGTCTATATCATTGAGTATAGCTATTTTCCTCTTGCTGTATTCGGGCGCGAGAAGATCTTCGGCAATTCCGTCGCCCGTGAGGCGGCAGATGACGGTGTCGGGCGGAAGAAGCTTGAGCGCATCGACCACAAGCGAAATATATCTTTCGCGTTCAAGCGGAATATATTCCCCTCTCAAATATTCGTCGGCGAGTGGAGTATCCTTGATAACGTGCAAAAGATGTATCTTGACCTGCTCGGGCGCGAGCTCCGCAACCCTTCGGACGGTATTCATCATATCCTCGTCGCTCTCGTCGGGCAGACCGAAAATAATGTGAATGCAGACCTCTGCCTGGGGTACAAGACGGCGCAGACGGGCGTATCCTTCCTCAAAATCCGCCATTGTGTGACCGCGGCAAATGCGCCTTGCAGTCGTGTCGGACGAGCTTTGAAGTCCGAGCTCGACCGTCAGCGGTATCCTTTCGGAAACCTCGCGCAGAAGCTCGCAAACGTCCTCTCCAAGGCAATCCGCGCGCGTGGCAATACTTATGCCGCAGAGATTGGGAAAGGTCAGTATCTCCTCATAGATGCCTCTGAGGACTTTTACGGGCGCGTAGGTGTTCGTGTGCGCCTGCAAATACGCTATGCACTTCTCCGTCGACCATTTTGACGAAAGAGCAGCTCTGCCCTCGTCGTATTGTTCACGAAGTGAAAGTCCCATAGGCACGCTGTCGCCGCTTCCGCGACCCGAACAGTAAATGCATCCCGCACCCGCGTCGATATTCGGGCAGGAAAGCCCCGCGTCAAGCGGTATCTTCGCAACTCTGCCGCCGAATTTCTTTCGCATATAGTATTCATACGTCTGATAGCGCTTGTTCGAGTCGCTGTGGGGATATGGATTTGAATTTCTTTGTGTTTTTTTCATATGGTTCATCGTTCTTTATAAAACATATACAAGATCGTCTCCGTCAAGTTCATCCGATTTGACAAACCCGAGTGAGGCATACAATCTTTGCGCTTTAATATTTGACTGCTCTGTTGACAACTTAATCAACATATTGGAATCGATTCTCTTCAAAATCTCAACCGCCAGAGCCGCAGAACTCTTTCCGTAACCTTTCCCTTGATGATCCTTGTCGATATAAAAGCTCCACGAAAAAGTTCCCGTGCCGATCCATTCGCAGAGATTGATAAAACCGATTGCCACTGAATGCTCGTTATAAATGATACAAGGATAATTCTGCTCCGCGAACAGATATGCCCTTCCTATCGTAAACCAAAACGGCGAAACCATATCCTTCTGCTCTTTTGTCAGGCGGCATTCATATCCCGCATAAATCAAGTCATCCATAGTTTTTAACGGCTTGATCGAAACCTTATCGTTACGCCAATATTTTTCATCAAGTTTTTCCAACTTTGTTCGAAATGACATTCTTATTGCCTCCTATATCAAGAGTCACAGCAGAAATTTCTGCTGTGACTCTTGACTGTTTTATGGGTACTTATCAATCACAAATCTTCTTGCCGAGGAGCTTCTCGATCGCTGCGAGTCTTGCGCAGAGGGTGAGAATATCCATCGTCACCTCGAGATCATCGTTCGAGGGATAGGTGGGAGCTATGCGGATATTGGAATCGTAGGGGTCAACGCCATAAGGATAGGTTGCGCCCGCAGTGGTGAGATGTACGCCCGCGCCGAGGCAGAGGTCGTAGGTTCTCTTTGCGGTGCCTTCCTTAAGGTAAAGGCTGATGAAGTAGCCGCCCTTGGGGTTCTTCCAATGAGCGATACCCGTGCCCGCAAGATCTCTCTCGAGAGCCGAGATAACTATCTTGAACTTCGGACGGATGATCTCCGCGAGATCGCGCATGTGGCTACGGATATTATCTGCGTTGCCATCGAAATAGCGCACGTGACGGATCTGGTTGATCTTATCGAAGCCGATCGTCTGAACGTTCATAATGGGCTTGATGAACTCAAGGTTGTGCTCCGAAGCCGCAAAGATAGCCACGCCCGAGCCGGGGAAGGTGATCTTTGAGGTGGAAGCAAAGTAGAATACCATATCCTCGTTGCCTGTCTTGCGGCACTCCTCGAAGATATCAAGGAGCACGTCGCCGTCATCGTAAAGATCATGAACGGCGTAAGCGTTGTCCCAAAAGATTCTGAAATCGGGAGCAGCGGGCTTGAGGTTTGCAAAGCGGCGAACCACCTCGTCGGAATAGGTTACGCCGTCGGGGTTGGAATACTTGGGACAGCACCAGATACCCTTGATGGAATCGTCCTCCGCTATGAGGCTTTCGACCATATCCATATCGGGTCCGTCCTCGAGCATGGGAACCGAGATCATTTCCATACCGAGGGACTGGCAGATTGCAAAGTGTCTGTCATATCCGGGCGCGGGGCAGAGGAACTTGACCTTGTCAAGCTTCGCCCAGGGCTTCTTGACACCCGCAACGCCGTAAAGCATACAGCGGACCATGGTGTCATACATAATATTGAGAGAGGAGTTACCCGCAACGATGATGTGCGACTCGGGAAGACTGAGGAGGTCTGCAAAGAGCTTCTTTGCCTCGGGTACACCGTCGAGAAGACCGTAGTTACGGTAGTCAAATCCGTCTGCGGAGCGGCAGTCTGCGGATGAGTGGATGCAATAAAGCATTCCCTGCATCATATTGAGCTGTGCGCGTCCGGGCTTTCCGCGCGAAAGGTCAAGGTGATTACCCTCTGCGCAGATCTTTTTATATTGTTCAAGGTAGCTTGAGCCAAGTTCCTCAAGCTGTGCGGTAGACATTTCTGAGTAAAGCATAACGGCTTCCTTTCATAAGAGTGATATTTAGTAAGCCGCGTCGGCTTACTTCGATTAAAAGTCTGCGTTACCTGTGGTTCTGGGGAACGCCTCAACGTCACGGATGTTGGAAACACCGGTAACGTACATAATCATGCGCTCAAAGCCGAGACCGTAGCCCGCGTGCTTTGTTCCGCCGTAACGGCGAAGGTCGCAGTACCAGGAGTAATCTGCGGGATCGAGTCCGAAGCGGGTGATCGCTTCCTCGAGCTTGTCGAGTCTTTCCTCACGCTGAGAACCGCCAATGAGCTCTCCAACGCCGGGAACGAGCATATCTGCCGCCGCAACGGTCTTGCCGTCGTCGTTCTGGCGCATATAGAACGCCTTGATATCCTTGGGATAATCGGTAACGAATACGGGCTTCTTGAATACCTGCTCGGTGAGGTATCTTTCGTGCTCGGTCTGAAGGTCGATGCCCCACTTAACGGGATAATCGAACTTCACGCCGCTCTCCTCGAGGAGCTTAACGGCATCGGTGTAGGTGATGCGTCCGAAATCGTTGTCAACAAGGTTCTGAAGTCTTTCGATAAGACCCTTGTCGATGAACTTGTTGAAGAATTCAAGCTCTGCGGGGCACTTTTCCATAACGAACTTAACGATATACTTAACCATCGCCTCGGCGGTGTCCATATAGTCGTTGAGATCAGCGAAAGCCATCTCGGGCTCAACCATCCAGAACTCTGCCGCGTGGCGCTGAGTGTAGGACTTCTCTGCTCTGAAGGTAGGACCGAAGGTATAAACGTTCGCGAAAGCCATCGCGAAGGTCTCAACGTTGAGCTGACCCGAAACGGTAAGTCCGGTCTTCTTGCCGAAGAAGTCCTGCGAGTAGTCAACCTCGCCGTCCTCGGTCTTGGGGGGATTTGCAAGGTCGAGAGTGGTGACCTGGAACATCTCGCCCGCGCCCTCACAGTCGGAGCCGGTGATCAGGGGAGTGTGAACGTATACGAAGCCTCTCTCGAAGAAGAAGCTGTGGATAGCGTAAGCAACTACCGAACGAACGCGGAACACGGCGTTGAAGGTGTTCGCACGGGGACGGAGATGCGCGATGGTACGGAGATACTCAAGCGAGTGGCGCTTCTTCTGAAGCGGGAAATCGGGAGCCGATGCACCCTCAAGAGCGATCTCGGTCGCCTTGAGCTCGAAGGGCTGGGGAGCCTCGGGAGTGAGTACGAGAATACCCTTGCAGACGAAGGACGCGCCAACGTTCTGCTTAACGATCTCCTTGTAGTTATCGAGCTTTTCGCTCTCAACAACGATCTGGAGATTTGAGAAATAAGAGCCGTCATTCAGCTCGATAAAGCCGAATACGTTGCTCGAACGGATAGTTCTTGCCCAACCTGCAACTGTGATCTCACAGTCGGCAAATTTTTCGGGTGCCGCAAAAATTTCTTTGATTGTGGTTCTTTCCATGACAGGTTTCCTTCCTTGTATAGGCAAAATGCGGCTTGCCTTTTCAAAAGTGCAATTTTTTCATCAAAAATTGCAGAATTTAACTTTCGTATAGCAAATATTATACCACAAAAGCTCGCATTTTGCAAGTATTATTTTAAAAATCGCAAAAATTATTTTTAATTTTATTCATCGGACGCAATTTTTGTCCAAAATTCCGCAAGTTCGGATTGAAGCGCGGGAATATCCGCGGCAAATTTCATTCCTTCCCAATGTGGCGGATAGAGCGCGCGGTATTTTTCGCCCGCATAGCGGTCGTCAACAAGCACTACCACGCCTCTGTCCTCGGGACGGCGGATGACTCTGCCCGCCGCCTGCAGGATCGAATTCATTCCGGGATAGGTATATGAATAGTCGTATCCGCACTCGGCGCGGTTTTCGAAATAATCGCGGATGATATTCCGCTCCGCAGAAAGTCCGGGGAGGCCTACACCGACGATGACGGTACCGATAAGCCTGCTTCCCGGCAGGTCAACGCCCTCCGAAAAGCTTCCGCCGAGAACGCAGAAGCCGAGGCGCAAGCGCCCGACGTCGTCCTCGAAGAATGAAAGGAACTCATCCCTTTCCTGCCGAGTCATTCCGCTTTGCTGAACGGCAACGGCGACGTTCGGATAGCGCGCGCAAAATATATCGGCAACGCTCTGCATATATTTATAGGAGGGAAAATAAACGATATAATTTCCTCGCTTTGCCGCAACGGTCGCCGCGATCGCGCCCGCGATCTTCTTGTAGGATTTATCCCTATCCTCAAAGCGGGTGCTGACAGACGTCAGCGCGATAAGGCCGAGATTTTCGCGCGGGAACGGAGAGGGGAGCGAGATCGAACGGCTGTCCTTGCCGCCGCCGAGGATATCCGAAAAATAATCGGCGGGTGTCAGAGTTGCCGAGAAGAACACCGAAGCGTAAGCCTCCGAAAGCGCTTCATCGAGCCGCGCCGACGGGTCGAGGCAGTAGAGCTTCAGCGAAACCTCGTCGCCTATCTTCTCGATATAGGTTCGATATCTCTCATCAAAATTATCCGCCGCGTTCTGCCATTTTTTGCAGATGCCGCGGAACCGCGATGCCGCACCCGCGAGAGCGGTGTCGGTTCGGTGCGTGAAATAGAACAATTCAGTACGCTCAAGTGCGCGCGCGACAGCGTCGTCGAGCTCGGGAAGCGGGTTGAGATTAAAATAATAACCGCACCGCACGCCGTCCTGCTCGGTCATATTTTCCTCGCAAAGCTCGCCCGCGCGGCATATCGCCGAGTCGAGCGCATCGAGCGCGGAGCATAGTAAATTATCGCCCTGAACTGCGGGGCGCAAACGGTCGATATCCGCTCTCGTCAGAGTTGCCGAAAAAATATCCCTCGCGCGCTCGGGCAGATTGTGTGCCTCGTCGATCAAAAATATATTTTTACCGCCGCAATATGCGCTCTCGGAGAAGTATCGGCGGAGCTTCACAGATGGGTCGAAGGCGTAGTTATAATCGCAAATTATGATATCGCAGTATTCCGAGAGGTCGAGCGATAGCTCGTATGGGCAAACGCCGTGCTTCGCCGCGGCGGCAGATATCGCGCCCGCGGGATATCCCTTATATTGCGACGTCAATGACTCAAGCGCAGCCGCGCGTTTGTCGTAATAGCCTTTCGCAAGCGGGCAATGCTCTGGGTCGCAAACGAATTCTCCGCCCGTTTTCCGCGGACAGATCTGCTCCTTCGCAGTCAGCACCATGGTGCGCAATCCCGCGCCCGCCCCCGCAAGTCTTCCCGCAGCGGCGTAAGCCTCGCGGCGCGTGCTTGCTTTGGCTGTCAAATAGAATATTCTGCGGACGTCGCTCGCGCCCATCGCCCGTGCCGCACCGTAAAGCACCGAAACCGTCTTACCGATGCCCGTCGGAGCTTGTGCAAAAAGTCGTTTTCCGCCTCGGACGGCTGATGCGACCGATGAGATCAGATCACGCTGACCGTCGCGCAAACTCGGATGAGGAAATTTCAATCCCGAAAGCTCGGGATGAGTCTTTTTTGCCGAATCAGCCTCATTATATGCAAGCGGCGCGATCTTTGATATAAACGCGTGAAGCGCGATCATCAGCTCGTCGGCGGTATAAGTTCTATCCGAATTCTTGATCTTCTCGCCGTCGGGCGTTGCGATAACGAGGCGAGCCGTAACCTTTTTCGCCCCGTGTGACAGAGCATAAAGCGCGGCGTATACCGTCACCTGTGCCCGTCCGAGCCTCGAGGACGCCCTATCGAACGCCGAATGAGTAACGGTTTTGAACTCGGTTACGATAGGTATTTCAGCCTCCACAACGCCGTCTGCGCGCCCCGAAATGCGGTAGGATAACCGCCCGCTTTCAAAATCAGCGCTGATCGGAAATTCAGCCTTGAAGCCCTCGCCTTGCGAAGCGGCGAGCAGCTTATGAAGCTCTCTTCCCTCCTCCGCAGTCGGCGACTCAGGAGCACCCGCGCCGAGACTTCCGCCCTGCGACACGCGCTCGGCAAGCTCGCGCACCGAGATCACGATCATATTCATTTCACTGTCAAAGCGCACCCACTCACCGCCTTTCCTATCAGCACATAATATCTCATTATATTATATGTATATATTATCATATTTCTTGCGGAAAGTCAAGAAGAATTATAAAAAGACCTCTCGCCGAAGCGGGAGGTCTTTAAGGTTTAAGAATTAGTCTCTCTTCTTGATAACAAGAGCGGTGCCGAGGATTGCGAGGATTGCAACGCCGCCTGCTACGAAGGAACCGCAACCGGACTTAGCGGGAGCTTCGGTTTCGGGAGCTTCGGTAGCTGCAGGAGCTTCAGTCTCTGCGGGAGCCTCAGTCTCTGCGGGAGCCTCGGTCTCTGCGGGAGCCTCGGTAGTGGGTGCTTCGGTGGTAGCCTCAGCGGTGGTATCAGCCTCTGCGCTGCCGTTTACGTAGGTATTGCCGGAGAGAACTACCCAACCGTGAGTGGAATCAACGGTGGGAAGGTTATCGGAACCGATGTTCTGATAGAATGCATAGCCCTCTGCAAAGCCGAACTCGTCAGCAGCCGCGAGAGTGTTGATCTCGTATGCGATCTTACCGGACTTGACATCCTCAAGGGTTACGGGAAGGATACCGTCAACCTCGGAGATAAGGTGACGCTGTGCGGCGTTGGACTCGGCGGATGCGTAGGTGTAGTATACGAAGGAATCCTTGCTCATAATGTAGTTGCCTACAACGTCGCACTGCATAACGTCAGCGGACGAGCAGCCGAAGAAGCACATGCCGGGGTTGAGGTTGATCGCCTGGGGATCTCTGATGTAAGCGCCGAGGTCGATATTGTACTTAACAGTGGTAAAGGGTGTGTTGGTGTAACCGATGAAGGGACCGCACCAGTCGTGTACGTTGCCGTCATTGGACTTAACTCTGCCGTAGTAGAGATCGCCCGTATTGATGCAGAACTGAATATCTGCGAACTGGTTACTGCCGGAGCCGTATGCATAACCGATAATACCGGAAGTTCTGTAAGTACCCTTGATATCGCCGTTGTTGATACAACCCCAAGCGCGGTAGATACCTACGTTGCTCTTAACGCCTACGTTTGCGAAAATACCTGCGGTCTCGGATGCACCGGTACCAACGGAAACACCGTCGGTGTCAAGATAGCTCTCAACGGAGGTGATCTCACCGTTGTTTACACAGTTGTAAGCCTCTGCGTTGTTATTGCCCTTAACGGGAGAAACTCTCGCGCAGATACCTGCCGCACGAGCGCACACACCGTTTGCGGTAACCTTAGCGTTGTTGGTGCAGTTAGTGAAAACGATAGAATCAGCGAAAGCAACAAGACCTGCAGCGGTGGGCTTAAGGCCTGCAGCCGACTCGATATAGATCTCGCCGTTATTTACACAATTGGTGTAGCTGCTGGGAGGATTGCTCTTGCTGGTCTGGGTTGCAACGTCCTCACAAACAAAGCCTGCGGCAATAATGCCGGTGCCGAGAACGGTAACGCTTGCATTGTTGGTTACGTTTTCAGCAATAATACCGTTAGAGGAACGAACTGCAAAAGCCGCGCCGTTAGCATCGGTAACGTATACCTCGCCGGCGATGGTGAGGTTCTTGACAGTACCGGAGAAGTCAGCAAACATAGGAGCTTTTACGGTTACGGTGTGACCGTTGGCGTCGAAGGTGCCCTTGAATGCATTGGCATAGCTTGCATTAACGGTGATGTCAGCGTTCAGGTAGTAGGTACCTTCAGCCGCCATGTTGAGAAATTCGTCCGCAGAGTTGATCGCAGTTCCTTCGGGAGCGGCACTTACGGGGAAGCAAAGACCGCACACGGAAAGAAGCATGATAACGCTGAGAACAACAGAAGTGATTTTACGCATTATAATTTACCTCTTTGCGTTTTTATATTTCGTCCGCAATTGCCGACGATAGTCAATATTATACTACATTTCGGCAGGAAAGTCAAGATATAGGGGAGGATATTCATCCAAACGACACAAAAAATTGATACTTTGAGCAAAACAAAAACCTCCCCGAGGGGAGGTTTTTATATGTATTTGGAATTAGTCTCTCTTCTTGATAACGAGAGCAGTGCCAAGGATTGCAAGGATTGCAACGCCGCCTGCTACAAAGGAGCCACAACCGGACTTAGCGGGAGCCTCGGTCTCGGGAGCCTCGGTAGCTGCAGGAGCCTCGGTAGCTGCGGGAGCCTCGGTAGCGGGAGCCTCGGTCTCAGGAGCCTCGGTCTCGGGAGCCTTGGTGGTCTCGGGAGCTGCGGTGGTCTCTACTGCGCCCTTCTCACCGTTTACGTACTTGTCGCCGGAGAGAACGATCCAGTTTTCAGCGTTCATAGAGGGAGCGGGGAAGTTATCGGTGCCGATCTTCTGACCGAAGGAGAAGGTCTGACCCTCGGTGAAGCCTGCCCATGCATAAGCTGCGGCATCGTCGATGGTAGCGTAGCCGTAATCGTCAACAAGAGCTGCCTCGTTGATGAGGTATGCAACCTTACCGGACTTGATCTCTTCGAGAGTGGTTACGAAGATACCCTCTGCAACAGAGATTTCATATCTGTTAGCTGCATTCTTGTCATCGGAAGCCCAAGTGAGGTACTTGTACTGTTCCTTGTTAAGAACGTAAACGCCCTTAATGTCGTACTGAGAACCGTCAGCGGAGGAAAGACCTACGAAGGACTTACCGTCGTTAGCGGAGATAGCGCCGTCGCGGAGAGTGATTGTACCGGTATCGATAC
>JAZTXK010000026.1:0-79811 GCA_045636385.1 Eubacteriales bacterium
ATCGGAATCGTTATGCTTGAGAGTTGCCGCGGTGTAGATTCTGGGGCAACCGCTTTGGTCTGCCGCATAGCGAGAACCGGGAACGAGGGGAGTAGCCGAAAGCCAGCGGGTCTCAAGATCGATCAGCTCGAAGCTGTCGCGCTTGAAGGCGATGCAGGTTGCCTCGCCGCGGTAGTCCGCGCTGCGTCCGCAGCCGACAACTGTGTAGCCGAGAGGGGAAAGCTCGTCGCCGAGCCACTTCTTCATCGGAGAAGCCGCCTCCTGAAATCCGATCAGATCGGGTGCGTGCTCTTTGATGGTATCGGCGATTCTTCCTTTGCGGTTGTGGAAGATATTGTTGCCGTCAACTTCTGCGATAACGCGCAGATTAAAGGTACAAACTTTGATTTCGGTGCTCATTTTTTAAAGCCTCCTGTATTGTAATTTTAAAAATTAGTTGTTTTTATCTTTCTTGCTCGGAGCGTTTCTGACCGACGAAAGTGATATCAGAAATGCGACGAAGGATGCTACCGCGAGAAGTCCGGATACGACGAGCAGAGCCATTGTTATCTCCTCGCCGCCGGGCGCGGAGGATGATTCGGCTTGGGGCGACTCCTTAAAGCTTGGAGCGCGGTCAAGAGCATCTGCTTTCGTTTCGACGGGCTCAGCTTCGGCGGCTGCCTCGGTTTCGGGACGGATTATCTCGGGCTGCGCGGTTTCTTCGGGTGCCGCCATGCTTTCCTCGGCGGCGGTCATTTCAGCAGCAGATGACGCTGTCGATTCGGCGACAGCCATTGTTTCCTCGACTACGGTATCGATCGGCGAATCCTCGGGGGACGCATCGGCGGCACTTGAACCTACCAATATTTCGGGTTCTTGTTGCACTTCATCGGTACCCTCGACGGATGCGTTGGCGCCGTCGGTTTTCAAGGCAGGCTCGGTCGATGCGGCTTGAGTTTTAGATCCGTCAAACTCGGGATCGTACGGTACCTCCATACCGCCCTCATTGCTCGGATTCCACATCGGGAGCATTGTGATTATTATAGTGAATGAAAGGCAGATGAAGAAGCAGGCGGCGGACAGAGCACTGCGGCGGAAGATCAGAGCCTTCTTTTTCGGCTTCGGCTCGGCTTTGACCGCGCCCATTATGCGCGAATGCAGACCGTCCGGCACTTTCTCTCTGTTCGAGCGCAGGATTGCATTCAGCGCGCGGATCGATTCGACCTCGCGGCGGCATTCCTCGCACTCGGCAATATGCGCCTCAAATTCGCGCATTTCCGCATCGGTCAGCTCGCCTTCGATATATTCATCCGCCAGAAGGCGGTAATGCTTGCAGGAATGAGTCTTTCCCATAGCCTTTTCCTTTCTTAGATTTGGGGTTTCATGTATATAGACGTCAATTCTTTTAAAAAGTTCCGTGATTTTCGAAAATTATAAAATGTTTTTTGAAAGAATTATTCGCCTCAGCCGTTCGCGGGCTCGGAACAGCTTTGATTTCAGCGTTCCCTCGGCAATACCGAGCATTTGGGCAATTTCGGTGTAAGAAATTCCTTCAACATCGCGCAGGATGATAAGTTCCCGCGCCGCGATCGGAAGTTCCCCGATGGATTCACGCACCGCCTCGGCTTCGATCTTTTGCAGATAAGCTATGTCGGGGCGCGACGAGGAATCGGTATCTTCGATATCAATCTCAAATTCGCCGTCGGCACCTTGAACGACGGTGTCGACGTCCTCTCGCCTTGAGTTTTTCCGTATAAGATCAAGTGCGAGATTTCGCGCCGTGCGCAGTATGTATAATTTCAGCGAGCTTTCAATTTCAAGATCGGTGATCGACCGCCACAATCGAAGGTATGTTTCCTGAGTGACGTCCTCGGCGTCCTCTCGCTTTTTGAGTAGCGATAGCGCGAGGTTGTAGACTGCGCTTTCGGTTGAAAGCACTATCTGCTCAAAGGCTCTGCCGTCGCCCTTTTTCGCAAGCAGAAACAGGTCTTCAAGCTTCATATTCTCATATTTCAAACGACGGCACCTCCTTTTAGCTTATTCTTCTTCGTTGGCTTCCTTAAATGCGCGGACAAGCGCTTCATGCGCCTCCGCGTATGTCATTGAGTTCATAAAATCAAATCTCGCGCGTGTCGCACCGCGGATTCCGCGGAAATAGTGCGAAACGACTACCTTCGCCTCGGCAAGTCCTCGGCGTTCGCCCTTGTGTTCGATCGCCATATCGAGATGTCGCTCGGCAATAGCCTGCACCTCCTCGTGCGAGGGATAAACGAAATCTCTGCCCTCAAGCGCATCTGCAATCTGACCGAAGAGCCACGGATTGCCCATAGCGCCGCGTGCCAGCGCAAAACCGTCGCATCCGGTTTCTTCCTTCATCTTCATCGCCTGCTTTACGGAAAAGAGGTCGCCGTTGCCAATGACGGGCACTTTTACCGCGCTCTTGACCTCGCCGATTATCGAAAGATCGACACCGGGCGAGTAAAACTGATCGCGCGTTCTGCCGTGAACGCATATCGCAACCGCGCCCGCGCTTTCTGCGGCAAGGGCACATTCAACTGCGTTTTTGCTTTCCTTGTTCCAGCCCGCGCGGATTTTGACCGTGACGGGCAGGGCGGAGGCTTTGACGACAGCCTCGGTGATGCGGTGGATAAGCTCGGGATTCTTCATCAGCGCGCTTCCGTCGCCGCTTTGAACTATCTTTTTGACGGGGCAACCCATATTAATGTCGATCGCATCGGGACGCGCACCCTCAAAACCTCGGTATGCGCTGTTCGAGATGAGTCGCGCCGCTTCTGCCATAAATTCGGGCTCCGAGCCGAAGATCTGGACGGCGGTCGGTATCGCGTCCTCTTCGATGTTGCAAAGCTGTGCCGTTCTGACGGGTGCGCTCGGACGCGCATCCTGCTCGTAGACTATCGCTTTTGCCGAAACCATTTCGCTGACGGCGTATTCGCATCCGAATTCGCCCGAAATGCGGCGCATTGTCTGATCGGTCACTCCCGCCATCGGAGCGAGAAGAAGTCCGTAAGGCAGGCTTGTATTTCCTATTTTCATTCCTTATCGTTGAAAGCTATGGTAGTGCGGCAAGCAATGGTGTGAATTGCGGCGGCGGTCTTTTCGTCAATGCCGAGGCGGGTGTGGGGCTCGTCGCCTTCATTTACGCGGAGAGCACGGCGGCGCTCGGTGATAGCGTAGAAGATCGAAGCCGCGGCGAGATAAGAGCCGGTGGGAGTTGCGTGGTTTCCGTCCTCGCGGTAAAGCTCGGGCGCGGGACGGCGGCGGAGTACGGTCTGCCAGACCTCGCCCGCGGGAGCGACTCTGCCGTTCATATATTTAGCAAGCTCAACGTTTGCCTCGGTAAGCGCGGGCTGTTCCTTCTTTTTGCCCTTGTTCGACCAGACCATATAAACGATGGGAGTCGCATCGGTCTGCGAGATGAATTCGTCGTATATCTTCTTGCCGTTTTCAAGATAGGATTCGGGATCGAAGTTCGACGCCTTGCTCTGCAGAATGATATAGTCGTATCCGCCGTAGAGGATATTGAAGCGTGTCTGCTTCTGCTCATAGTGCCAGTCAAGGCACTTTCCGCCCTGAGTAAGCATCGTTACCTCGGCGTCAAGCCCCGCCGCCGCGAAAATATCCTTCGCGATCGCGGGCATATCATTGTAATACGTGTGGCTGTTGCCGATGAAGAGAATCTTGATCTTTGACATCGTTTTATTTCCTTTGTTTGGTTTATTTGCAATTTTGGTGCACTTAAAGGCTATAAGTGCTATTAATATAATACCACATTATAGGCTTTAAGTCAAGGGAATGAAGAAAAAATCCGCCCCGTAGGGCGGAAATGTTATTTTACGATAGGATCCCACGGGAGATCATTTTCGCAGAAGGAGCAGAAATTTGTGCCGAGCGGATGAAGTGCGCCGCAGATGGGGCAGATGACGCTTACGGGATCGTACTTTTTAGCAGTATCGTTTCGCGGAAAACGGCAGGTGTATTTCGCGCCCTTGATATGATAAACTCGGTCACCCTCGCGGTAGGGGATGGCTTTGGAAAGAGCGCTCGAAAGCATTTCCTCGTGCGCGATAGTCGTACCATCATCACATTCAACGGTCATTTCAACGAAAATACGCGTTTCCATTCTTCGCTCAAATGCGCTGACCTTGAAAATTCGACAATCGGCTTTGTAATGCAGGATCTTGCCCGAAAAGCTTTTGTCGGTGAAGTAATCCCACAGTCCCATAAAATAAAATGTAAATGCCGCGATGATTATGATGCCCGCGACGGAGGCGGCGGGAGCAAAATGAGTCTCGAAGAAGCTGTGATAACAAAACGCGATACAGCAAAGTGCGGCAACAATAGCCGACCAGACCGCCAGACGCTTCATATGAGGTTTTTTAACTTTTTCTTCAATAGTCATTATTACAACTACCTTTCAAATGATTGGATGATAATATTATATCACGCTTTCAGGTGATTGTCAATAGGAAATTGTCAAATTTTATGAACATTTTGGCGGAAATTTAAGATTTTTTGAATAAATCGCAAAAAAAGTTGAATTTATCTATTGACATTTTCAAAAAAAATGGTATAATGTGTATAAGCGAATTTATGCATATTGATCAAGTGACATTTTTTCGCGGAGGTTTACGTGGCGCATCATTCCGATTCCGAAAAAGATAAGAGCCTCATGTCCGCATCTCACACAGGCTTGTTGCTTCTTGCCAAGGAAGGGGATGGGGATGCTTTCGCGCGGCTTGCTGAGGAATATAAGCCGATGCTTGATTCTGCGGTTGCGTCTTACAGGGACGGTCTCTGCGATCAGGATATCGAGGAGCTTCATCAGGAGGCGCTTCTTGCCTTTCACCGCGCCGTTCAGAGCTACGAGCTTCTTTACGGCAACGTAAGCTTCGGTCTTTATGCCAAGATCTGCGTAAGCAAGGCTCTCGTGTCTGCTCTGCGTCAGCTCAAAAAGTACGCCGGTGTGGTTGTCATCCCGCTTGACGAGATCGAGCCCTCTGAGCTTACCGTAAGCGATCCCGCGTCCTCCGTTATCGAGAAGGAAAGCGCGGCGGAGCTTCGCGCGTTTATTAGAGAGAATTTGTCGAAGTACGAAAATTCCGTCTGGTGGATGCATTATTCGGGAATGAGCGTCGAGGAGATCGCGGAAAGCCTTGGCTCAACCAAAAAATCAGTCAGCAACGCGTTGGCGCGCATCAAGCGCAAGCTGCGTTCATTATTATCATAGTAACTGTATGCTCGAATAGCTTAAAAAGAGCGTTGTAACAACAAAGGTGGCGGTGTGAGTCCGCCGACGGGCATTAATACATATTTTTCACGAGGTAGAACATGTACGAAGAACTCAAGGTCGAAGGTACCGAAATCGAAGAAACCGCAGCAGTAGAATACGCTGACGAAACTCTCGTTTGCGTTGAGTGCGGCAACGAGTTTGTTTTCACCGCTGGCGAGCAGGCTTTCTATGCTGAGAAGGGTTACACCAACAAGCCCAAGAGATGCAAGAATTGCCGCGACGCTAAGAAGAACGCAAACCGTCCCGCAAGACAGTATTTCTATGCTACCTGCAGCGAGTGCGGTGCTGAGGCTAAGCTCACTTTTGAGCCCTCGAGCGACAAGCCCGTTTATTGCAGCGCTTGCTTCGAAAAGAGAAGAAGACCCCAGTAATCGGTCTACTCTTTTAAGACGCCATATAGCCCCGTTAAAGCACGGGGCTTATGGTGTTTTATTTAACGATTTTTCACGAAACGGCGAAAGCCGTTTTTCTTTTTCGACTTTTTGTGACATTTTTCCCTTCTTTGCATAAAATGCTATTGAGAACGAAAGAAAGGAAGGATGATATGAATGAATAAATACAATTTTGAGCGTGCGGGATTTGAGGTCAACCGCGGCGGGTACACAAATGCGCCGCGTTGCGGATGCGAATCGAACGCGCGCCGTAACGATGAAATAAAGGGAAACTACGGGGAGGCACTCAGCCGCCGCGCGGGAGAATCCTCTGCCGGTTGCGGATGTAAAATGGGCGGATACGGCATCACCGACCGTCCCGTAGGAAGCGTTTACGCCCCTATTCAGGTTTTCGACAGGCTTTACGATCACCCGCGGGCGCTTTCGAGAGGCACTTTGTTCTCGGATCTTGATCTCCCGCTTGAGGTTGGAAAGGGAGGAAGATGCAATGGATAAGTTCAATCCCACGATGTCGCAGGGCTGTTCCTGCGAGCGAAACACCGATCTGCTCACAGAGCTGAGGCAGATAGATTTTGCGATCGTCGAGGTGACGCTCTATCTCAACGTCTACCCCGATTGCTGTGAGGCGAAGGAATATCTCGCCGAGCTGAGAGCGAAGCGCGCGAAGATCGCGGCAGAGTACGAGTCGAAGCACGGTATGCTGACTATGTACGGTGTCTGCGGCGAATCAAGCGACAAGTGCGCCCCCTGGCCCTGGGAATACGCGGCAAACTGAGGAGGGATTATTATGTGGATATATGAGAAGAAACTGCAGTACCCCGTAAAGATAAAAAATCCCAATCCAAAGCTCGCTTCTGCCATAATTTCCCAACTTGGCGGCCCGGATGGTGAGTTGGCAGCATCTATGCGCTATCTCCACCAGCGCTACGGTATGCCCTATAACGAAGTTGTCGGAATTCTGACAGATGTCGGCACGGAAGAGCTCGCACACCTCGAGATGATCGCGGCGATCATTTGTCAGCTTACACGGAACATTTCTGTTGAGAATATCAAGGGCACGATGTTCGAGCCCTACTACGTTGACCACACCACAGGACTTTACCCGATCGCGGCGTCGGGCGTGCCGTTTGATATGAAATACGTTGGAGTCAAGGGCGATCCTCTTGCCGATCTTGCCGAATGTCAGGCGGCAGAGCAGAAGGCACGCGTGACCTACGACAATCTCATCCGTCTCTCCGACGATCCCGACGTCACCGATCCCCTCCGCTTCCTGCGCGAACGCGAGATCGTGCATTTCCAGAGATTCGGAGACGCCATGAGAGTTGTTCAGGATAAGCTCGACGGCAAGAATTTCTACGCATTCAACCCCGCGTTTGATAAAAAGACGAAGAGTTGAAATTATCAGAATAGCTTAAAACCAATAAGGGGCGGCTTGACAAAATCGAGCCGTCCTATTTACATTTTTCTGCTTTTATGGTATAATTTCTTTGATACCGAATCGAAAAGGAGATTTTGAAATGAAGGCAAATGGCAGAGAAGTGTTCGATTGCGAGGTTGACCGGCTATTGAAAAAAGCTGAAGAAAAAATTCCCGATACCGAATTGCCGGATTTGCCGTATATGAAGGAAGCACCGGATGTGCATGATTGGTATATGTTTGAACACGAAATCTGGAATATCGGTGAGGAGATACGACAGTTGACTGTTAAATACAAAAAGAAATTTACCGTAGAGCAAATAGGCCGAATAATCGGTATTTTCCTTGATATAAAAGCAAAAAGAGGAAGACAAAGTTTTGTTATGCTTTTGGGAAAGAAAGCTTATAACGAATACTCGGAAGTGTTAATTCCAATCCTCTGCGACGGTGATGTGGACGGTCAAGTAATCTACACTCTGTATAAAATGCAGGCAGGACAGTATGTTGATTTGATAAAACCTTTTACAGAGCATAAGAGAAGTTGGATCAGAAACGAAGCTAAAAGATATATTCAAAAATTTGGATGATTATGAAGTTTTATGTTTATTCCCGCCAGAAGGCGAAGAGAGAGTCGTACCGGATAAATGAACCGACTTTGATAATTTCAATTACCGATCCCATACTTGGTCCGAATATCTTTGCACGAAACAGCAATATCGTAAGCATTTGCAGGGTTCAATTCGACGATGTGACCGAAGAAAATGCCCGCCACAATGACGTGCTTATGACGTCGTCGGATGCTTCTAAAATCAAAGATTACGTATTGAGATACAAAGACCGGGTCCGGTGCATAATCGTACACTGTGAGGTCGGCGTTTCGCGTTCTGCAGGTGTCATGGCGGCAATACAGAAGTATCTGATCGGCGATGATTCGGCTGTATTTAATAACGATGCATTTTCGCCAAATATGTATTGTTATCGGATGATGCTTGATGCATTTGAAATATAAAAGGGAGCTTCCTCGATGAAGCTCCCGCTTTTATATTTTATATTAATCAAAAAGGAAGTTGACGTTGCCCGCCATCAGCGCGGTGAATCCGCGGTAGATGACCTCGGGGCGGTCGTCGAAGTTTGCTTTCATACGGCGCGCACGGTCGAGGCTGTCTACGGCGAGAGTTGCCTCGAAGATGACGTCCTTTTTCTCGGTCAGAGCGCAGTAAACGTAGCATCTGCCCGTCTTGGGGTCGACGCGCTCGATACGGCATTCGGTGGTGATACCGCGCTTTGTGAAGTCGAGGTAGCGCAGTGCCGCGGTCATTGCCGAGTCGAGGACGGAGGAAAGAACGTCGGACTTGAAAGCCTGTGCCACGATGCGTCCTTTTTCGCTGACCTGATAGAAGGTCAGACCGTTTTCCTCAAAGGACTCGATAAGACCGCCGTCGACCATCTCGTTAAAGCTCTCGGCGAAGTCGAGGAACATAACGTAGTCGGTCTGCATAACGATGTCGTTGATGGTGCAGTATTCGAGGGGGTAGTTTATATTTTCAAGAAGATAAAGCACGAAAATCTTGACCGTGCGCTTGCTTCCGATGGGTGATGACATGAAAATTCTCCTTAGCTGAGTCGTTATATATAAATATTATCATAAAAAATGAACTTTTTCAATAGTTTTTATTGATTTTTTTGAAAAAATGTGATATCATTATGGGTAATAAACTAAAAGGAGCAAAATGATATGCTTAACATTGCACTTATGGGCTACGGCGTTATCGGAAGCGGCGTTGCCAAGGTTATTGAAGAAAACAAAAAACTGATCGCTTCCCGCCTCGGCGAGGAGGTATATCTCAAATATATTCTCGAGATCCGCGATATGTCGAATACCCCCTACGCGGATCGCGTTGTTACCGATCTGAACGTCATTCTCAACGACCCCGAGGTCAAGGTAGTCGTTGAAGTAATGGGCGGAATCCACCCCGCATCCGACTTCACCCGTGCCGCACTTGAGGCGGGCAAGAGCGTTGTTACCGCTAACAAGGCTGTCGTTGCCGATTGCGGTGATGAGCTTCTTGAGCTTGCAAGAGCGAAGGGCGTTCGCTATCTCTTTGAGGCGAGCGTAGGCGGCGGAATCCCGATCATCCGTCCTCTTATCAATGACCTCGCATCGAACGAGATCGAAGGCATTTGCGGTATCCTTAACGGAACCACCAACTATATCCTCACCCGTATGACCAACGAGGGTTGTACTTACGCCGAGGTTCTCAAGGACGCGCAGAAGCTCGGTTACGCCGAGGCTAACCCCGCGGCTGACGTCGAGGGCACTGATGCACTCCGCAAGACCGCCATCCTCGCCGCGCTTTCATACGGCAAGCTTATCCCGATGGATATGCTCAAGGCGCAGGGAATCACCGAGGTTGCGCTCAAAGATATTGAAGTCGCTCAGTCCTTCGGTTGCTCCGTAAAGCTCATTGGACGTGCGGGCAAGCTCGAGGACGGACGCATCTACGCAACCGTTTCTCCCGAATTCGTTAAGGAATCCTGCCCGATGGCTCACGTTAATGACGTATTCAACAGCGTTCTCGTTCGCGGCAATATGCTCGGTGACGCTATGTTCTACGGCAGAGGCGCAGGTCAGCTTCCCACCGCGGGTGCTGTTGTTGCCGACGTTATCGACGCTCTTGAAACCAAGTATGCCGCTCCCGCAAGACTTTTCTGGGAGAAGGCAGGCGAATCCGATATCGTTCCCGCTGATGAGGTCATCGGGGCAGTTGCAAAGGAATTCTGCCATATCTTCGACGACGGCGAAACTCTCAAGAAGGCTGTTGCCGGCAAGATCGATGTTTCCTTCATCGACGGAGTTGACGAAATGTTCGCTGTACTTTGTTCCGAGCCCGTGCTTGAGGGAAGCGTAAAGACCTATGCAGTCCTCAGCTAAAATTAAAGTAACTCATATCCTTACCGATTCGAATATCGGAGGAGCCGGAAGGCTTCTCCGATACTTTCTCGAGGAGGCAGACCGAGAGCGCTTTGAATACAGCGTTATACTCCCCGAGGATGCCGCGCTGATCCCCGAGATCGAATCGCTCGGCATTCCGGTTATCACCGCTTACGGTATCGCCGACCGCTCGAATGCTCCCGAAATGCAGGGAATATTGGCGGAGAAGATCAAAAAGCTCGCCCCCGATATTCTGCACACCCATTCGTCAAGAACGGGGAGATTCGCGGGAGTCGATGCCAAGGTGCCGAGGGTAATACTTACCAAGCATTGCTCGGATATGCCGAGCGCAAAGTATATGAAGTTCCCCTTCAAGCAGATGCTTGCAAGCGAATGGAAAAAGACGCTTCACGGTGCGATCGCGACCGACGATAGCGCGGCTGATGCTCTTGCGGCAGAGGCTCTGCGCCGCGATAAGATAAAGGTCATCTATAACGGCGCGCCCGCGCTCCGTAAGCTCAGCATGGACGAGAAGAATGCTCTTCGAGGTGAATACGGTATTCCCGAGGATGCCTTTGTTGTCGGCATTTTTGCGCGTACGGAAGCAGTAAAGGATCACGGCACTTTTATTGATACCGCGAGGGAATGCATCGAGCGCGGACTTGATAAGGCGTATTTCCTGATCGTCGGAGAGGGAAGCAAGCTCGAAGATATCCGCGATACCGTCGAACGTAAAGACCTTGGTAACAAAATAAAGATCTGTGGCTTTGTTCCCGATATTGCTCCGCTTATGAATATCTGCGACGTGAACGTGAATTGCTCCGTTGGCACCGAAACCTCGAATCTCGCGTTGATCGAAGGCATGAGCCTCGGCGTGGTTCCCGTAGTCTCCGATCTTGAAGGAAACAAGCGTCTTGCCGAGGGCTGCGGAATCGTATGCAACCGCGGTGACAGAGATGCTTACGCAGATGCGATTGAAGCTCTTTATAATGACGGAGAAAAGCTACGCTCGCTTTCCGCCGCCGCAAAGGAAAAGTACTTTGCAAAATACACCTCCGAGCGTATGGCGCGCGAGGTCGAGGAATATTATCTTTCCTTATTGAAATAAGAAAAGGTTTCGTTCCTGATTCTTTTCCGTTCGAGGAAGAGAACCGAAATATTTAACAAAGTCATAAGACCGATCGAAAGATCGGCAAGACCCCATACATCCCCCGGCGGCGTTCGTGATGCTACGATCGCCGCCGCTCCATATGCTACGGTCAAAACTGCTTTCGCTGCTTTACTTTTTGTAAGATAAGAAAGACACGCTCCACCGTAAAAGCATTGGCAGAATACCGTGGCAAGCCCGAAAAGAAGTACAAGTCCGCACATCACGGGTTCGATCCACCCGCCGAGAGCTGCGCTGTATGCTCCGACCGTCATCATTACCGAATTGTCGGCAAAATGCTCGACCTCGGGGTAACTCACCAAAATGACGAGTGCCGTCAGAGTACAGAGAAAGACTGTGTCGATCAAAACCTCGATTATGCCGAGAAAGCCTTGCTCTGCCGGACAATCGGATGATGACGCAGAGTGCGCCATCGGCGAAGTGCCCGCGCCCGCCTCGTTGCTGATAAGTCCGCGCATAACACCGAGCCGAACCGATTTTGAAACGAAAAATCCGCCGATACCGCCCATCACTCCGCGCCACTCGAAGGCGGAGTGTATTATTTCAGACAACGCGCTCGGGATTCTCTCCGACCTTATTATAAGCGCGGCAAAGGACAGAATGCAGAAAATGACGGTCATAAAAGGGACTATCTTATTTGTCGCTGACGATATCCTTTTAAGTCCGCCCGACGATACCGCGATCATAAGCACGGCGCAGAGCAATCCCGTAAATATCGGATCAATATGAAGTATATCTTTACATACCCCCGCCATCGCGTTGACCTGTATGATGCAACCCATTGAGAGTGAGTTAACGAGGCAGAGAAGTGCAAAGACCGCGCCGAGTGCCGCGCCGAGTCCGGGATGCTTTCGTTCTGCAAATGCGAGGCTTATATATTCCGCCGTCGTTGAAGACTTTCCCTTTTTTCGTCGGGATAGAGCAAGCAGCGTTTCTGCATATTTCAGAACCGACGCGAGAATTGCTGAAAGGCACATCCAGAATACCGCCCCCGCGCCTCCGTAAAATATCGCCGCCGAAACTCCGACGATGTTTCCGACGCCAAGTACACCGCCGAGCGCAAGCCAGAGTGCCGAACGCGGCGAAACACCGTCCTTTTCTGTTTCTTTCCGCAAAAACGGTGCAATTATCGCTCGCGGACGAATAATCGGCAAGCCTTTCATATATATAATGAAGAAGAACCCCGCACCGATGAGTGCCGCAGGGAGCAAAACGCCCAAAATCCGCGAATTAAGAAAGTCTATCAAGCAAATCACCTCTTTATAGTATATATGCTCGAAATATGTTGGCAATTCCTCGCTCGTGTGCTAAAAAATATGTGAACAATATGTTAATTTGAGGCAAAGGTACTTGATTTTTTGAGAATTTGTAGTACAATTATAGGCGTGTGTTAGCACTCGAATAAAAAGAGTGCCAAAATGAATGTAAATTATTGAGGCGAAGAGCCTTTTACCCCTAAGGAGGAAGAAAAATGAACATCAAACCGCTTGCAGACAGAGTTGTTATCAAGCTCGTTGAAGCAGAAGAGAAGACCAAGGGCGGCATCATCCTTACCGCCACCGCACAGGAAAAGCCCCAGATCGCAGAAGTAGTTGCAGTCGGCCCCGGCAAGAAGAACGATGACGGCGTAGTTATCCCCGTTGCTCTCGAGGTTGGACAGAAGGTCATCGCGGCTAAGTACTCGGGCACCGAGGTCAAGCTCGACGGCGTTGAATACACCATCATGGCAGAGAAGGACATTCTCGCCGTTATCGAATAATTGAAAGGAACTAATCACAATGGCTAAGGATATTTACTACGGAATTGATTCCAGAAACGCCCTTCTTCGCGGCGTAGATAAGCTTGCCGACACCGTTAAGATCACTCTCGGCCCCAAGGGCAGAAACGTTGTTCTTGACAAGAAGTACGGCGCACCCCTCATCACCAACGACGGCGTTACCATCGCTAAGGAGATCGAGCTTGACGATCCCGCAGAAAACATGGGCGCACAGCTCGTAAAGGAGGTTGCTACCAAGACCAACGATGCAGCAGGTGACGGTACAACCACCGCAACTCTCCTCGCTCAGGCAATGATCCACGAGGGTATGAAGAACGTTACCGCAGGCGCAAACCCCATGGTTATCCGCAAGGGTATGAAGAAGGCTATCGACCGCGCTGTTGAGTGCCTTGCTGATATCTCCAAGCCCGTTAACGGCACCGAGGATATCGCACGCGTTGGTACTATCTCCGCGGCAGACGAGGTTATCGGTCAGCTCATCGCTGACGCTATGGAAAAGGTAACCGCAGACGGCGTTATCACCGTTGAAGAGTCCAAGTCGGCTGAGACCTCCTCCGAGGTTGTTGAGGGTATGCAGTTCGACCGCGGCTACATCTCTCCCTACATGGCAACCGACATGGAGAAGATGGAGGCTGTTCTCGTCGATGCATTCATCCTTATCACCGATAAGAAGATCTCTTCGGTTCAGGATATTCTTCCCGTTCTCGAGCAGATCGTTCAGGCAGGCAAGAAGCTCCTCATCGTAGCTGAGGACCTCGACGGCGAGGCTCTCACCACCATCATCCTCAACAAGCTCCGCGGCACCTTCACCTGCATCGCTGTTAAGGCTCCCTCCTTCGGCGAGAAGAGAAAGGAAATGCTCCGCGATATCGCTATCCTCACCGGCGGTCAGGTTATCACCTCCGATCTCGGTCTCGAGCTTAAGGATGCTACCATCGCTGACCTCGGCCGTGCACGTCAGGTCAAGGTTACCAAGGAAAACACCATCATCGTTGACGGCGCAGGCGACTCTGCTGCTATCAAGGATCGTATCGCACAGATCCGCGGCGAGCTTGAGCACTCCACCTCTTCCTTCGACAAGGAAAAGCTTCAGGAAAGACTCGCAAAGCTTGCAGGCGGCGTAGCTGTTATCAAGGTCGGTGCTGCTACCGAGGTTGAAATGAAGGAAAAGAAGCTCCGCATCGAGGACGCTCTCAACGCAACCCGCGCGGCTGTTGAAGAGGGCATCGTTCCCGGCGGCGGAACCGCTTACCTCAACGTTATCTCCGAGGTTGCAAAGCTCCTCAAGACCGTTGAAGGCGACGAGAAGACCGGTGTATCCATCGTTCTCAAGGCTCTCGAGGCTCCCGTTCGTCAGATCGCTGTTAACGCAGGCTTCGACGGCGGCGTAATCGTTGACAAGATCGTTTCCTCCCGCAAGGCAGGTTGGGGCTTCGACGCTTACAACGAGGTTTACTGCGATATGATGAAGGCTGGAATCGTTGACCCCACCAAGGTTACCCGTTCCGCACTCCAGAACGCAGCTTCCATCGCTTCCACCATCCTCACCACCGAGGCTGTTGTTGCAAACCAGAAGGAAGATCCCGCGGCTGTAGCTGCTGCAAATGCGGCTATGAACGCAGGCGGAGGAATGTATTAATAAATGCAGAGTGCAGAATGCAGAGTGCAGAGTTGAATGCACGATGCAAAATGTATTATGAATATCAAGGGAGCCGAAATTCGGCTCCCTTGACTTTTTGTGGTAAGTATGATATAATGATAAAAAGGAGGTGCGCGATGAAGAATAATGTTTTGAGGTTGAACGGATTTGCAAAGCTGTTACGTCCGGTATCAATTGTTGAAGTTTTGGCTTTGTTGCTTATTTGTTTTGGTTTGGCACAAAGACGCGGATTTGATCCGATTTATATTTTATCTTACATCTGTGCTTTGATATTCTTATATCCTCTTTTCTCGCTTTTGGGATTTACCCGCTCGACTCGGAAGATACAGTTTGATAAAGGTGTAATGAATTTTACTTATTGGCAGGCGCTCGAGAATCCCGGAGGGTTGGGAGAAGGTGCTATTCGCACAAGAGGATTTACTCCGAAAGCTAAAGTGAAATATACCGTTACTGATATTGAAAAACTCAAGTTTGAGCAAAACAAGCTTGAAAAGCTCTTTAATTGTGGTCATTTTTCTTTTGAAGGCAATACAGTATACGAAACTGATTCCGACTGTGTTGTTCCTAAAACCGCATTTGCCTTCTACGGCTTGACTCATTTCCGTCAGACCAAAAAAGAAATCTGCGACGTCCTCGGAGTAAATGAAATCGAATAAAAACAACCGCAAGGCTTGCGCCTTGCGGTTGTTTTTATAAAATTGCAGTTGCTTAATTGTAATACTTATTGAGGTTGGCGATGAATCGTTCAACCATCTTGTTTGCGGTCTTCTTGGTTGCGGCTATGGTAGAAGATACGCCGTCAGCGTTTCCTGCCTTTGCGAGAGCCCAGATTGCACTCTCGAGACCTGTTACCTTAGCGGTCTGGTCAACGTCGAAGGTCTTGGAATCAAAGAAGATGTCAAGCATTCTGGTGTCCTCGGGAGAACGTGCGAGACGGTAGTCTGCGAGAACGTAGTAGAATGCGTCGCGGAGGGAAGTGTTGCTTTCGTTGCTGGTGAAGCGGGAGTAGTATGCGGTTGCCTCGGAGATGAGCATTGCATTCTCAACGTCCTTGAGGTTTGCGGGGAAGGAGAGAGGACGGTGGTTTCCGCCGGATACGTAGCAGAAGTACTCGTGAGCCTCGCCGCTGTTCGGAACAGGAAGAATACCGTAGTCACCGGTCATATCGAGAAGACCGTTTACGGAAGAGAGCGCGTTCGAACGGAAGAGTGCGTTGCCGCTCTTGAATACGTTGGTAGCGTTAGTCCATACGTCGTTGCCGCCGAACCAAACGCCGTTATTAACGATCATAACGTCCTGATTCTGTACGAGCTGAACCATCTTCTGGAGCGAGTTGGAAATAGTCTCGGATTCGATGTTGAGTACGAATTCACCGTTATTGTTGATGAGAGTCTTGTGACCCTGACCGAGGAAGAAGTAGTAAGGAGCGGAAACCTCGGCTACCATACCCCAAAGACCGTTTTCATTGGTGGGATCAACGGTAACGCCCTTGATCATTTCCATAAGGGTGTCGTAGGTCCACTTGTTCTGCTCAACGAGCTCGTAGGGAGTGCCGTAGGTAGTGTTGTAACCGTAGTTATCGTAAAGGGTCTTGTTGAATACCACGCAGATGGTGCGGAGCTCATCGAGCATGTTCATATCGCCCTCAAGGGTGAAGAGGTGATCGCCGATGCGGTATTCTTTCTGAATTCTCTGATCCCACCAGGGCTGATCGAGCTGAAGTCCCTGGAGAGTATTTACATCGAGAACGTAACCGCTCGTAGCCGCACTCATAGTGTCGGTACCCGAGAGGTAGAGAGCCTCGCAGAGGTCGGTGTCGGTCTGAACATGGTTGCCGAGAGTGGTAAGAGCCTTGGAGTCAACGATGTGCTCGATCTGGATGCCGTAGGTCTCCTCAAGGAAAGCCTCGCGGCGGTAGAGAGCGTCGTTGATCATGTTACCGTTCTGCTCGCCGTCGGGAGCAAAGTAGATGGGACCCCACATTTCGTTACCGATAACCATTGCACGGTATACGTAACCGTCGAGCTTCTTGATCTCGGGAACGGGATAGGATGTTGTTTCTTCGACTGTAGTGGCACCTTCGGGAGGTGTGGTTTGCGCGGGATTGTTGCCTGCGGGTGCGGTTGTCTGATCTTCAACGCTTCCGGACTCTGCACACGCCGCAAAGGTGGGTACGAGAATGAGAAGAGCGCAGATCAGGGCAAGAATGCGTTTTTTCATAACGTTTCTCCTTTTTGATTTTATAATTTTTATTTTATAATTTTTATTTTTAATTAAAGATAAATCTGCAGTTGAAATTATATACCTCGCCGGGCGCGAGACGGACAAAGCCCTTGCGCTCGCAGATCTCATCAGCGGGCGAGCCAACGGGAGCGTCGGATGCGGGGAGCGACTGCCACGGCTCGATGCAAAGGAATGGCGCGTCGCTTTGGGCGGGCTGCCAGAAGCCGACGTAAGGCGCATCGGGGAAGATAGCGGTAACGCTTCTCGGCGAATCGGGAGATTCAAGAGTTGCAGATGTTACGCCCGTGAGGATGATGGCGTCGTTATCGAAAAGAGAATTATCGAGGGTGATGTATTTTCCGTCTTCAAGGGTGTAGGGCTCCGCCTTGTCAGCCATTTGGTACGAGGGCGCGAGAAGCTGTCTTTCGGGCGCGGTGTGGCATTCAAGCGAGAGTCTTGCGCGTCCCTCGGGGATCATAAAACCGGGATGCAGACCGATGCCGAAGAACATATCGCGCACGTCATCGTTCTTGACCGTGATCGTTTCAAGGATCGCGTTTTTTGCGAGCTTGAAGCGGCGGCGGAGAGTGAACGCAAAGGGATATGACTCTCTCGTTTCGGCGTTGTCGTTGAGCGTGAATTCGGCAAAATCCTGCATAGCGATAGCTTTCATCAGCTGATGGCGCGCAAAGCCGTGGTTGCTCATTTTGTAAGTATTGCCCGAGTCACACCATTCTCCTCCGCGAAGTCTGCCGACCGTGGGGAAGAGCAGCGGTGCGCTGGATGACCAATATTTTGCATCTCTGTTCCAAAGATATTCGTATCCGTCAGCCGACTTGATCGAGATCGGCTCGCCTCCCTTTTCGGAAAGCTCAAGAGTTAAAAAATCATTTTTAATAATATATGTTTTCATTTTTGCATACCTCCAAACTATTGTACCATATTTCTCCGAATAAATCAAGCGGTTACGGTAAAAAATAATTATTGTAACAATCTATTTGGAGTATATTAATGGAAAAGAACAGAAAAATAATCGATACCTCGGGCGCGCTGATACTTGCCGCCTCGAGCGTTGTCGGCGGTAAGGAGTTTGAGGGGCCTCTCGGCGCGCTTTTTGATTTTCACGATCCCTCGGACCGATTCGGTCAGAAGACCTTTGAGAAGAGCGAGGGAGAGATGCAAAGGCTCGTTCTTGCGAATGCGATGAGCAAGCTCGGCGTGTCATTTGCGGATATCGACGCGCTCTTTGCGGGCGACCTGATGAACCAATGCGTTTCCTCGGCTTACGGACTTCTTGAATACGATATCCCCTATTTCGGACTCTACGGGGCTTGCTCGACTGCGGCAGAGGGCATGATGCTCGCGTCGATCCTCGTCTCGCGCGGAATATCCGATCTTGCCGCGGCTGTCACATCGTCGCATAACTCGGCGGCAGAGAGGCAATACCGAAATCCGATCGAATACGGCGGTCAGCGAACTCCTACCGCTCAATGGACGGTGACGGGCGCGGGTGCCTTTATCGTTGGTCGCGCGGGCGATGCGTTTGCGGAAATAGTCGACGCATTCCCGGGGATCGTGGTCGAAAAGGGCGTGACCGACGCGGCGAATATGGGCGCGGCTATGGCTCCCGCGGCGGCGGATACTCTGCTGAATTATTTTGAGGCAAGCGGCAGCTCGCCCGACGATTACGATATGATAATCAGCGGCGACCTCGGACGCGAGGGTGTGCTTATTCTCGGTGAGCTGTTATCCGCATCGGGCGTTGATGCTTCGGGGAAGCTTGACGATTGCGGAATGATGATCTATGATCTTGAAGCTCAGGACGTTCACGCGGGCGGATCCGGATGCGGATGCTCTGCATCTGTTCTCGCGGCAAGTATTTTGCCGAAGCTGAAGCGCGGAGAGCTTCATAATATCCTTTTTTACGGAACGGGAGCAATGATGAGTCCCTCGAGCCTGAAGCAAGGACTCGCCATCCCCGCTGTGGCGCATCTTATTCATCTTAAAGCTTACGGAGGGGAAAAATGAGCACGTTTATGCCATATGTAAACGCATTCCTTGTCGGAGGTGGGCTTTGCGCGCTCGCACAGGTGCTGATAGATAAGACCCGCCTGACGCCCGCGCGTATCCTCGTCAGCTACGTTGTGGCGGGAGTGCTGCTCGGTGCGGTCGGAGTTTACAAGTATATTGCCGATTTCGGCGGCGCGGGCGCGGCAGTTCCTCTCACGGGATTCGGTTATCTTATCTCCGAGGGCGTGAGAAAAGCAGTTGACGAAAAGGGCTTGCTCGGCGCGCTTACCGGAAGCCTTACAGCCGCTGCGGGAGGTACTGCGGCGGCACTCGTTTTCGGTCTTGTTGCGGCTTTGTGTGTCAGAAGCAAACCTAAGCGTTAACAAGATGTAAATCTTTTTTTATCCTCGGCAACTGTCTTGCAAAATTCGTGGGTTTATGCTATAATAAAAATAATGTGTGTAAATTTCGACGCATTTTGCAAGGCTTTTGCCGAAAGGATGTAATATATGATATTCAGAAAGCATAAATTATTTTTCGCACTTTTGTTCGTTCTGCTCGCCGCGACCGTATTTGCGGTCGGAGTATACGCCGACGACGAGACTCCCACCGTTCCCATCGACCCCCCCGACGTGACGGCGATTAAGTTCACAAAGCTCCCCACAAAGACCTTCTACCTTGTGGGCGAGAAGCTTGATATGTCAGGAGCCGAGCTTGAGCTTACTTACGATACGGGCGCAAAGGGAACAACTCCCGTGAAGCTCGATTGGACGAGTGGCTTCAACTCCTCGAAGGAGGGACAGCAGAAGATCACTGTCACCTATCCCGGTACAAGCTGCAAGGCGACATTTACGGTCGAGGTGGTTTCCGAAAAATCGCTGAAGGTCTTCCTCCCGAAAACTTTGACCTATTTCGTCGGCGATGCCGAGGATAGATCGGGATTGAGCGTTTCGGTAGTATACAGCAACGGTAAAACATCCGAGCTTTCGCCGTCCGATTATACCGTCATGGGCTTCAGCACCAACACGATAGGCGATAAAACGATCACTATTACCTATAAAAAACTGACCGCAACCTATAAGATCACCGTTTTTGAGCCCGCCCTCACGAAGATCGAGATATCGAAGAAGCCGAATAAGCTTTCTTATTATATCGGCGAGCCTCTCGATTCATCTGGAATGACCGTTACTGCTTTTTATGAAAACGGCAAGACCGCAAACGTGACCTCAAATGTCACCGTCAGCGGCGACGTTTCCTCTGCGGGTACTAAAACGGTAACCGTTTCTTATACCGAAAACGACCGCATCAAAACGGCAACCTATCAGGTCACCGTTATGGGCGTCGAGGTAAGAAACGTAGTTTTTGCTTCATATCCTCAAAAGACCACGTACATTGTTGGCGAGGTCTTTGATCCTACCGGAATTTCCATTACCGTCACCTATAATAACGGTGAGGTGAAGACCGTCAGCGAGGGGATTCGATATACGGGCTTTGAATCCGAGACCGTGGGCGAAAAGACGGTAACTCTTTATTACGACGGCTTTCAGCTTGATTTTAAGGTAAACGTCACTATTACCTCGTCTCACGTACATAAAGAAAGTGAGTTCAAAACCACCCTCGAGCCTACCTGTACCCAAGAGGGTGCAGAGTCAACTACCTGTATCGTGTGCTTTGCCGTAGTTACGACGAGAGCGATCGCTCCTCTCGGCCACGGAAGCGAGAGTATGCCGATCCAGACCAAAGCTCCGAACTGCACCGAGTCCGGCTCGACTGCGACCTACTGTATGATTTGCGGTGAGGTTGCGACGGTTACCGTACTGCCTGCTCTCGGACACACCGAAGGCGCGCCGCAGTTTATCGTCGTTCCTACCTGCACGACAGGCGGACTTGCAAAGATTTACTGTACCGTTTGCCAATCGGAGGTAAGCTCCAATGACCTGAATGCGTATGGGCACGCTTTCAGCTCTTGGACACTGAAGGTGGAAGCGACCGTCGATAATGAGGGCAGAGAAGAACGAGTTTGCGACACCTGCCAGCTCGTTGAGAGCAATATCATTCCGAAGCTTGTTCATACCTTGACAAGCGGAGCCTTTAACGTAACTCTTGGAGGAACCGCATATTTCCCCTCTTATTCAAACTTCTACGGGGCTTGCGTTACAGATTCTCTGAGCGTCGCGGAAAGAATGGCTCTTACTCTTACCGATGCCTCCGGCAAAGTCTACGAGGTCATTGAAGTGTTTGATTTTGCCGTGATCACTTCAAAGGGAGAAGACTACGTTCCTACCGCAGGAATGATCTTCAGCGCGGATTACAGCATTCCTCGCGGTGAATATGCTTCATTCATTGTTTACGACGAAGAATTTAACGAGATTGCGTATTTTGCCGAGGACGGCAAATTGAGCCTTGTCTGTGAGAGCAACGGCAGATATGTGCTTGCGGGCGAGGTTATTCCCGAGGAAACCGCGGAGCAAACCGAGGGTATTGACACGGATCCTGCGGATACCGATACCATTCCCGTGTCCGGCAATGAGACCGCTCCGAGAAATTACGTCCTGATCATCCTTCTCATCATTGCAATTATTCTGATTATTATAATCGTCTCTTGCGTATACTCTTACGTATCAAAACGGTATTAATTGAAAATCAAAACCGCTGTGCAGATTATGCACAGCGGTTGATTTTTATTTTTCAGATGTGATCTTTGAGGTGATAGTGGTGAGATCGCCGTTGAAGGGAAGAGGGATCGTGTGAGTAGTGCCGTTCCAGCCGGCAACGTAGACCTCCTTGAAGTTCTTGTTCGAGCCGTCCCAAAGGACCTTGCTGTACGCCTTGTTCTTGTGAGAGGAGTAAGCGTGAAGACCCATAGGCCAGATTACGATCTCGGGAGACATAAGCAGATAAGAGTTGGCGATCGCCTTGTCGTTACCCCAGGTCTGATAGCCGTGGTGCGCGACCTGAACGATCTGGCAAGCAAGATCGTTTCCGTAGAGCTTGTTGCAGATCTCCATAGCGGGGCCGGTGATATCGCCCATAACCATAACCGAGGTCGATTTGCCCGAAGCATCGGTGGTGGTCGATCTTACGAGGATGGAGGAGGTGTTGAGGGCGTTGGTGGTTGCGGGAGCAAAGTTTTCAACTGTGTAGAGGATCTCAAATACCGTGTCGCCGAAGAAGAACTGCTGTCCGGTGTGGCAGGTGATAAGCTCTGCGCCGAGGTTCTTTGCGGCGTTGCGGACGTTGTTTGTCGTTTTAGCCTCACCGCCGCCGAAGTTAGGACCGTGCGAGGATGCAAGCGATTTTTCGATCTCCTTGCTGCTCATAAGGCAGGTGATGACTCGCTCAACGGTAAACTTCTTTCCAAAGGTCGAGGCTTCCTGCTTGAGCATACCCATATGGTCGCCGTGTGCGTGGGATACGAACCACGCCGCGATGCGGATATCCTTGCCCGATGCGTAGCCCTTTGCCTGCTCGGTTATTGCGTTGATAAGGTTGGTTGCCCAATAAGAGCTGTTGGTATCGTGTCCGCCGTCAACGATGACGAAGGAACCGTCCGAAAGACGGTAGAGGAGCGAAAGGCCGTTGCCCTTGTAAGTTCCGCTGCTTTCCTTGTATTCACAGCCGAGCATCGTGATCTGAGTTGTAGTGACGGTGGGGCGGTTGTTGTCGGATTCAAGACCGATGAGGGTTTTCTCCTCGAAGGGCTCGACGATAACGCGACACTCGCCGTAAGCCTCGTAGAAGCCTATGTTGACGGTCTGCTCGTTGTTATAAAGAGTGGCGAAAAGGTTTCCGCTGATGTCGTTCGATGTATATTTCTTGAAGCCAGCGCTTTCGAACTCCGCTACGTAAGAATTGTATTCTTCGGCGGTAACGTCCTCAAGAATGACCTGGTTGCACTTCTGGTCGGAGGTCGATGTAGCGACGTAGGTTGCTTCCTCAAGAACGGGGATGGAGCAGAGATCCTTCGAGCCGTTGTGGACTTCAACGACGTTGAGTGCCTCGGCGGGGATCGAAATGCTGTAGCTGCCGTTCTCCTCGGTCAGATATTGCTTTGCGATATTGACGAACGCCTTGACCGCATTCGTCATGGCAAGATCGGTATAACCGAAAATTACTATCTTGTTGCCAACGGCTTTGATGGTGTACTCGCCGTATTTAAGGCCCTGGAGAGCCTGCGCAGTCTGCGCGTGCTTGGTTTGGCCGACGATGATCTCAACGGTCGAATCGTCGTATTCTTCGGAGGCGCGCTTGAAGTCGTCGCCTGTCGTGAGCTTAACCTTGGTCAGAGCCTGGAGCTCGTCGCGGAGGTTGAGTGCGGCGGCAACGCAAGCGTATTCGGTGGTGAGGTCCTGCGGGCGTATGATCTTAACGGTTGATTCTCCGTTTACTACGATGTCAAAGCTTTGATTTGCTGGTTCTGTCGGCTGAGTGCTTTCGGATACGGACGTATCCCCCGAGGGGATGTCGGTGATTTCTCCCGATCCTGCGGGAGCACAGGAAACGAGGATTCCGAGAATGATTACGAGCGCGAGCAGAAAAGATGTAAGACGAATATTGAGTTTCATCTTTAATTCCTTTCTTTGGTAATGATTTTTGTCTATTTGATATAAAGATGATATCAAATATTTTTCCAATTATATCACCTTGCTACTAAAAAATCAAGTGAAAGTTGAAAATTTATTGAAAAAGCAGAGGAAAGAAATGTGTAATTACATAAAAGCCGCCGCGATCGAGGTCGCGGCGGCTTGGTATTTAATTCTGTGTGGTTATCTTTTCGATTACAGAATTCGGATCTCCGTTGTAGGGCAGAGGAACGATATACTCGGTTCCGCTCCAGCCCGCTACGAATACCTCCTGAAGATTCTTGTTCGTGCCGTCCCAGAGGACCTTGTTATACGCCTTATCCTTGTAGGTGGAATAAGCGTGGAGTCCCATAGGCCAAAGAACGATCTCGGGGGACATATATCTGTAAGAGGAGATCATAGCGCGGTCGTTGCCCCAGGTCTGATAGCCGTGGTGAGCAACCTGAACGATCTCACTTCTCAGATCCGTTCCGTAGATCTTGTTGCAGATCTCCATTGCGGGACCTGTAACGTCGCCCATTACCATTACACTTGTGGATTTGCCCGATTTATCTGTTGTGATCGAGCGGAAAAGAAGGCTTGAGGTATTGAGTGCGTTTGTGATACTCGGTGCGAAATCGTCAACGGTATAAAGTATCTCAAATACCGTGTCGCCGAAGTAGAAGCGCTGACCGGTATGGCATACTATCATTTCAGCGTCGAGTGCTTTGGCGGTTTGACGAACGTAGGTGCGCGCGTTGCCGTCACCGCTGCCGAAGTTGCTGCCGTGCGAGGAAGCGAGAGATTTTTCAAGCTCGCTGTCGCTCATAAGGTTGGCGACTACTCGCTCAACGGTAAACTGCTTGAACTTTGCCACTTCTGTTCTGAACATACCCATATGATCACCGTGAGCGTGAGTTATGAACCAAGCAGCGATGCGGATGTCCTTGCCGGTCGCGTAATCCTTTGCCTGCTCCTTGATCGCCTTGATAAGGTTGTCTGCAAAGATGGCGGATTTCGTGGTATGACCGCCGTCGACTACAACGAACGATCCGTCGGAAAGTCTGTAAAGCAGAGAAAGACCGTTGCCCTTGTAGGATCCGTCGCTTGCCTGATACTCACAGCCGAGCATTGTGATCTGCGTGGTGGTGACTGTGGGACGGTTGTTGTCGGATTCAAGTCCGATGAGGGTTTTGGGCGAGAAGGGCTCCATAATTATGCGGCATTCATCGCGCTTTTCATAATAACCTACGTTGAGAGTGTATTCGCTGTTATAGAGCGTGGCGAAAAGGTTGCCGCTGATATCATTGGTGGTGTACTTGGTAAATCCCATAGCCTCAAGTTCGGCGATATACGCGTTGTATCCCTCAAGCGTTGCGTCAGCGAGAACGAGCTGCTTGCCGTCGATATCGGAATCCGAGGTGCAGTAATAGGTCGCGCCCTGATATACGGGGAAGAAGGAGAGATTAGCGACAGCCTCGAAGGTATCGGCTACGTTCAGCGACTCAAAGGGGATGGTTACGTTAACGCCGCCTTCTGTGGTTGCGTAAGACTTGACGATCTCGATAAATACGTCAGCCGCGTGATCCATAGCTTCGGGGGTGAAGCCGAAAACGACGATCTTGTTGCCTATCTGCTTTACGGTGTAGTCGCCGTATTTCAGACCGACGATAGCCTCGTCGAGCTGGGGATACTCAGTTGCGCCGACAAGGATTTCGTATGTTGTGTGGTCGTATTCCTCAGTTGATTTCTTGAAGTCATCGGTCATAGAGAGTTTGATGCCGAGGGCGCTTTCGATCTCATTTCGGATCTTGACAGCTGCGGCAACCGAGGGATCGGAAGAGGGAAGGTCCTGCGGACGGATGATGCGGAACTCGGTTTCTCCGTTGACGATGAAGTCGAACGACGTGGGAAGCTCGATTGCGGCGGTGGTTTCGTCTACCGCAGTTTCGGGAGCGTCGGTCAACGAGGGAGCGGTAGTTTCATCGGTCTCGCCGTTACAGCCTGCAAGAAGCGAGAACGCCGCGATAAGGGTAAGAATAAGGGCAATAAAGCGGATATTCTTTTTCATTTGGAAAATTCCTTTCTGTGTTTGACGGTGCGGCGGTGATTCCGCGGCTTTGTCTTTGATCTATTATACCATTTTTTGACGCCGATTTCAACACTTTCACCGAAATTTCAGCAAAAATAAAACCGAAGCCGCGCGCGGCGGCTTCGGTATAAGTATTGATTACTTGCTGGTAATCTTGGAGGTGATGCTGTCGGGGCTTCCGTTGTAAGGCAGGGGAACGATGTACTGAGTGTTGTTCCAACCTGCAACGTAGAGCTGCTGGAAGTTCTTGTTGGTGCTGTCCCAAAGAACCTTGTTGTAGGACTTTTCCTTGTAGCTCGGGAATGCCTGAGAACCCTGAGGCCAGAGAACGATCTCGGGAGCCATGTGTCTGTACGCGGTAGCCATAGCGGAGTCGTTACCCCAGGTGGTGTAACCGTGGTGAGCAACCTGAACGACTTCACTTCTCATATCTGCGCCGTACATCTTGTTACAGATAGCCATTGCGGGACCGGTAACGTCACCCATGATCATAGTGGAGCTCGACTTGCCGGTAGCGGCATCTGTGGTGATTGCACGAACGAGGATGGTAGAGGTATTGAGCGCGTTTACAAGCTGAGGACCGTAGCTTTCAACGGTGTAGAGAATCTCGAATACGGTGTTACCGAAGTAGAAGCGCTGACCAACGTGGCAAACGATGAAGTCTGCACCCATATTAGCAGCTGCGGTTCTGGTTGCGTCGTCGCCCGATCCCTCGGTGCTCGACCAGTTGTTGCTGTATGCGTTGATCGACTTGGTACGCTCGGAGTCGGTCATGAAGTTTGCGATAACGCGCTCAACGGTGAACTTCTTGAACAGGCCGGACTGGCTGTTAAGCATACCGTTGTGGTCGCCGTGGCTGTGGGAAATGAACCAAGCAGCGATGCGGATGTCCTTGCCGGTTGCGTAATCCTTAGCCTGCTCTTCGATAGCGTTGATAAGGTTGTTTGCCCACCAGGTGCTGTTGCCCGAGTGCGCACCGTCAACGATTACGAAGGAACCGTCGGAAAGACGCATAAGAAGGGACAAGCCGTTACCAACGTAGCTTCCGTCGCTCTTCTGATACTCACAACCGAGCATAGTGATCTGTGTGGTTGTGATGTCGGGGCGGTTGTTATCCGACTCAAGACCGATGAGGGTCTTATCGGAGAAGGGCTCCATAATGATACGGCACTCGTCGAAGGGCTTGTAGTAGCCGACGTTGAGAGTGAGCTCGGAGTTATAGAGAGTGGTGAATACGTTGCCGCTGATGTCGCTGCCGGTGTACTTGGTGTAGCCTGCAGCCTCGAGCTTTGCGATGTATGCGTTGTAGCTATCGAGAGTTACGTCCCCGAGAATGATCTCGTCACAGTCGAGGTTGGTCTCGTAAGTACCGGAGAAGGTAGCACCGTCAAAGGTGGGAAGAACGGAGAGGTGCTTGGATGCGCTGTGGGTGTCGGAAAGGTTGAGAGCCTCTGCGGGGATCGAAACGGTGTATTTGCCGTCGGTCTCTACAGCGTACTGCTCAACTACCTTTGCAAACTGCTTTGCAGCGTAGGAGATTGCGTCGTAGGTGAAGCCGAAAATGACGATCTTATTGCCGACAGCCTTAACTGTCCAGTCGCCGTAGCCGAGGCCCTTGATAGCCTCTGCAACCTGAGGATGAGCGGTGGGACCTACGAGGATCTCGAGAGTGGAGTTGTCGTATTCCTCGGTAGCCTTCTTGAAGTCGTCAGCCATGGCGATCTTTGCGCCGGTAATGTCTTCGATCTCGTTACGGACCTTGATAGCAGCCGCAACGGGAGCGTCGGCGGAGTCGAGATCCTGGGGACGGATGATCTTGACCTGAACCTCGCCGTTTACTATAATGTCAAAGGTGGATGCCTGTGAAGGTGTGGTTTCCTCTGCGGTGGTATCGGGTGCTGCGGTGGAGTCAACGCCTGCTGCGGTGGTCTCGTCGGTAGAGCCGGTCTCGCAGGAAGCGAAAAGTCCAAGCACCATAACCAGTGTCAGAAGAAGGGCTGTGAGACGAATATTAAATTTCATCTGTAATTTCCTTTCTTTGGTTGGGAATGGTTTTGTCCTAAAATTATACCATTCTTTGCGCTTTTTTTCAACACTTTTGTACGAATTTTCACAAATCCTTCATATAAAAATTTTCATTACTCCTCTCCGAGCGCGTTCCGCAGTTTGTCGAGCGCACTTTTTTCTATCCTGCTGACGTACGATCTTGAAATATCAAGCTTTTCTGCTGTTTCCTTCTGCGTTTTCGGCTTGCGTCCAGAAAGCCCGTAGCGCAGATAAATGATCTGCCTCTCGCGCGGGGTAAGTATCGTGTTTATGTACGAAAGCGCACGCTCTGCAAGCAGGCGGCGGTCAAGCTCCTCCGCCATATTTTCGTCAGTGCTGATGATGTCCTCGTATGTCAGCGGATTGCCGTCTCGATCGGTGTCGATCGCCTCGTTTATCGATATCTCGTTCTGAAGCTTCTTTTGACTCCTGAAATGCATAAGTATCTCGTTCTGGATGCACTTCGCCGCGTAAGTCGCAAATCTTGTGCCGTGGATGGGATCAAAGGAATCCACGCCCTTGATCAGCCCGACCGTGCCAAGCGAAACGAGATCCTCCTGATCGCTTGCGGCGGAATAATATTTTCTTACTATATGCGAAACAAGGCGTAGATTGTGAACTATCAGCTTCTCGCGCGCCTTGAGATCGCCCTCGCGCGCACGGAGAAAGGCCTCGTGCTCATCTTTTGCGTCGAGCGGGGGCGGAAATCCCTGAGGTGTGGCAATACCGAGAGTTGAATGAAGAAATCGCGAGAGGATCGTGAGTAGATTGAACATAGCGGACTCCTTTGCAGACTATAATACTTGATTATATTCCGCCGCCCGCGCACCTTTGCTTGTCCGCCGAGGAAATAGCTTCCAAAATTATTTTGAGGCTGTAAACAGTTTTGTACGCTATGTAAATTTTACGCAATCCTATTGACAATATATGATAAAAAATGATAAAATAGTTTCAAATACCCGAATTTTCATATTCGTTACGGAGAAATTAAGTGAAAAAAATATATTTCAGAAAATTACTGTGCTTCATCCTTTGCGTGAGCATAATTGTTCCATGCTTGCCGTTTTATACCGGTGCGGCTGTTGATATACCGACTGAAAAGTCGCTGATTGAGCGTGTAAAGTATTATTACGATTGGGCGAGAAGATATAACAATAATGAATCGTTCAAAAATTACTGTGCGCATTACGTTAATCTCCAGCTTCAGCTTCTCGGCATCAATAAAAAATACGTAGGTGGCAACGGCAACGACGAATACGATAACTATAAAGACCTTAATTACAGCCAGGGCGGGCGCAAGATACATAATTATCCCGCAACGAATGCAACCTTCAAGGACGTACTTTACCAAATAGCTGCGCTCGGTCCCGTTGTAACCGACGTTCTGGTCGGCTTCCAATGGACGAATACCACGGCGGGCAAAAAATACGGCCACTGTTTCTTCATTCACGGTATAATAGGTAACTACGTGTACTTCTCGGATAGCTTCGGACTTACCATAGGCGGTAAGTCTTATAAGGAGGGCGAGCCGATCAAGTGCACCATCGACCAGCTGGTGGCATACTACGGAAGAACGACCCACTATACCGTTGAGGGACTTATCTGGTTTGAGGACGAAGCTCTCTCAGAGGCACTCGGCATTACCTCTGGCGGCACCTCGAGCGACACACCGGGTGGAAGTCCGAGCATCGTTACAACGGGCGCGGGCGTTTACGAGATCACATATACCGCGGGAATGCGTTTGAGAAGCGGCCCCGGTACCAATTATACAAGCCTTGACGTCATCCCCAGCGGCGCATCGGTTTACATCACCGAGGTTCAAGGTGATTGGGGATATTTATGCTATAACGGTCAGTTTGGTTGGACCTGTCTGCCGTCGTATACGAAAAGGACGGGCAATCTGCCGAGCTTTCTGCTTGATACCTACAACGGTTCAAAGCTGACCTCACGTGTCGGAAAATCAAGCCTCTCCGATGCCCTCGCCGCCGCAAGCAATACCTCGAAATACAGCTATACTGTCATCGCTACTTCGGACGTGAAGCTGACCTCAAACACCTCGATCGAGGCGGGGGTCACGCTCTCTCTCGGAGGCTTTGGCTTTGAAAAAGGAAAATACACCTTCACGCTGAACGGCGGTGTCGTTCAGGCAGGAAAGTCGGTCAAGGTGCTCGCAGACGATCCTCTCATCACAGAGAACGTCAGCGGAGGCGTTTACGTTTATATAGGTTACGATGTCGATATGGCGTTTACCGCGATGAGCCTCGTTATCAACGATAACGTCGCTATGCGTATGACCGCAAAGGTTGACGGCCTTGATAAGCTCAAAAATCCCGAGGTCGTTATGATAACCACCGATAAATCGGGCATCAAGAGCGAATACAAGCCCGATTCCGCAAAGAACGGCGTTTACGTTTTCACGACGGAGGGCATTCCCCCGCGTAAGCTCGGCGACGCGATCACCTTTGCAATATGCGTCAGATCGACTACCTTAGGCTCATCTGGCTCCGTTACCGGCGGCGAAATATCGCTCTCTCCCTGCGACTACGTCAGCGCAAGCTACGGAAGCGGCGAAAAGCTCGATAACCTGCTCGCGACAATGCTCAATTATGGTACCGAAGCGCAGATCTTTGTCGGCTACAATAAATCCACGCCCGCAAATTCTATTCTTCCCGAGAATATGAAAAATCCCGATTTTGATGATTCTGTCCTCGTTAAGGCAAACGGAGCGCCGAGAATAGAAAATGATTCCACGGTGCATATCAAGCACGCTCGACTCGTTCTCCTCGATGGTGTTTCTTTGCGATTGTTGATAGATGAAGAAGCGGATTCGGGAAGCTCTACTCTCTCGCTCCTCGTTTGGACGGAGAAGGACTACCTTGAGATCTGTCAAAAGGCTGCTGCGGCTGGCAAGGACATCTCCGAATATCTTGTAAAGGGTACTCAGACTTATACCTTGAAGGATGTGGAGGGCGCATTCACTCTCGATAACATTCCCACAAAGAAATTTGCAGATACCTACTATTTCCGCCTTTGTCAGACGGACGGTAATAAGGTGCTCTACGATTATTTGTTCTCATATAGCGTTACTACTTACTGTAATGATATGCTTTCAAATGGTAAAAAGGATGATATCGATCCCCTTTGCATGGCAATAGCGCAATATAGTGCCGCCGCAAGAGATTATTTCGGATATGAGATAAACGGATAAAACCAATAGAAAAAGCCTGCTCATTCGAGCAGGCTTCTTTTGTTTGTATTATGAATTACGAACCGAAATCAGTGCTTCCGAAGATCTTTGCGAATGCCTTCGGGATATCGGTGTTGTCGATAACGCTCTTACTAAGAAGCTCAGCAGCGCCGTCGCCGAGTGCGAAGACGGGAACGTTCTTATTGGTGTGGTCATCGGAGTTGTAAACGTAGTCGCCGTTTGCCTTCTGGGAGAGGTTTCCGCAGTCGTGGTCAGCGGTGATAACGAGCATTACGTCGCCGCGGATCATTGTGTAAGCGATACAGTAAGCGATAACCTCATCGTAGTTCTTAACGCTTGCAGTGGTCTTCTTAAGATCGTTGTTGTGAGAGTTCTTATCGATGTAAGCCTCCTCGATCATAATGAAGAAGGGGCTGTTTTCAGCTGCGATGATCGAGAAAGCCTCCTGAGTGTAGGGAACAAGGCTTGCCTTATTGTTAGTCGCTGTACCGTAGGTGTAGTGGACCTCACCCTTCTTGACGAGTTCGTCATGCTGCTTCTGGAGCTGTGCGGTAGCGTCACGGTCGGGATAGTGGTAGAGGAAGCCGCCGGGAGTTGCGCCCGTGATCTTATCGGTGGTTACAACTGCGGTCTTCGCACCGGCGGAGTGAGCGAGCTCACGGATGTTCTGCTGCTCCTTCTTCTTGTTGTCAACGCCGAGATAGCCGTTAACGGTCTTGTAGCCTCCCGCGAGTGCGGTAGCGGATGCTGCGGAGTCGGTATAAGCCTTACCGCTGTGAAGAACGGAATAGGATGCGGTTGTGCACTCAGCCTTGTAGGGAAGAGTATCAGCAACAAATTCTTTGATATCGCCGGTATGAACTGCTGCAGCAAAGTGAACTGCGCTCATACCGTCGCCGATCATCATAATGCCCGAGGTAGCCTTCTTGAAGGTGTAGGTGGAAGCCGCGGGTGCGGTAGCGAGTGTGGTAACTTCAACAGCCTTGCCGTCTGCCTTGAAGAGGTCGACAAGCGCGCCTGCCGCGCCGGCTACCATTCTGTGGTCACCTGCGAGAACGATCTTCTTGCCGTTGATAGAGAGGGAATACTTGTCGGTGCCGAGGTCGATGCCGATGTTCGATTCCGCACGGTTGGTAGCGCCTACGAGGATCTCGTATTCGGTTGCTGCCTTGGAGTCGTCGATGACCTCAAGCTTGATGCCCGCGTTATCGTAGAGATAGTCGGACAGTGCAACAGCGGTGAAGTAGGTAACGAGGTCACTGCTCTTGGGGTAAACGATCTTGTACTCGGTGATGGAAGTGCCGTTGATCGAGATGCTTCCCATATAATACTGATGCTCAACGACTTCAAAGTGGTTCTCGTTGAGAACGAACTTCTTTTCAGCGGCGTTGATGTAGTTCTCGATGAAGTAGTTTACTGCATCGGCAACGCCTGCATCGGTACCTGCGGTGATGATGACTCTGTCGTTTGCAAATGCAATTGCGAAATCCTTCGCTCTGATCTTCGCGAGAATGTCTGCGGTCTCAGTGCGGTTGGTCTTACCGACGAGGATTTCCTTCGCGGTCTCGGGAAGTCCATCGGAGGTCTTGTACCAGTCATCCTCGAGAGAGAGGTTGAGACCGAAGGTGGAGTTAATGGTGTCGCGGAGAGTCTTTGCAGCCGCGATGGTAGCGTCAAGGCTTTCGTTCTTGACCTTTTCGGGTCTGCGAATTATGTAATCCTTGAGAACGTCTGCGGTGAATTCGAAAGAAACTTCAGCCTTTTCGGTGACTTCTTCGGTGGTGTCAATGTTTTCTGCACCTGTTGTCTCGTCCGATTCGCCGTTACAAGCGACGAGGGCAAAGATCATCAGGAATGCAAGAACGAATGATGTAAATCTTTTGAACATAATTTTCCTCCATAGTTAAATTTGAGTTGAAATAATTATACATCATTCTCTGCGTCAAGGTGTGAACAAAAGGTTAAAACTGCGTGTTTTTCTTCACAAAAATATGCACTTGGTGACTAAGCCACAAAAATAAATGGATAATTTTACCTACTCAACTAACTTCGACCTTTTTTTTATTCGAAATATGGTATCATTCTGACAAGAACCTAAAAGGAAGTGAAAGAATGAGGATGAGACGGATACCGCGCGATAAGCGGAACTTGGCTGAAAGAGCGATATGCGCGGTTGCCGAATGGAATGAAAATCTGAGTGAGAAGCTCGGCGCGTGGGGCAGGGAATATAACGCGAGGGCACTTTGCAGGAATCTCGCGATCGGCGGCGCGGCGTTTTTGCTTGGGGGAGCGGAGATATATTTTTCCGCGTCGCCGTTCGGAATTGCGTTTATATGCGCCGCACCGAGCGGAATTCCTTATATATTGATAGGTGTGCTTCTTTCTGCGCTGATGCGCGGAGAGGAAGCACTTGTGTTTTCTTTGAGCGCGGTGCTTGCCGTCGGATTGCGAATACTCGTTCGGTGCGTTGTTGAGCCTCCGCGCGGAGGAAGGATATCCGAGTCGCTTTTCGGGGAAAGCACTTATCTGCGAATGACGACGGCGGCAGTGTCCGCATTCGCCTTCGGCTTTTACCGAGCCTTCGTCGGGGGATTCTATATCTACGACCTCGGCGGATGCATAACGGCAACCGCCGTCGCGCCCGTCGTGACCGCGTTATTTATACCGCTGTTTTCGGGAAACGAATACGAACTGCCCGAAAAGGACACGCCCTCGCGCAGACTTATCGGCGAGGCGGCGTACGTTACGCTTTTGTTCTGCTTGACTGTTGCGGCTCGCGGTATCGAGCTGACGGGGCTCTCCCCCGTCCATATTGCCGTCAGCGCGGCGGTGCTTTATACCGTCAGAACTCGCGGCACGGCAAGGGGAGTTACCGTCGGTCTGCTTTGCGGTGCGGTTGCGGGACTTGATTACGCTGTCGTTTATGCTGTCGGTGCCGCAGGTGCGGCGATATTTATGAATCTCTCGCTCCTTGCGGCGGCAACGGCAGTTCCGGTTTGCGGTGCAGTAAGATCGGCTCTGTTTTCGGACGCGACGGGATTTATCACGCTTTTTCCGTCGCAGGTGGCGGGACTCGCGATCTTTTGCCTTATCTCGCTCTTTGCCGAGAGGATCGACTTTACATCTCCCTCGGCAGCGAAAAGCGCGTCTGCCGCAGGCGAGCCGATGCAGAGCAGAGCGCGGATGCAGGAGCTTTCGGATGCTTTTTCAAAGCTCGCCGACAGCTTTTCCGAGCTTGCCCGCGAGCGACGCCGACCCGCGGAGGCTGAGCTTCGAGCAGAATGCGACCGAGTTTGCGATAAGGTATGCTTAAAATGCCCGAAGCGGAATCTTTGCTGGAATCTCGAATACGCATCGACGCTTGACATCATTTCAAAGATCTGCAACGCCGTTTCGACGAACGGCTACGTTGAGGCGGGCGATCTTCCCGAATACATCCGCCGCCGATGTCCCTCGCTCGATGCGATCACCGATGGCGTCAATAACGCCGCGACCCGCCTCATACGCGATTGCCTTGAGGACGACAGACTTTCTGGCTTTTCCGCAGATTACCGTGCGGTTTCCGCAGCACTTGCCGAAGCGGTTTTTGAGGACGAGCGCGAGACCTCGGAGGATATCGAGCGAACCGACCGCGTGCGTCGGGTTCTTGAGCGTTCGAACATCAAATTTTCCTCGCTTTCGGTGACAGGCAAAAGGCGCGTCGTTATCAGAGCCGAAAACGTAAGCCTTGCTCGCGCGACGGTTAAGGCGAAGGAGCTTCGCGAGATGATCGAGCGAGAGGTAGGCGTTCTGCTCGGTCCGCCCGTACTGACCTCGGAGGGAAGAGGGATGCGCCTCGAGCTTACAGCCCGCCGCCGCTTTTCCGTCAGCTTCGGAGCGGCGCGGTCGTCCGCTGAAAAGGGCGATCCCTGCGGTGACAGTATATGCAGTATCGACAGCGCTGAGGACTATTTCTACGCCGTGATTTGTGACGGCATGGGGCAGGGAAGCCAAGCGGCGTTCGCCTCGTCGGCGTCCATCGGCTTCTTAAAGCAGATGCTCGAGGCGCGAATGAGCGTTGAGACCTCGCTTTCGGTGCTCAATGCGTGGCTGCGCGCCGACCGCGAGGAATGCTCGGTCAGTATCGATATTCTGCAGATCGACCTGCTGTCCGGTAAAGCCGCTATATACAAAAGCGGTGCCGCACCGAGCTTTCTGCGCCGCGGAAGAGAAGTGTTCCCGATTGAATCCGAAGGTTTCCCCGTCGGTATCTTAAAGCAGACCTCATCGGTCAGAACCGACCTCAAACTGCTCGCGGGTGACCTTATACTTATGGGCTCGGACGGCATAGACCCCGACGGCAAGATAGTCGGAGGCGACGAGGTATGGCTTCTCGATCTGCTCGAGTCCGTCGATCCCTCGCGCCCCGACGCTATGACTCTCGCGGCAAAGCGCACCGTCAGCGCCGCCCGTCAGGCGGGAAGCTCCGACGATATCGGCGCGCTCTACGTCGCTCTGCGCGAAGAGCCTTTCGAGGAAGAATAATTTCTCGTTTTTATTGACAATCGCTCCCGAAAATGCTATAATTATCTCAATAATTATTTCAAAGGAGCAGACCAATGATCATTTCAACAGATAACAGCGTCATGCGCTATGCGTTTGGCGACGAAGAATCCATCAGAATGTGTAAAGAGGCGGGCTTTGACGGCATCGACTACTCTCTTTTCAGAATGCAGCCCGATAACGATATTCTCAACCTTCCCGACGGCGAGCGCGAGAAGCGCGCCTACGAGATCCGCAACTATGCCGAAAAGATCGGCATTTCCTTCCCCCAGGCACACGCGGATTTCGATCTCCGCTACGGCGAGGGCAAGGATTCGCTCAACTACCACAATCTTATCAGAAGCCTTGAGTTTGCTTCGCTGATGGGCATCCCCCAGATCGTTGTTCACACTGTAAAGTACGGCATCCCCGAGGATGACGATTTCGACGTTCTCGCATATAACCGTCCCTTCTTCTCGGATCTCATTCCGATCGCGGAAAAGCTCAATCTCAAGATCGGTATGGAAAACCTCTTCCACAAGAAGCCGAACGGCAACTATAACTACGTCGGCGTTCTCGGAACCGCAGAGGAGATGAATGCGTACCGCGACTCCTTCAATACCGATGTTTTCGTAACCTGCTGTGACGTCGGACACGCCGCAGTCGTAGGCGTTGACCCCGCAGAGTTCATCCGCGGTATGTCGAAGGACAAGCTGACTATGCTCCACATTCAGGACACCGACAACAAGGGCGACAAGCACTGGCTCCCCTACATGGGCAAGCACGATTGGAATGCGATCACCTCCGCACTTGCCGAGATCGGCTACGATGGCAATATGAACCTTGAAGTCCTTCACTTCTACGACAGATTCCCCACAAAGGAGCTTATGCAGTCCGCCCTCTGCCACGCCGCAAAGGTAGCCCGCCACCTCGCCGATCAGGTCGAGGCAAAGAAGGCGGCTCTCGCTAAGTAATAACCCGACAACCATTTCGGATATTGACGTAAGAAAAATCTTTTTGCAAAAAATATCAGAGGTTTGTTATGAAAAAACACGTAGGGCTTTTTGCTTTGGTTTTAGTAATTCTTGTGGCTTTGCCGCTGATGTATTCCTGCGGTGAAGAGGAAAATGCGGGTGAGATATCGGACGGATCGATACCCTATCCCATAACCGAATATACCGTTATAAGACCCGAAAAGGCTTCTGACGCGGTCACCGAGGCTGCCGCTTCGCTCAGTAAGCATATCAATGGCTTGCTTACCGACGCCGAGATCACGCTCACCGACGACTGGGTGAAGGGCGGTATTGTTACCGACGAGGTGGCAACAGCCAAGGAAATTCTGATCGGAAGCACAACGCGAGCGGAATCCGCTGAGGCGCTTGAGGGCGTCGACTCGGCATCCTTCGTTATCAAGGTCATAGGCAACAAGATCGTTATCAACGCCGAGAAGCCGACCGTGCTTCTCTCCGCGATAGAGTACTTTATCGAAAACTACACCAATGTTTCCGATAACTGCCTGATGCTACCGAGCGAGCTTTGCTATATCAGCGAGCCGCTACCCCAGGTGGTGTTCATCGAAAACAGCGAGCAGAAGCTCAAGATCGTGTATCTCGATTCTCTCGATAACTCAAAGAAAGCGGATGATCAGCGCGACCGACTTGACCTTGACGTTACCTATGCCAAGGAGATCCGCGAGTATATTCTGAAAAAAACGGGTATTGCCATCCCTCTCGGCACCGACTGGTATCGCCCGGGAACGGACGTTTCCGCGGATCACGAGATCCTTGTCGGAAGCACATCTCGCCCCGAGACAATGGAATTTCTCAAAACGCTGAGCTTTAGCGAATACGGCTTCGGCGTTGTGGGCAACAAGATCGTTGTGGCGGGCTGGAATGAAACCACGACAGAATATGCCGTTGACAAATTCAAGAATTTCTTGCTTGAAAGCCTTATTCAAAACGAGGACGGCACCTATGACTTCAGTATGCTTGCAAGCGACAGAGTCGTTTTCGACTACGGCACGTGGTACGTTGACTATCCCGCGTTTGACGGCGGAGTGCTGAAGGGAACGCAGGACAGCGGATTTGGTAATCTTCAGGCTTACTATGAGGAGTGCGACCTCGGGGCTTACGAGAGCTACTGCCAAAAGCTCGAGGCGGAGGGATTCAAGCTTTATATGGAGAACACCATAGTCGACAACGTCCATAGGTGCTATACCTCGGATTACGGTATGCTTTACGTATACTTCGTACCCTCGGAAAAATCCGTGAGGATCGTAAGCTGTCCCGTGGGTGAGTATAATCTGCCGCAATATCTGACTCCCGACTCGGTTCCCTCATATGAAAAGATAGCCGAGCCGTCGATTACACAGATGACACTCAGCTATCCCGTGGGCAATTTCGGACTCTGCCACATAATCACGCTTGACGACGGCTCCTTCATAGTCTATGACGGCGGCGGTAATTCCAATAGCGATTACGTTCTGCTTTACAATACCCTCTGCTCGCTCAATAAGCGCACCGACGGCAAGATCGTGATCGCCGCTTGGATACTTACACACGAGCATTGGGATCACTACACGAATTTTGCAGCCTTCTGCAAGAACTATTCGGATAAGATCGTTCTTGAGGGAATGTATTGCAATACCCCCTCGGGCAGCTATGCATATAACGGCTACAATTCCGACTATTATATGACCAACGATTTCGACGTGCTCTCCGCGTTACTCGGCGGCGTGCCGAAATATATTGTTCACACGGGCATGAGGTTCTATATCAGAAACGCGTGTGTCGAGATAATTTATACACAAGAGGACCTTTATCCGACAAGGCTGTATTTCTTTAACGATTGCAGTATGGTCTCGAGAATAACCCTCGCCGGTCAGACGATAACCTATCTCGGCGACGTCAGATATGAGGGCTCGGACGTAATGTGCGCAAGATACAAGGAGGCGCTCGAGTGCGATATCGTTCAGGTCTCGCATCACGGAATGGATGGCGGAACGATCGAGCTTTACGGTTATCTTAACCCGAAATCCTGCCTGTGGCCCGTCGAGAGGGAGCTCTTCGATCAGATGACCTCGCCGACCGCATCGGGCGGCTATCTGACCGTTGACTATTACATAGTCCATACCCTCAAGGTGCAAACCAACATCTGCGCCCAACCCTCGTCGACGATAATGCTTCCATTCAATAACGGAGATAAGGTGATTTATTGGGAATAAAAATTCTCGCCTGCGAGGTCGAGGTAAAGAAAGAGGCGCTTGTAAAATAAAGCGACAACCTAACAGCTCCCGTACCGACAGATGTGCGGGAGCTGTTTGTTAAAATACGAAACGTATTCGAACACGGTTCCCATCGAAGTTATACCGATAAAATAACAGCATCGCGCCCGACCAAAACGGTCGGGCGCGTGTTTACGTAATTTTAATTTATCAGTTGATCTCAAACTCCGCCCAGAGCATATAGTGGTCGGAATAGCTCTTCGTCACGGTGCCCGATGCGATCTCCTTGAAGCAATCGGAGTAGACGATATTGTCTATCGCGCTGTTGCCTCCGGGGAAGGTGGGGTACTTGCGGGTGTTATTGTTGATAAGATTTCCGCCGAGAATGGTGAATTCGGTGAAATCAGCGGTGTTGAAGTCGCCGGTGAGGATGAAGTTCTTGCAAAGGTCGGTCTTTTCGGAAACCTCGAAGAACTGGAGCTTGCGGAGGCTTGTGTCTTCGTAGGAAAGATGAGTGTTGAAAAAGTCGAACTGGAATCCGTTGACGTCGATTACGGCGTGACCGAGCGCGCGTCCTTCCTTGTCCCAGGATTCAAGCGGGATCACCTCGGACGAGACGATGGGGTACTTCGAAAGAATGAGAGTGCCGTACTCGCCGCCCTGATAATCGATTCCGCGGACGAAAACGTAGTAGGGCATACCTGCCGCGTCTGCGAGCATACGGGGCTGGTCGATGCCGTTTGAACGCTTGGTTCTGTAATCGACCTCCTGAATGCCAACGATGTCGAGATTCGCGTCGGTGATTACTTTTGCGATCGTTTTAAGATTGAGACTTGCGTCTGCGGCGTGCTTGATGTTGTAGCTGCCTATTCTGAGTGTCATTTTTACTTCCTCCTCGGTAGTTTCGGGTGCTGCTGTGGTTACTTCTTCCGTAGTTGCTTCTTCGGTGGTTTCTGCGGGAGCTTCCGTCGCGGGAGCCTCGGCTTCGGGCGAGGTCGTTTCCGCGGGTGTGCCGCCGTCGCAGGACACGAAGAGCAAGCAGAGAAGAGCAAACAGCATAAAGAAAATAATCGGTTTGCGTTTCATATTACTGCCGTCCTTAATTTGAATTAATGTAATTATATCTTAAACGGACGATTTTGTCAAGCAATTATTGACAATTTCTTTGTTCGGTGGTATAATTATAATGTTATATTATGCTTCTAAGGAGAAATAAAATGACAGAATGTATTGTTTATCAAAGTAACGTTCCCGTGGTTCGCGAGTGCGACGTTCTCGTCGTCGGTGCGGGACCTGCGGGCGTTTGCGCCGCTGTTTCTGCGGCGAGAGAGGGCGCGAAGGTCATCCTTTGCGAGCGTTACGGCTCGGTCGGCGGTATGTTGACGATGGGCAACGTCGATCCCATCCTCGGCGAGGTCGCGGGCGGAACCTATTACGATGAAGTAGTAAGAAGGCTTGCAGAAATAGATAAAGGCACCGTTCCCACCACGGGAACGAGAATCGGACGCGAGATCCCCGTCAACCGCGAGGCGGCAAAGATCGTTCTTGACAGAATGATCGAGGACGCGGGAGTTGAGCTGTGGGTCGGCGCGGCGTTCGTTGATTCGCTCGTTGAAGCGGGCAAGGTGACGGGCGCGATCTTCGCAACGCAGAACGGACTGAAGGCGATTCGCGCGAAGATCACGGTTGACTCCACGGGTGACGCTTGCGTTGCCGCGGCGGCGGGCGCGGAAATCGAGCTCGGACGCGAGAGCGATGGCGGACTTCAGCCTATGACGCTCGAATTTACTATTACCGGCGTTGACGAGAGCATCGCTATCAGCGTCTGGGGCGGCTCGGATCCCATCAAGATCCCCGCGGGCGAGTTTGCGGGTATGGAATACCGCGAGCTTTGCAAGCAGAAGAACCGCGAGGGCGAGCTTCCCGAATTCGTCAGCATCGTCCGTCTTCACAGAACCTCGCGCCCCGGTGAGCGTTCGGTAAACGCAACTCAGGTCAATAACCTCTCGCCCCTCGATCCCTCGGATATGGGCAAGGCAGAGCTCGAGCTCCGCGATCAGATCAAGAAGTGTGTGGACTTCCTGCAGAAATACATCCCCGGCTTTGAGAATTGCTCGATCAAGACCTCGGCGGATACCGTCGGCGTTCGCGAGTCGAGAAGAGTGCGCGGAATCGAATATATCGTCGACAGCGACGTTGAAAACGGAAGAATGCGCGAGGACGGCATCGTCCACAATGCGTGGTTCCTCATCGACATCCACAACCCCAAGGGCGGCGGACAGGCTGAAGGCTACTCCAAGCCCGCACAGCCCTACGATATCCCCTACGGCGCGCTCGTCCCGATCAAGACCGACGGCCTCATCATCGCGGGCAGACCGATCTCAGGCACCCACCGCGCACACGCATCCTGGAGAGTAATGGCGATCTGTATGGCAATGGGCGAAGCCGCAGGCGTAGCCGCATCCAAGTGCGCCGCCCTCGGCATCGAACCCCGCGACCTAAACCCTGCAGAGGTGCGTAAAGTCCTCGCAGCACGAGGCGTTGAGCTTTAAATTTTACTTATAATAATGAAATCCCCGCCGCGTTCGGATGAATGCGGCGGGGATTTTTATATTATCCGTATTATTTCTTATGAATCCCAAAAATCTTTGCGAAAAATAACGCTGTTTGAGCCATAATGAGCTTTCTCTTGATAAGATGCTTGGTTTTTGTGAATCCTCGGTCTTTGCGGTTCTCTTCGGCAATTTGACTCATAATCGCAAGAGACTTTTTTATATATTCGATTTTATCATCACGATAAAAGTGGGACATCTTATAATATGACAGTGCGAGATTGTTTCGGTCTTCGATTGCTCCGGTTTCGCCTGCAGCGAGTTCTTGTATCTCCAAAGATTTGAGGTAATATTCTTTTGCGGAGTCAAGATCGCCGCGTGAATAGTAGGTGTTGCCGAGAGCGTTGTAAATTGCCAAACAATTGCGTTTTTCCTTGAACGTGCCTGCCTTTTTTGCGATAGCTTCTCTTAACTCTAAAGCTTTGAAATAATACTTATCAGAGCTTTCAAGGTCGCCGAAGGACAAGTAGGTATCGCCGAGATTTTTGTAGATTGCCGCAAGTTCGCGTCTTGCCTCTGCCGTCCCCTTTTCTTTTGCGATAGCTTCTCTTAACTCCAATGCTTGGAGATAATACTTTCCCGCGCCGTCGCGGTCGCCGAAGCTTTCGCGGATATTTCCGAGGCTTCTGTAGCTTATCGCCATATCCCGTTTAGACTCAATAGTTGAGCTTTTTCGTTCGATATCCTTTCTTATTTCCAAAACTTTAAGATAATATTTTTCTGCATTATTGAGATCACCGAGTTTTGCACGGATATCACCGACAGCTTTATAAACTATGGAGCGGTTGCGTCTGATCCTATCCATATCGGTTGCATTAGATATGGATTCAGAAATCTCCAAAGCCTTGAGAAAGTACCTGTTTGCTTCCTCAAGATCGCCGCGGTTTCGGCTGATCGAGCCTAAATTGCAGAAAATTATTGAAAGATCACTTCTGTCCTCAACGCTGCCGGTTTGACTTTCGATAGATTCGGCTATATCCATATGTTTCAGACAGTGCGTTTTAGCGGCGTCATAATCTTCGTGTGAATAACGCATAGTTGTGAGTACGTTATAGATATCACCGAGGGCACGTAAGGACTCAATTGTGTTGCTTTTTCGTGCGAGCTTTTCCGATATTTCCGACGCTTTGAGATAATAAATTTCGGCACCGTTTACGTCCTCGAGCGACCGTCTGATGTCACCAAGTCTGCAGTAAGCTGCCGAAACGCATCGGTATGTCCGCACGGTATTGAATGTATTGTGTATAACTTCGCTCACGGAAATCATTTCCTTATACACTTCTTCCGCATAGTCCGTTTGCTTCGATTCAAAAAGACAATCTCCGAGATTCAGCATATCCCATAAAAGATCGAGCGCGGATGACTCATCCTGATTTTCTTCATAAATCTTTTTGCGGGAATCAACGAGCTTTTTCTGCCACCTGATCGCCTTTTTGCCGTCTCTTTCTGCTCCGTCTCCGTTGCGGTAGACCGACACGAGCTTTTCCATGGCATCGGTGAGTCCCTTTTCTGCGGCATCGGTTATAAGCGAAAGCGCACGTTCTGCATCTTTGGGTACACCTATGCCCCCGAGGAATGCGAGACCGATATGATAATTATCTTCGGGATTATTATATGTTTCCGCAAATTCTCTGCCGTGAGCGTCAAGCGTAGTTTTGATCTTTTCTGCAAGCTCGTCGCCGATGAGAATCGAGGTCAGAAAACGGGTAAGTGCTTCTTCGTAAGTGATAACGATATCGTGGTGTGAGTCCTTACCGAAAAAACGCAAATTCCCGCATTTGGCGCTAAATAATTCATCGATCTGCCTTTCTGTCATATATGGCAGTATTGGGATATGATTTTCTATCGCAAATTTGAATTCGATATCAAGCGCAGGATTTTCAGTCGTTAACAATTTTGTTGTTACGGGCATTACCAGAAGGTTCATCTCTTTGAGATTGAGTATAAATTCCTCATCTCGCTCCACATTTGCGTCTTCGAGACAGAAAAAGGCGCAGCCACGGTTGTTCTTTTTTTCAAGAGTATTCAGAATCTCGTCTGAGATTTTTTTAAAATGTTTTCCGTGATCGTCGGGATGAGCGCAAAAATATATCTTCTGCTTGCCCTGCACAGTCTGCTCGCCACGGGTTACGTATTTAAAAACTGCCATACCGTTCGCTCCTTGCGTTTTATGTCTTAATTATACATTATTTGTCACATATTGTCAAGTGAAACAATTCTTATGTAATATTTTCTGTTAATAATTATTAATTATTGATACACAAAATATTTATTCAAATAAAACACTTGAATGATATAATAAATTGAAATTTTCTAACTTTATCAAAAAGGAGAAAAACACTATGAATGCACAGACTTTAAAAGAAAATATACTTTCGGGCGCGCTTGACGTGCGTTTCGCGAAGCTTTACGGCTCGGATGAGACGGTTCTCGCCGCACAGAGAGCGAGATATGCCGCGCTGATCGACGAATTCGCATCGCGCTACGGCGCTGACCGCGACATCGCGCTCTTCTCGACCCCCGGCAGAAGCGAGCTTTCGGGCAACCACACCGACCACAACCACGGCTGCGTTATCGCGGGCAGCATCGACCTCGACATCATCGCGGTTGCCGCAAAGAATGAGAACTCCACCATCCGCATCAAGAGCGAAGGCTTCCCCGAGGACGTTGTCGATATCAATGCTTTCTGCACTCCCAACGAGGCTCGCTTCGGCAAGTCGGACGCGCTTATCGCAGGTGTTGCAGACGGTTTCCGCGCGCGCGGATTTGCTGTCGGCGGCTATGATGCTTGCACCACCTCGAGCGTTCTCAAGGGCTCGGGACTTTCCTCGTCCGCCGCTTTTGAGAATATGGTAGGACTTATGCTTTCGCATTTCTACAATGATGGCGGCGTTGATTTCGTAACTCTCGCGCAGATCTCGCAGTATTCCGAGAACAAGTTCTTCGGCAAGCCCTGCGGACTTATGGATCAGGTCGCTTGCGCGGCGGGCGGTATCGTTTCTATCGACTTTGCCGACACCTCCGCTCCCATCGTTGAAAAGGTAGATTTCGACCTCACCGGCGCGGGCTACTGCCTCTGCATCGTCAACACGGGCGGAAATCATGCAGACCTCACCCCCGACTACGCCGCTGTACCCGCAGAGATGAAGGCTGTTGCCGCAGAGCTCGGCGTTTCGGTGCTTCGCGAGTCGAGCAGAGAAGAGCTGATGAAGAACATCGCCGCACTCCGCGAGAAGGTAGGCGACCGCGCGATCCTTCGTGCACTCCATTTCTTCGCAGAGAACGACCGCGTTGCAGAGCAAAAGTCCGCGCTCAAGTCGGGCGATCTTGCTAAATATTTCGAGGGCGTTCTTTCCTCGGGAAGATCCTCCTTCTGCTATCTCCAGAATGTTTACACCACCGCTAACGTATCCGAACAGGGCATTTCGCTCGCACTCAATCTCTGCGAGAGCTACCTCTCGAAGCTTGACGTTCCCACTGCTTGGCGAGTACACGGCGGCGGATTCGCGGGCACCGTTCAGGCTTACGTTCCCGCAAAGGACGCAGAGGGCTTCGTCACTCTCCTTGAGAGTGTTTTCGGCAAGGGCTCTTGCTATCTGCTCCACGTCAGACCCTCGGGAGCTGTAAGAGTATTTTAATTGAATTAATTTTAACATTGAAAGGAATATCTGCCGTGAAAAGACAGAATTCGCCAAATAAGCCGCAGTCGGTAAAGGAAGCGGCATCCGCATTCAATTGGCGCCGCGCACTTATGCTCGTTATGTCGACCGTATGCGCAATGGGCTTCTACTTCTTCCTTGCAAGCACCTCGCTCTGGAAGGTTGCCGTCATCGCGTACGTTGCTGTTGCATCTGTAATGATAGTGGCTTACTTTATCGTCAACCGCGCTTTCACGGGAAGCGGCGTTACCTACGAAATGCTCCCCGATACGATGACGCATAAGGAAAAGGAAGAATACCTTGCCGACGTTGCCGACCGCGAAAAGCGTTCGAGACCGATGCTTATGGTCATTTTCCCCGTAATTATAACCCTGCTAGTTGACCTTTTCCGTCTCTTCGTGCTTGACGGACTTGCAGGATAATGAGCGAGATCAAAATAGGAACTCTTTGCTCGGGCTCGAAGGGTAACTGTACCCTCGTGAAGTACCGCGACACGGCGATCCTCGTTGACGCAGGTCGCTCAACGAAGTACATAAAGGGCGCACTTGACTCTGTCGGCCTTGCGCCCGAGGATATCAGTGCGATCTTTCTAACTCATTCGCACAGCGACCACACCTCGGCGCTCAAGGTCTGGAGCTCGCATTATAAGATACCGATCCACGCAAGCCGCGCGGTCTGCTCCGCCGTCTGCACCAAGTGCGACAGAGAACTGCTCTGTCCGCATACGCTCATATTCGAAGAACAGATCGGTGATATCACCGTCAGAAGCTTTCCGACCGACCACGATTCCGCGGGCTCTGTCGGATACAGATTTGAGGCGGGCGGAGTGAGCGTCGGCGTTGCAACCGACCTCGGCCGCGTGACCGATTACGTCCGCGACGGACTTTCGGGCTGCGTTGCCGCGGTTATTGAATCGAATCACGACGTTGATATGCTGATGAACGGCCCGTATCCGCCCGATCTCAAACAGCGTATACTTTCGCGCTACGGTCACCTTTCAAATGAAAGCGGTGCCGAATTCGCGCGTTATCTTGCCGATCACGGCACTCGGAAGCTGATGCTCGCGCATCTTTCCGAGATCAACAACACCCCCGAGCTCGCGCACCGCGCGTCGGTTGCCGCACTTTCCGACGTTCTGTCCGATATCGAGCTTGCCGTTGCCGAGCCCGCAATCCCCGTTATCTTCGAACTTTAAGAGGAAACAAAAGTGATCAATATCAAATTTATAGTCCTCGGTAATATTAAGGAGGGGTATCTCCGAGATGCTATCGCGGAATACGTAAAACGCCTCGGTGCATTCGCAAAGGTCGAGCTTTGCGAGCTTAAGGAGGCGCGCCTTCCCGACAATCCCTCGCAGAGCCACATCGACGCGGCGCTTGAGGACGAGGCGCAGAGAATATGCGCCGCCATTCCGCCAAGATCGCATGTCGTTGCTCTTGCAGTTGAGGGTAAACAAATGTCCTCCGAGGACTTTGCGGCGCATATCGAAAACGTGTCGCAGAGCGCGTCGACCGTCTGCTTCATCATCGGAAGCTCACACGGACTTGCCGACAGAATAAAGAATATGGCGAATTACAAGCTCTCGCTCTCAAAAATGACATTTCCGCATCAGCTTTTCCGCGTGATGCTTCTCGAGCAGGTCTACCGCGCGTTTAACATAATCAAAGGCACTAAATATCACAAGTGATATTTTTATATAATTGGAGAAAAATATGCGTTTATTCAACGATATAGCGAAGAGGACGGTCGCGTTTTTACTGCTTGCCGTTACCGCCTTCGCATCAATCACCTATTCGCTCGGATACTATGATTTTTCCTTCATAGAGCGACCGAACAACGGTTACAACGACGCTTTGACTCAGGACTTCCTCGGAACGCTTGCGCCCGGCACGGATATTTCGGATTTCCCCGGAGTTACGGATGAATCGACGACCTATCCCGTCACCGATCCCGCAACCTTACCGACAACCGAACCGACCACTAATCCTCCTTCAACCGGTACTCTCGCACCCGACACGACCGAACGTCCCTCGGTTGATACGACCGCGCCCGAAACGACCGCTCCTTCCGATCAGCCCACCTTCCCCGGAAGCTCGGCTACCCTTGCCGATTATCTTGCGGATGGATATAAGATCAGTTGGGCGAATTACGATCCCTCGATGAAATTTGCCGAGGTCATCCTCAACGCCGACGGCTTGAAGGAGTACACGCAAGGCAGCTATAAAACGGTCAGAGTTTTGATGGAGCTCGACTACGGCGAGGGTCACCGCGAGATAGGAGACTACGTCAACAAGAGCGAAGTGAGACCTTCTCTTGAGGTTTATATGGGTTACATACTTATTGATTCTGGCGTGGGAAACGTCATTTCAGGTATCAGCGACAAGCTTTATACCGACGAGGTACGTGTCAGCATATATGACTCGAAGGGCAATTTCATAGGAATTTACCCCGGCTCGGAGATCATTCCCGCCTATACCCGCGACAGCAAGGACAGACCCGTTTTTGTCTATAAGAACGTATACTATTATCTGAATACCGAAACAGGTCGCTTTGAGCTTTCGGATTTTAATCCCGATGTCGACAGCCGCGGACTTTATTTCGATTACAATCCCGATTTCGGAAAGAGTGACAACAAGTATAAAATTTACAGCACCGTTCAGACGATAACCGAAACCTTCGTTATGCACGACACTACGAGCTATTATACGAGATACGGCGTCGACGCCCGTCTTGCGGAGCAGATCTGGCTGACTTATCCGAAATTCGCAAATCAGATAGCACAAGAATTTCAACCCGGAAAATATTACAACAGACTTTTCGCCGAAAAGCTCTCCGAGGTTATTAAGGGAATTGCTATAAACGGTATAACTACCGAAGTTCCCGTGATCACCGAAACTCCCGAAACAACCGAGGCGCCCGAAACGACCGAAGCGCCTGAAACTGCGGAAAATCCCGAAACAACGGTATCTCCCGAGATAGTGGAGACTCCCGAAACCACGGTCGAGCCCGAAACTACGGTTGAACCTGAGGTTACGGTTGAACCCGAAGCTACGGTTGAACCCGAAACTACGGCAGATCCCGAAACTACCGAAGCTCCCGAAGAAAACACTCACGTTATCACCGAAGAAACGACCGCCGAGGCGCCTCAGCCGAGAAGTCTTATCGTCAGCAACGATGACAAGGATAATGACGGCGTTCCTGACAGGATCACCATTGATCTCAGTTATGAGGCATTCCGCTTTACCTACCGCGCATCCGAGCCGAAGGTTGATCTGACCAAGGTGACTACCAACAAGTATTCCAAGAATCAGTATATTACTCACACCATCAGCTGGAATACCGATTTCAAGTACGCCAAGGCGTTCAATTTCAGCGAGAACCGCGCTTATACCGTTGACGATAAGGGCATCGTTAAGATTATCAATACGAGCGGAAATTCTGCGGTATATCTTTATAATGAATATAAGGCAAGCAGTGCGGGCGGCTCGTATTACCGTCTTCAGTACTACACCGAGCCCTTTGAGCGCGATGAATATATGCTCGGTCATTATTACTTCAACGACGGACTTATCCGTATGCGTATCGTTGAGATCCGTCCCCACAAGCCAGATATCTACGAGGACGATTACGAGGTGATCGTTGACACGAGCGGCAAAAAGGTTTCGGTCGTTCCCGAGGGATATACTATCGTTTCCTATTCCGACAGCGTCTTCCTCGTCGAACGTGACGGAAGATACGGATACTATCACCGCGACGGTTATTGGGTGCTTCAGCCCATCTACACCTACGCCGCGCCCTTTATCGAGGGACTTGCGGTAGTCGGCTATGAGGACGGTGTGAAAGGTGTTGTTGACACCACAGGCACCATCGTCATTCCTTTCCGCTTTACCTCAATCTCGAATGCATCCACGGGCATCTTTGCATGCTTCAGCGAGCAGGACGGATGGAAGGTATATGCGAAGTTAGCTAAATAATTAAGAAAACGACCGGTTTTCCTTGCGGATGACCGGTCGTTTTATTTTTATTTTACTATCCTCGACTTTGACATATTGAATCTGCTGAAATAAATGAGCAGGGTGGTCGCGCAGGCGAACCAGCCGAGAGGGTACGCCATACCGATGGGAACAAGATTTCCTGAGATGTAGGTTGAAATAAGGAAGAGCATAAGCTGTCTGAAGCCGACGAAACAGGAGAGCATTATGACCATCGGTGCCGTCGTGTTACCCGAGCCTCTGAGCGCCGCCGATACGACCTGATTTACACAACAGAAAACGTAGAATGGCGAGATATAGCGCAGAAGGATCGCGGAGTTCTTGACAACGTCGGGATTGGAGTTGAATATCGAAGTCCAGAAGGGAGCCCAGATCATAATGGGGATAATGATCGCAACTGCGGAAATGAACGCCATTCCGAGAGCGAGATACGTGCCCTTCTTTGCCCGCTTCGTGTCGTTGACGCCGAGGTTCTGACCGACGAAGGTGGTGACCGCGAGACCGATCGACTGAATGGGCAGGAAGATGAATTGGTCTATCTTCGAATATGCCGTCCAAGCCGCGAGAACGACCGTTTGCATATCCTCGCCCGAGGTAAGTCCGCCGGGGATCATTGCGCCGGCTATGTAATACTGAACGAAAACGTTGGAGAAGGATGTGATCGCCATCTGGATTGCAGCGGGGAAGCCGACCTTGGCGATCTTTTTTAGATAAAACGCTTCAAATCTGATTTTTTTAACGTAAAGCTTAACGCAGGTGTCTGTTTTGAACAGCGAGATCAGTGTCAGTACCGCCGAAAGCGTTTGTGCGATTACCGTTGCAAGGGCAACTCCCGCAACGCCCATATCGAGCCAGAATACGAACACAAGGTCAAGAACTGTGTTAGTGACAGCCGCGGCGATAAGGAAGTAGAAGGGCCTCTGCGAGTCGCCGATCGCGCGGAGAAATCCCGCGCCCATATTGTATATCATAAGCGAGGTAACACCCGCAAAATAAATAGTAAGGTAGGTTTTTGCCTCCTTGAATACGGGATTTGCCTCACCGGCGCCATCGGTCCGCAGGATAAGATCAAGCGTAAACGGAGTCATAAGGATACCGACGACGGTGAAAATAACAGCCATAACGAGCGTCATAGCCATTGCGGTGTGAACGGTCTTGTTTGCCTTTTCATCGTCCTTTGCGCCGAAATACTGTGAGATTATTACACCCGCGCCGCTCGAAAATCCGAGGAAAAAGCCGATCAGAATATTAATGACCTGACCAACGCTTCCAACCGCGGCAAAGGCAGCCGTGTTGCCCGTTTGTCCGATTACCCAAGTGTCAACAAGGTTATATAATTGCTGAAAAAGATTGCCGACGAGCAGAGGCAGGGCAAAGACGATTATGTTCTTCGCTATGCTGCCTTGGGTCATATCCATAGCTTTCTTTTTTCCGAATCCGAGCCTTTTTATTGCTTCCATAATTTTGCCTCGACAGTAAAATATCTTTGTAGGATATTATATCACATAAAATCGAAAAATGCAAGTTGTGTCTGCCAATTTAATTAAATTTAATAGGTTTGGTTTATTTAGGTTCCGATATGTTTAAACCGAAGGTTGAAAAATACTTGTTGAATTTATTGAATTTTGCTCAAACAGGTTGACAAATTATACCGCGTGTTGTATAATTTATAGTGTATGATTTAGGTAAATGATATCCTAAACGATCGGTTTACCGTTATATCGGAGGTGAAATATGTCAGTATTAAGACCGGGAACGATGACCAATCTGTTTTATACCTATAAGCCCGGAGAAGAAAACGTAGTTGAATCCATGCGCCGTCTGCGCGAGATCGGCTTTGAGATTATGGATCTCAATATGTGCCCGATGCAGAGAAACAAGTTTGAGCTCTGTGAGGACGAAAATTGGGAGCGCTTCACCGATAATATCGGCAACGAGGCGGCAAAGCTCGGCATAACCTTTGTTCAGTGCCATCCCGTATACGCAAAGCCTCTCTGTCGTCGCAAGTCTGCGGAGGAGGACGGATGCGAAAAGAACGAATTTTTCCTTAAAATGCTCGACCGCTCGCTTGACGTCGCGTCCCGTCTCGGAATTCCGTGGGCGGTAATGCATCCGCTTGAGGAGGCTATCGAGGGCGAATATAACCTCGAATTCAATACAAAGTACAATCTTGATGTTTACGGCCCCTTATACGAAAAGTACGCGCACAGAGGCCTCGGCTTTGCATTCGAGAATATGTGCGACGTTGACGGCAGACGCCGCTTCGGTGTGACTCCCGACGAGCTGAAAATGATACTTAATGCCTTTGGCGACCGCAAGGTCGGCGTTTGCTGGGATACCGGCCACGCCAACCGAATCTATAACGACGGTATCGCACCACTGCGCAGAGTAGGGAAGGATCTCGTCTGTACCCATATCGACGATAACGTCGGTACCGTTGACCTCCACCAGTTGCCTTATATGGGAACGGTTCCGTGGGCAAAGGTCATGCAGACGCTCAAGGATATCGACTACAAGGGCGGATTTATCTACGAGCTCTCGACCACCAAGAGATTGCCCGACGAGCTCAAGGTGCCCGCTGTCGAGTATTCCTATAAGGTAGCCGAATATCTCGTAAATCTTTAATCTTATCGTTTTTTTGCCGCGCGCTCACACGGCTGAAAATATAACATTTTAACAAATGAAAGGCAAGGTATTTCAAATGAAGAAATTTATCTCAGGCCTTCTTGCTCTTGCAATGCTTGCAGCAATGACGGTCATTATGATCCCCACGGCTTCCGCCGCTTGGGACGGATCCTCCGTTTCCGCCGCTCTCGTCGGCTCGGGTACTGAGTACGATCCCTATCTCATTTCCAGTGAAAACGATCTCGCTTTCGTAGCAAAGCAGGTCAATGACGCTGTCACCAAATTCGAAGGCGTCTACTTCAAGCTCACCGTAGACCTCGACCTTGGCAACAAGCTCTGGGCTCCTATCGGTCAGATCAAGGCAAATTACTTCTCCGGTCACTTTGACGGCGACGGACATACCATCTCCAACCTCAACGTAAAGACCATCGACGATAAAAACGCGCTTTACGGCGGTGTTTTCGGACGCATCTTCGACGGTTCTGTAAAGAACCTCAACGTTGATGGCGCAACTATCGTAAGTGCTAAGTACGGAGGCGCTATTGCGGGCGTTCTTAACTGTACTGCAGATGGCGGATCTTCTTCGATCGTTAACTGCCACGCAACCAATATTAACATCAGAGGCGTCCAGGTCGGCGGCGTTGTAGGACGTACCAGCCAGAAGAGCTGCGCCAAGGGTCAGCTCAAGATCATCGGCTGCTCCGCGACCAATGTCACTCTCGGCTTTATCACCGCAGATGATTTATATGCTACCGACGGTAACCACTTCGTCGGCGGTATCGTCGGCGGCGCAGGTGCAACCGTTATTTCCGGATGCTTCGCAAAGAATATCACTGCTGATATCTACGGCACCTCCTTCGCTCCCGCGGGTGGTATTATAGGCGTTCTCGGCGCGGATTCCCAGAGCTCGGACGTAACCAACTGCTACGCTACCGGCATAAAGCTTACCGCTCACGAGGGTTGCCATCCCGAAAAGACCTCTCTCGGCGGTCTCATCGGTAAGGCTGCACACGTTGCGGTTTCTTACGGTGACCCCAACACCGAGTACAACATCTTCAATAACTTCGTTTCCGACGTTACCATCAGCAACACCTGCTCTACCAATAACGGTGTTCTTATCGGTCTTGTGGCTGACTCCATCTACTTCAACGACGTATATTACGTTCCCGAGAGCGGACTTCCTTCCTTCGGCGCAGATGCATACTATGCAGAATGGCCCTTCATGGAGATCAAGGCTCCCTCCGATCTCACCGCTGAAAAGCTCAATAAGGGTAACTCTACCGCTGTTTGGGTTGCTGACGTTGTTGCGGGCCATCCCACAATCGATGTTGACGCCGCTATCGCAAACGCTCCCTCTTACATCGACTACTACGTAGAAAACGCAGATGAAACCACCGCAGAGGAGACCACCGCGGCACCCGAGACCACAAAGGCACCCGAGACCACCCAGGCGCCCGAGACCACCGAGGCTCCTGAGGTTACCGATGCTCCCGCTGAGACCACTAAGGCTCCCGAGGCTACCAATGCACCCGAGACCGAGGCTCCCAAGTCCGAGGGCGGATGCGGCTCCGCTATTGCAGGCGGCGTTGCTATCGTAGCAATTCTCGGCTGTGCGGTCGTTTTCAAGAAAAGAAAGTAAGATACTTATTTAGGTGAAGAATATGAAGAATTATATCAGAATCATCGCCCTTATTATGGCGCTTCTCACCCTTTCGGGTATGGTTGCCGCTTGTGCCGAAACCGGTACGACCGAAACCACGACCGAAGCGGGTGCAGCAGAAACTCAGGCTCCCGTTGCTGAAACCACCGCGGAAGAGACCCTCTACGCTCCCGACGATCTTAAGGAAAGCTACGATTTTAACGAAACCATCACTATCTATATGTGGGCGGACTACACTATGATGGAGTTCTACGCAGAAGAGACCGGTGACGTTATCGACGACGCTATCTTCAACCGTAACATCGCAGTTGAGGACAGACTCGGTATCGAGTTTGAGTACGTTGAGGAAAAGGGCTCCTCCAGCACCTACGAAAACTGGATCAAGAAGGCAGAAAACGATTGGCAGGCAGATAACTCCTATGATATCTACGCAGGCTACAGCCGTTCCGCTCCCCTTATGACTCTTAAGGGTATGACCGTAAACCTTCTCGATTACGAGGCCTTCAGCGTTGAAAAACCCTGGTGGCCCGCAGCTCTTACCACCGAGTGTACCATCAACGATAAGCTCTATTTCTGCTCCGGCGATATCTCCACCAACCTTCTCTGGATGATGATCGGTACCTTCTATAACAAGGAGCTCTACAAGACCTACTTCGCGGATGAGAAGTCTCCTATGGATATGGTAGAGAGCAACGAGTGGACTATGGAGAAGTTCTTCTCTATGGTTCAGGATATCTACACCGACGACGGAAACTCCAAGAAGGATGACGCTGACTTTTTCGGCTACGTTCTCTATGAGACCAACATCGACGCTTTCCAGACCGGCGCAGGCATCATCTCTATCGAAAGAGATGATGAGAAGGGTCTTAAGATCTCCGACGGTTGGAACAGCCAGAGATGTGCGGATGCTTGTGAGCTTGTAGGCTCCCTCCTCGAATCCGATGGCATTATCTATAACAATAGCACCTCTATCCGTAACATCTTCTACGAGGAGCGCGCTCTCTTCATCACCGACCGTCTCTTCATCGTTGCAGGTAAGGATACCTCAGAGACCGGCAAGATCGAGTTCTCCTACGGTCTTGTTCCTCAGCCTAAGTTCGACACCGATCAGGCTTCCTTCCTCACTAACGTAGGACATCCCTTCACTATGTATGCCGTAAACTCCCAGTCCAAGGCGATCGAGGCTGCCGTTACCACTATTGAGGCAATCGGCTCCGCTAACCACCGCACCGTTACTCCCGCAGTATTTGAGGTAGCAATGAAGGTAAGATATACCGACGATCCTCAGACCTCGGGTATGTACGATCTCCTCCGCGAGGGTATCTCCTTCGATATCGGACGTCTCTACGCTTCCACCTTCCAGAACGGTACTGCTAACCTCTTCAGAACCACCGCAAAGTCGGGCAACCCCGCAGGTCTTCTTTCCAACATCAAGAAGAACGAGAGAGTTATTGACAAGGGTATCGGCACTATTATGGATTTCTTCAACAAGTAATCAAATCACTTTGCAGACGCATCTCTTGGGTGCGTCTGCTTTTTTGGCAAAATGAACAAATTGGTACAAAATATCTATTAAAAATGCCGATTTTTGTGCAAATCGGTTGACAAATATTAATAATTGTGATATAATTGTTGCATTAAATATGATTGAAAATGCGGAGCGGGTTCGCGGTAAGATCTCGCCTTGCGTTGCAATGATATTACCAATTAAAACGGAGGCTACTATGAAAAAGTACATCAAATTGATCACACTGCTTCTTGTGTTCACAACCATGCTTTCTCTCTTTGCTGCATGTGCGAACACCGTCGGCGAAGACACTACCGCTCCCTCTTCAGCGCAGACTCAGGCTCCCACCGATTCGGATGAAGCTACTGCTGAAGTAACTCTTTACGAGCTCGATGACCTCGATGAAACCTACAACTTCGGCGAAACCATTACCTTCTTCATTTGGGACGACTGGCGTATGATGGAGTTCTACTCCGATGAGACCGGCGACCTTATCGACGACGCTATCTATCACCGTAACATCGCTGTTACCGAAAGACTCGGCGTTGAGTTTGAATGGGTTGAGGCTCCCGGTGACTCCGGCGATTACTCTACTTGGCTTACTCAGGCTGAAAACGACTGGGCTGCAGATAACGAGTATGATATCTACGCAGGCTACAGCCGTACCATTCCTCTTCTTACCCTCAGAGGTATGGCAGCAAACCTCCTCCAGCAGGAAGCTTTCAACGTAGAAAAGCCCTGGTGGCCCGAGGCTCTTACCACCGAGTGCACCATCAACGACAGACTTTACTTCTGTACCGGTGATATCGCAACCAGTATGCTTTGGTACATGGTAGCATTTATGTATAACAAGGACCTCTATGAGGCTCACCTCCTTGACAAGACCGGCGGCAAGACTCCTATGGATATGGTAGACGAGGACAACTGGACTCTCGAAACATTCCTCGGCCTCGTTCAGGATATCTACGTAGACAATGATAACAACGGCGCTAAGGACGTTACCGACTTCTACGGCTCCACCATCTACTCCACCGACATTACCGCATTCATGATCGGTGCAGGTATCACCTCCTTCGAAAAGGCAGAGGACGGCAGCCTTCGTATTTCCGAAAAGTGGAACAGCCAGCGTTGCGCAGACATCTGCGAGGCTATTGGTAACGCTATCAAGGTAACCGGTATTCTTTGTAACGATGACAGAACCACCTTCCGTACTCAGCAGTCCATCTTCCACATGGACCGTGTATTCAACATTCCCGGTACCGATACTGATGGTGGCGTAGGATTTGAATTTACCGTTGGCGTAGTTCCCGTACCTAAGTTCGACAAGACTCAGCAAGAATACAAGACCAACCTCGGTAACCCCTACACTATGTACGCTATCAATGCACAGTCCAAGGAAATGGAAGCAACCGCTACCACTCTTGAGGCTATGGCGTCTCAGAACTACCGCTCTGTAACTCCCGTTGTATTCGAAGTTGCAATGAAGGTTAGATATACCGATGACGCTCAGGTTGCAGGTATGTTCGATATCCTCAAGGAAAACGTTTCCTTCGACGTTGGACAGCTTTACTACTACGCAACCGAAAAGCTCCCCGCTAAGGTATTCAGCGATACTTGTCTCGGCGGTAACCCCGCAGGATTCCTCTCCGCTCTTAAGAGAAGTGAAAGAGTTATCAACAACAAGATCAAGGATATTATGAAGGGTTACACCGACTAATATTTTAATAATTTACACGCTTGCTTCAATTCTTTGAGGCAAGCGTGTATTTTTTGCAATTTCCTATTGACAAAACTTGCAAAATGTGATAAAATAAATCATATTTTATTTGGAGGACAATGATATGTTTTTTGAAAGAGTAAAGGATTTTGACGCTGAAGTTGGCGCGGCGTGCGGCAGAGAGTTTGCGCGTCAGTGCGGTAACATCGAGCTTATCGCGTCCGAGAACATCGTTTCCGAAGCGGTTCTTCTTGCTGCAGGAGGCGTTCTTACCAACAAGTATGCTGAGGGTTATCCCGGCAAGCGTTATTACGGCGGATGTGAATTCGTTGACGAGGTCGAGGAGATCGCTCGCACCCGTGCTTGCAAGCTTTGGGGCGCTGATCATGCAAACGTACAGCCTCATTCCGGCGCGAACGCAAACCTCGCTGCTTTCTTTGCGCTTCTTCAGCCCGGTGACAAGGTTCTTTCTATGAACCTCGCTCACGGAGGACATATCTCCCACGGTCTGCCCATCAACATTTCGGGTAAGTATTTTACTATTTACCAGTACGGCGTTGATGCGGAAACAGGCCTTATAGATTACGACGAGGTACGCCGTATGGCTCTCGAGTGCCGCCCCAAGATGATCCTTGCAGGTGCGAGCGCATATCCCAGAATCATTGACTTTGCAAAGTTCCGCGAGATCGCAGACGAGGTTGGCGCATACCTTATGGTAGATATGGCACACATCGCAGGTCTTGTTGCCGCAGGCGTTCACCCCTCGCCCGTTCCTTACGCAGACATCGTAACCACCACTACTCATAAGACTCTCCGCGGTCCTCGCGGCGGTCTCATCCTCTGCCGTGAGCAGTTTGCAACTGCTATCGACAAGGCGATCTTCCCCGGCACCCAGGGAGGTCCCCTTATGCACATCATCGCCGCAAAGGCAGTAGCTCTCGGCGAAGCACTTCGCCCCGAGTTCGTTGACTATCAGAAGCAGGTTGTTGCTAATGCAGCACGCCTTGCAAAGGGTCTTAACGAGCGCGGAATCAAGCTCGTTTCGGGCGGTACAGAGAACCACCTTATGCTTCTCGATCTCCGCGACACCGGCATGACCGGCCGTGAGCTTGAGGTCAACCTCGATAAGGTTCACATTACCGCTAATAAGAATGCAATCCCCAACGACCCCCAGAAGCCCGCTTACACCTCGGGTCTCCGCGTAGGTACTCCCGCAGTTACCACCCGCGGCTTCGGTCTTGAGGAGATGGACAAGATCGCAGGCTTCATCGCAGATACCGTATATGACTTTGAGGGCAAGAAGGCTTCCATCGCCGAAGGCGTTGCAGAGCTTTGCGCAAAGTTCCCCATTTACGTTGGTTAATTAAAATAAAAATCAACCCCGAGGTCAGATGACCTCGGGGTTTTATTATGTATAAATTAATATACTTCCTTTTCGAACTTCTTCCACGGAACGTCGATGCCGGTCTCGTTGTCGAGAAGTCTGCCGATGTGGTAGAGAAGGGGAAGATCGTCAGCCTTGATAACGCCCATAGACTCGAGAGTCTTAGCCGCCTCAACGGTTCTGCCTGCGATAGCGATGGACTCGAGGGTAACACCCTTGAGAGCGTCCATAGCATCCTTGAAGCTCATGCCGGTTCCAAGGAGAGTACCGATCTTACGGGTTCTGCCGCCGAATACGGTAACGTAGAGGTCGCCTGCGCCAAGCTCGATGTTGTCGGGGTGACCGCCGCAGAGGTTGAGAAGGATTCTCATCTCGCGAACTGCCTGACCGAAGAGAGCTGCCTGAGAGTTGTAATGCTCGAACTCACGTCCCTCGCGCTTGTAGGACATACCGATAGCGAGAGATACGCCGAGAGCGTAAGCGTTCTTGAGAGCAACAGCGCACTCAACACCGCGAACGTCGGTGGAAAGGCTTACGTGGTAGTAGGGAGCCTCGAAGAGATCGCGGATCTCGCGGAGAAGCTCGATCTTGCGACCGCAGAAGGTTACGCAAGAGGGGTCGAGGTCTGCAAGCTCATAGGAGGTGCAAGGACCGCCAACTGCGCAGAAATCAATGTTCTTCTTACCGCAAGCTGCAGCAACCTCTTCCATCTTTTCGGGGTAAGAGATCATCTTACCCTCGCCGAGGTGGATCATACCCTTGGAGATCGAGAGAACGGGAACTCCGTCGGGGAGGCGCGGGATTACGTAATCGAGGTACCAATCGAGACCGAAGCTGGATACGCCGCAGATAGAAAGATCAGCGCCCTCGAGAGCCTTTTCCATCTCGTCAACGGTGTAGAACTCGGTGCCTGCGGGAATGGGGCGCTTGAGGGTGAGGTGCTCACCGGTAGCGCGAGCGTGCGCGATGATCTCGCCGTCAAGGGGAGAGCCGACGAAGCGGATCTTGCAGCCGTTGTAAGCTGCGGGCCAGGTGATGGCGGAGCCCATCATACCGCAGCCAATAACTGTGATAATGGGATTCTGAGACTTGTTTTTCATTTTAGTCTTCCTTTTTTATAAAAATTTTCCGTATAATATTATACTACAAATCTGCGGGAATTTCAATACCTTTTTGAAAAAACGGCGTTTTGTTTATTTTGGATTGATGATGAATATAGATTTATAGTAAAAATAACACCCGCCGAAGCGAGTGTTATTTTTATGAAATTAGCCAAGAGTGCTGATGATCTTTGTGAGAGATCTTTCCCAAGCTACCTTGTTTGCCTTGTAGTACGTAGACCAGGAGGGAGTATCTGTTCCCGCTGCCTTACGGAACGCGGAGAAGCAGTTGAGCTGGTCTGCGAAGAGCTTACCGGGATCGAATACGAGGGTGTTGTGGAGAAGGTCGAACATTCTCGCATTTTCGAGAGTATCGAGGTAACGGTACTGGAACGCCTGCTCGTAAATAACTGTGGTGAGGTAACGGTAACCGTAAGATCCGAGACATTCAAGAACTGCCGCGGACATATCGGGATCGTTAGCGTTAGCGGGGATGGAGAACATACTTACCCAATAGCTGGTGGTGGTGCAGTAGTTTTCCTGGTTATCATCGTACTTGGGGAAGGGGAGGATTGCAAAGTCGAAGCCTACTTCCTGGAGATAGTTCTGAACGTCTGCAACGGTACCGCAGTTGAAGAGAACGTTACCGGAAGCAAATCCGTTTTCCTTATTGGTGCCAAGAAGCTCTACGTCTGCGTTATCATAGAGGAAACGGTTCCAAGTCTGGTACCAGTTCTCAAGACGCTCGCCCGAAAGCTCGGGGGACATAATGAGCTTGCCGTCGGCATCCTTCTCAACGAAACGGAATCCACCGCCGTAGAAAAGGCTGTCAAACTGAACGTTATCGGTGAAGGTTACGCTGTAACCGGGAGAACCGTCGGGGTTAAGTCCGGTAACAACACCGAGAGAGATCTCAGCGAACTTGTCGAAGGTCCATTCGCCGGACTCAACGAGCTCATATACGTTGGGGAGGTTGTAGGTTTCTGCAAGGTCGAGGTTGCAGTGAACCGAGTGAATGTTACGTACGAGAGTACCGGTGATATCGCCGGTGATGAAGTAGAGGTTGTCGTTGATGCTGCAGGATTCGAGAATGTCCTCAGGCCACCAAGCGCGCTCGTAATCAAGATACTGTACCTCATTGAGGTCGAGGTAGAGGTTCTTCATAGCGCCGATGGGAGCTGCAGGGGTGTACTGACCTACAAGGTCGAATGCGTCCTGATTACCTGCGGCAACGTTAGCCTCAACGGTGGTGATGAAGGAGTTTCTGTTGCTCCAGTCACCGGTCTGCTTGGAGATGGAGAACTTGATGCCAAGACGCTCCTCGGTGCGGACCTGACGGTTGTAGATAGCGTCGTGGATCTTGTCACCGGTAGTGGTGCCGTCCTCGTTCCATTCCCACTGGACCTGATTGGACCAGGTGAAGAGAATGAATTCCTTGTCGCCATAGTTAAGCTCGGGGAGTCTGTCGAGCTCGTAGCCATTTTCGTCAACGGGGTATGTAGTTTCTGCGGGTTCGGTAGAGCCGGCTACGGGAGCTTCGGTGTCGGCGGCTGCGCCTGCGGTGGTCTCGTCGGTTTCAACGGGAGTGTTTGCGCAGGAGGCAAAACAGAGCACGAACATCAGAAGCGCCATAAACGCGGCTGTGATGCGAATCTTTTTCATGTTTATGATTCCTTTCATAATATAGTTAACATAATAATACCATTTTTTTACCCCGTTGTCAAGATGTTTTTCAAAACATTGACAATGGCGTTTATTTTTGTTAAAATTTAAGGCGTAAAAGGTGCGTTTGACTTGTTTTGCGCTATGCTATTCTTTGAATTTGCAGTAAAAATAACACCCGCCAAAGCGAGTGTTATTTTTATGTAATTAGCCGAGAGTTTGGATGATCTTATCGAGCGATCTGGACCAAAGCTTACCGTTGGTAGCATAGTAGCTGCTCCAAGAGGTGCTTCCGGTTTCTGTTGCTGCCTGACGGAATGCCGCGAAGCAGTTGAGCTGGTCTGCGAAGAGACGACCGGGATCGAATACGAGGGTATCGTGGAGAAGGTCGAACATCTGCGCGTTCTCAAGAGTATCGAGGTAACGGTACTGGAATGCTTCCTGATACATAACGGGAGTCAGGTAACGGTAGCCGTAGGAGGAGAGACACTCAAGAACAGCCGCGGACATAGAGGGATCAGGTGCATTGGTGGGGATGGAGAAGAGGCTGAGCCAATAGCTTGTAATGGTGTAGTATTCTTCCTGATCCTTGTCGTAAAGCGGGAAGGGAAGAACTGCAAAGTCGAAGCTTACGTCCTGAAGGGAGTTCTGAACGTCAGAAACGCCGCCGCAGTGGAAGAGAACGTTGCCGGAGGTGAAGCCGTTTGTACCGTTGATAGCGAGGATCTCAACGTCCGAGTTATCAAAGAGGAAGCTACGGCAGGTCTGGAACCAAGCCTCGAGGCGGTCGCCGGTGAGTTCATCGGACATAACAAGCTTGTTGTCAGCATCGTGCTCAACGAAGCGGAAGCCTGCGCCGTAGAAAAGGCTGTCGTACTCAACGTTGTTGGGGAAGGTTACGCTGTAAGCTGCGGAGCCGTCGGGGTTGATGCCCTGAATGGTGCCGAGAGCAACCTCTGCAAACTTATCCATAGTCCATTCCTTGTTGTTTACGAGCTCGTAAAGGTTAGGAAGCTGATGGCTTTCAGCAAGATCGAGGTTTGCGATAATACAGTGGATGTTACGGACGAGTGTTCCGGTAATATCACCGGTGGTGAAGTATACGTTGTTGTTGATGTGGCAGGATTCCTGAATATCGGAGGGCCACCAGGGGCGTTCCCAATCGAGATATTCGATCTCGGAGATGTCGTGGTAGAGTCCCTTCATAGCGCCGATGGGAGCTGCGGGAGTGTACTGACCGACGAGGTCGAAAGCATCCTTAGCGCCTGCGGAAACATTAGCTTCAACAGTGGTGATGAAGGAGTTACGGTTGTTCCAGTCACCGTTCTGCTTGGAGAGAACGATGTCGATGCCGAGACGCTCCTCTGTTCTTACCTGACGGTCGTAGATAGCGTCGTGGATTTTTTCACCGTTGGTGGTGTCATCCTCGTTCCACTCCCACATTACCTGGTTGGACCAGGTGAAAATAACGAATTCCTCGTTATTGTAATTGAGTTCGGGGAGTCTGTCGAGTTCGTAGCCGTTTTCGTCAACGGGGTAGGTGGTCTCTGTGGGTTCGGTAGAGCCTGCTACGGGCGCTTCGGTGGATGCGTTCTCGCCTGCGGTGGTCGTTTCGGGGTCAACTGGAGTGTTGGCGCAGGAAGCGAAGCAGAGCGCGAGCATCAGAAGTGCCATAATTCCGGCAAAGATGCGGATCTTTTTCATTGTATAGATTCCTTTCTAAAATATAATTAATATAATGATACCATTTTTTTACCCCGCTGTCAAGAAGTTTTGCAAAAATATGCAAAAAGTTGACAACGGGGTGTTTTTTATTTATATTTTAGGTTCAAAGGCAGCCTTGAGTGCCTCATGCTTTGCCTCGGCAAGTGCCTTGTCTGCGGCGCAAACGCAATAGTAGAACTTACATTTAGGCTCAGTTCCGCTGGGACGAACGGCAACCCAACAGCCGTCCTCGAAGATGAAGCGGAGAACGTCGGACTCGGGGAATCCCGCTGCCTTCATCTCGTCGGAAAGATAATCTTCAACCTTAACCACCTTCACACCGCAAACCTCAGCGGGAGCATCGGCGCGAAGACCTGCTGTGAGCGCGGCGATCTTTGCCTTGCCGTCAAGTCCGGGGAAGTAGAAGTTCGACTGCGAATCAAGGAAGTATCCGTATTTCGCGTGAATTGCGGCGAGAACGTCGATGAGAGTCAGACCGTAATTCTTGTAGTAAGCCGCGGCCTCGCAGAGCATGAGTGACGCCTGAACGCCGTCCTTGTCGCGGACAAAATCCGAGACCAGACAGCCGTAGCTTTCCTCATAGCCGAAAACAAATCCGTAATTGCCCTCGGCGCGGTGGCGCGCGATCTTTTCGCCGATGAATTTGAAGCCCGTCAGCGTCTTTTCAACCTTGACGCCGTATCTTTCGCAGATGCGGTCGCCGAGATCGGAGGTAACTATAGTCGTTACCATATATGCATCCGAGGGCAGAGAACCGCCGTCTGTACGGCGTGAAAGGATATATTCAAGCAGAACTGCGGCAGATTGGTTTCCCGTCATAAGCACCATTTCGCCGTCCTTGTTCAGAGCGGCAACGCCGAGACGGTCGCAGTCGGGGTCGGTAGTGATGACGATGTCCGCGCCCGCTTCCTTTGCGATCTTGAGTGATTCGGTGTAAGCCTTCGGCGACTCGGGATTGGGCGACTCGGTGCCCGAAAAATCGGGATCGGGGGCGCACTGTGAGAGGACGGGGATCACCTCGTAACCGCAATCTGCAAGCACGCGGCGTACGGGTACGTTGCCCGTGCCGTGCTGAGGCGAATAAACGACCTTCAGCTTTGCGGCACTTTCGCGGTCGCGCGAGATCGAAATATTTTCAACGCGCATAGCGTATTCGTCATCGATCGTGGAATCAAGCATAACGATTCTGTCTCCCGCTTCCTCGAGAGTGAGGCAGGGAACGCGGAGCTCATCCTTGACCTCGCCGACGAGAGCGATGACCTTCTCGCTTTCTTCGAGAGAAAGCTGGCAGCCCTCGGAATCATATATCTTGTAGCCGTTATATTCGGGCGGATTGTGTGAAGCCGTGATCATAACTCCACCTGCCGCACGCATCTTGCGAACGGAGAAGGAGAGCATGGGAGTGGGATGAAGCGAATCAAAGATATAAGCCTTAACACCCGCGGCGGCAAAAACACCCGCGGTCGCAAGCGCAAATTCGCGCGAGTAGCGGCGGTTATCGTGCGAGATGACAACGCCCTTTTCTGCGGCATCCGCGCCAAGGCTCTTGATATACTCGGCAAAACCGAGGCTGACGCGCATAACGGTATAGATATTCATTCTGCCGATTCCCGCGCCGAGAATACCGCGCATACCGCCCGTGCCGAATTCAAGCTCGGCGGCGAAACGCTCGGCAATAGCATTTTTGTCATCCTTTATAGAAATAAGCTCTGCCTTGATGTCGGGCGCAATACCCTCAAAACCAAGCCAACGATCAAAGTCAGTCATATACTTTTCGGTAGACATTAAGATCTCCTCTTTCAAAAATAATACCTTAATATTATACTATATTTGCGCGCTGTTTTCAAGTCCTGATAAGGAAAAAAGCAGAGTTTTCATCGCAAGATCAGACTTTTATTGCGTTAGTATGGCAAAAAACGCCCGATGAATCTCTCTGTCGGGCGTTTTTTGACTATATTTCATTTTCAAACAGCGGCGCAAGTGTCTTATAAATTTTCTCAAACACGCGATATCCCTTTTCGTAGACCGCTACTGACTCGGGGTTGGGTGTATAGACCTTGTCGATCTTCACGCGGCGTGCGGCGTCTTCGATATCGTCGCAGAGACCGAGACCGACGAGAGCGCAATATGCCGTGCCCAAGGTTCCTGCATGGCGAGTTGCGGCGGGGACCTCTATGGTCACGCCCAGCACGTCGGCGAGTATCTGCATCCAGATTCCGCTGCAAGAACCGCCGCCTATGGCGCGCACCTTTTCGGGCAGGGGGCGTCCAATATTGGCGTTATACTCCGCGCCCATTCTGAGCTGATAGCAAACGCCTTCCATCACCGCGCGCGTCATGTGACGGCGGTCGTGGATCGCGCCGAGGCCGAGAAAATTACCTCTTGCATCTCTGCCAAAGAGGGGAGGACGCTCGCCGTAAAACCACGGCGTCGCAAAAACACCCTCTGAGCCTGCCGGGATTTCGGATAATTCACGATCAAGCAGGGCATAAATACCGTCGCCGAGAGCTTTCTTTTCCTCTCCGTAAAAGCGATCGAGTGCCCAATTGTAGGAAAGTCCGATCGCCTGCGAGCTGATGATGGTCACGTCGCGCTTTTCATCAAAGGGAGAGAAGTAGAGCGTTTTGAACTCGTGGGGAAGAGTATATCCTATCCAACCCGAAGAACCGAAATATATATGCACTCCTCCAATGCCGGCGGTACCCGCGCCCATAGCGATTGCGTTGATATCGCTTGTGCCGCCGAAAACGGGCACTCCTACGGGCAAGCCTAATTCGAGGGACGCCGACTCAGTCACGTGTCCCACAAGACCGCACGAGGGCGCAACCTCCGGGAATTTTTCACGCGGAATATCCATAAAATCCATCAGCTCGGCGTAAAAAGCATCAAGCTTGGGGTCTGTCGAGTGAACGAAATTGTTGCCCTCGTCCACCGATGCCACGCCTGTCGCACGCCACTTGATATAGGAATTGACCTCGAAAACCGTGATGGCTTTTTCAAAGACATCGGGACGGTTTCGGCGAAGCCAAAAGAGCTTGGGCCAATAATCCGCCGAGGTGAATGTACCTTCACCGAACCGTTCATTCAGAAGCCGCGCTTCCTCCACGGAGCGTGAATCAAGCCAAATGATACTGCGATGAAGCACACGTCCCGCTTCATCTACCGGGATAATGCCCTTCCACATAGTATCAAGCGCCATTCCGATCACCGCCTCGGGCGCAACCTTGCCCTTTTCGAGCACGGCTCGGGTTACGTCGCAGACACCCTTCCAGTAATCGACAGGCTCTTGCTCGGCGATGCCGCCGTCTGCTGTATAGAGCGGATAAGAAACCGTAGCGGTATAAGCAACCTCACCCTCGGTAGTGACCAACGCGCCCTTGACGCCGCTTGTACCGAGATCGTAAGCCAAAACGTATTTTTTCATACAGCCATCCCTCGCATTCATAAAAATTGAAGCATAAGTCTTTCGGGTTCATTATAGCACACAATAGGGAAAATGTCAACGTGGTGAAGTAAAAAACAAATAAAAAGGAGCTGTATTGGCTCCTTTTTATCAGATCAATTAATTCTTGAATTCGTTGATATATTCATCAAGCGTCACAACGCTGCCTTCGTGTCTTGATCGCTCTGCCGCGAAGGTGACGAGGTGATTTTCGATGGAGGTGGTGATCTCGGTCACCGAGTTGCCGGTGTAAGTACCGCAAAGGTATTGGCAGAAGGAGCGCATAATTCCTCTGTCGCCGCCGCCGTGACCGCCGGTGATCTCCTCATCGGCAACCGCATCCGAAACGAGGATTTCACTCTTTTTTCCGGTCTCAAATTCATAAAGCGTTACAGCCTTGTCAGCCATACCCGCGTAGATCTCGCCCTTGGTTCCCATGATGTGGATCTTTCTGCCGCCCTTATTGAAGGCACTCATCGTAAAGGAAACGGTCGCGCCGCTTTCGTATTCGAGGTTTACTACCTGATGGTCAACGACGTCGTTGTCGCAACCGAATACACAGCGTCCGTAGTTGGTTTCGGTAAGTACTCGGCGGACGTCCTCTTCGGTGGGATTATGCTTTCTTGATGCGCGGCCAATGTACGAGGATTTCTCGGAAGCGTAGATCTTTACCGCGTTATAGGGACAGCTCTCGCCTACGGGACAGCCCATATAGCAGAATTCGGGCGCGCCCTCGGGCTTGTTCTCCTTGCAGAAATAAGAGAGCGAGCCAAAGCTGTGAACGCGTGTGCACTTCTCTCCGAGAAGCCACTGAAGAATGTCGATATCGTGACAGCTCTTTGCAAGGAGCATAGGAGTGCTGTCTGCTTCCTTGTGCCAGTTGCCGCGGACGTAGCTGTGGCTCTGATGGATGTTTCCGACACCCTCCTGATGAACGATATTCATAATCTTACCGATCTTGCCATCGTCGATGATCTTCTTGAGTGTGCGGAAGAAGGGAGTGAAGCGGAGCACGTGACAAATGATGACGTGAACGCCCTTTTTGTTAGCCGCGTCCGCGATCTTGTAGCATTCCTCGGGAGTCGGTGCCGCAGGCTTCTCGAGAAGAAGATGGTATCCGAGCTCGATAGCCTTCATCGCGGGCTCAAAGTGCATCTTATCCTGCGTAGCGATGATCGCCGCGTCTGCAAATTTGGGCAGAGCGAGAATATTCTCCCAGCTCTCAAAGCAAGCGGAGTCGTCAAGATTGCATTTTTCTTTAACGTAATTTCTTCTCGCGGGATCGGGATCGGCAATTCCGACAAGCTCAAATTCGGGGCAAGCATCAAATCCGTGCTTGGCATAAGTAGTACCTCGGCTGCCGAGACCGATGATGATAACCTTTAACTTTTTCATTTTTATTACCTCGTCAGTAAAATATAAGTGGACAAATCTTGTCTAATTATATCACATATTTGCGGAAATTACAAGGTATTTTGGAAAAATAGTGCGAAGTTTTGTGCTTTGAATACAAGATGGAACGGTTTCGACATTTGTTTTATACGCTTACCGTTTTTTAATTGTATGCATAGATGAATTATTATTGACTTTGCATAACGGCTGTGATATAATAATCTTGTGATGCAAATATAAGTCAGAGGAGAGAAGATTGTGAAAAGAATGATAAGCCTTGGGCTTGCTTTGTCAATGATTCTGTTTATCACCGTATGTTTCTTTGGATGTAACTCGGGCGAGCAAGGACTGCGTGGAGAAAAGGATGATGACGAAATAAACGCTGCTGACGATACCTCTCTTGATCCTGAGGATGTTTCCTCAAAGCCTTCTCATACGCATACTTTTAGCAATTGGAGTGAAGTAGTTGAGCCGACTTGTGAAAAAGAGGGCTTGAAAGAGCGTATATGCGAGATATGCGGTTATACGGAAACATCTGTTATAGCTAATACCGATCACACATATGTTGGTGTCACCGTCCCCGCAACCTGCACCGAGTCGGGTAACACTACCTACACCTGTACTGCCTGTGGTGTCAATTATATAGATGACTATGTGGCTGCTGTTGGCGAGCATAGATATGACGATGGCGTTTGCATTTTGTGTGGAAGTAACAAGTTGGGTACTGAGTGGATTGCGCCAAACCTTTCCCATGGTGACTATTCTATGGTGGTTTTGCCTGATACCCAGATGCTTGTAGAGTTATGGCCTGAATTTTATTACAAGCAGATGCAATGGATCGCCGACCATAAGGATGAGCTTAATATCAGCGCTGTTATACACATGGGTGATATGGTCAATGTCAATAACGAGGCGCAATGGACCGTATGCAAAAAAGGCACGGATATCCTCAATGAAGCCGGAGTGGTCTGGATGCCAATGAGGGGTAACCATGATGATTCCGCTTGGTTTAATAAGTATTACGATTATTCTACCTATGGTAGCGGCAGGAATTGGTTTGGCGGCTCATATCATTCAAATAAGCTTGATCATACATATTGGTTCGTTGATGCAGGAGAACGAGAGTATATGATCCTCTCTCTGGGGTGGGCTCCGTCGTGGGACGTTTTGAAATGGGCGCAGGGAATTGTGGAGAGCAATTCCGATAAGAACGTGATCATTGCTTGCCACGCTTATATGAACAAGGACGGTACTCTTTTGGATTCGGACGATCCTCTTTGCGTCTCGGATTATTTGCCGAACTATCCGAACGGCGATGATATCTGGAACTCCTTTAAGGGGTATAAAAACGTTGTTCTTGCTATGAGCGGACATATCTACAGCGCTGACGTTGTGTCCTTTGCGGATAAGAACGGAGATGGTCGCGATGTGACTTCTTTGTTATTTGACCGACAAGACGATGATACCCGCAGTCGTTTGGGTATGGTGGGTGTACTGACATTTTATGCTGACAGTAATACTGTGGATGTTAATTGGTACTCTACCAATTATGATGCACTGTATCGCGATAAAAATCAGTTCTCTGTTCAAATTCCTCATTTGTGCGACCACAGCTATACTGCTGAAACCACCGAGGCTAACTGCACTCAAGGCGGCGGAACCGTATACACATGTAAGCTTTGCGGACACAGCTACTTGGAAAAAGCAACCGAGCCTTTGGGACACGACTACTTCGAAACCGTCATTTCGCCGAGTTGTACTGCAAAAGGTTATACAAAGCTTACCTGCAGTCATTGCGGTCAATCAAAGCTCAAGGAAAATTCGATAGATATTACCACATTGTTTACATGGACAGAGAAAAAGATGATCATCGCTACAGGCGGTCAGGTCGAGAGCTATCCTCATTGGTGTGCCAGCGACTACGTAGATATTTCTGCGTATGACAGTATTGTGATAAAAACGGCGAATACGGCGAGTGTAACCACTACGACAGGTCTGGCTTTTTATGATGCGGATAAAAACTATATCAGCGGTGTCAAGCATACAGACCAAAAAGGCGTTTACGGCATTTTGATACATGAGATCGAAGTGCCCGAGAATGCAGTATATATTCGGTCGACGTGGTACGGTAGCGAGCATCCGAATTATCAGAGCGATTTCGGCGACTTCTATTGCTTCGGGATGGAACAGTATGTTCCTATGTTGAACCACATTTATGAAAACGGTGCTTGCATCGATTGCGGCGCAGAACAGCCTAAGGATATATTTCAATAAAGATTAAAACAAAGAAGATAGGGGAATGAACCTACATTTGCGCGCATAATTTGGTGGTAGAATAAAATGCTGTTGTAGCGCGCAAATGCTTGCTGTTGCATGACCAACAGCAAGAGGTTCTTCGTCGATTAACTCATACGAAACAAGGACAACCGGGCTGGCTTAAAACTTTCGTTTTGAGCCGGCCCCGTTTGGTGCAGTGAGTGATGATAAACCCAAACTGTTATGGTGATGTAAGTCCCGAGGTCAAGGCGCTATGTGTGGGGATCGTATTGCGGAAGAAATATACTTGAATTTACAATATAAATGCGAAGATTGGAGAAGATATATCTTTATATAGGATTGCAAAATATTAAATAATATGATATAATTATAAAAATAAGTCTATAGATTCATAAATCATAAAATGGAGGAACTATGAAGGCATACGAAAGATTTTTAAAATACGCAAGAATGCATACGACAAGCGATGAGGTAAGTGGAACACATCCGTCTTCCTCTATCCAATTTGCCTTGGCACACCTTTTAGTCGATGAGCTGAGAGCTCTGGGAATTTCGGCTGAGTGCGATGAATACTGCTATGTTTACGCAACGATCCCTGCCACCGAGGGATGTGAGAGTGTGCCTGCTATTGGATTTATAGCTCACATGGACACGTCTCCTGATTTTTGCGGAGAAAACGTTTCTCCCCGTATCATTGAAAGTTATGACGGTGAGGACGTGGAGCTGGGAGAGGGAAGAGTTCTCAAACGCTCCGATTTTCCGCATCTTGCGGAGTTGAAAGGAAGAACCTTGATCGTTACTGACGGAAAGACACTTCTTGGAGCTGATGACAAGGCGGGAATTTCCGAGATCATGACCTTGGCGGCTACGTTGATTGAGGAAGAGCTGCCTCACGGAAAGATATGTATTGCCTTTACTCCCGACGAGGAGATTGGAGAGGGCGCAGATCATTTTGATGTGGCACGATTCGGAGCTGACTTTGCTTATACTGTGGACGGTGACGCAGAGGGTGGAATTGAATACGAGAATTTTAACGCCGCAGGTGCTGTTTTTGAGATCAATGGTTTTAATATTCATCCGGGATCCGCAAAGGATAAGATGATCAACGCTTCTTTGATAGCGATGGAGATCAATTCGCTTTTGCCCGCCGATGAGATACCGTCTAAAACCGAGGGCTATGAGGGATTCTTCCATTTGACAGATATGGAGGGTTGCGTGGAGCATGCAACCGTTAAATATATCATTCGCGACCACTCCGCGGAATCCTTCGCAAAGCGCTGTGAGTTGGCTCGTCAGATCGAAAAGAAGATCAACGCCGCCTACGGAGAGAGAACGGTCGTTCTTACACTTAAGGAGCAGTACAGAAATATGGAAGAAATGATCCGCCCCTGCTTCCACGTTGTAGAGACTGCAAAGCGGGCAACGCTTGAGGCAGGACTTGATCCCATCATCAAGCCCATCAGAGGAGGAACAGACGGCGCGAGACTATCCTTTGAGGGATTGCCCTGTCCCAACCTCGGCACCGGCGGCTACGCCTTCCACGGACCGTATGAGCATATCACCGTTGAGGGAATGGATAAAGCGGTAGAAATTCTGCTTGGAATTGTCAGATTGTATCAGGAATAACTTAAAACGAAACAAAAATGCCCCGAAAATGTTTGGGGCATTTTTGTTTGAATACTGATTATAATTTTGATACAACCGCCGAGGCGGTGCAAAAAGCGGTGCGGACTGTGAGACTTAACTTTTTATCAAGAATCTTTCTTTTTGCGCTTTTGTTTTGCACATTCGGGACAACCTTGGCCACGATTCCTATCGTGTATTCTTGCTTGCCATTCGTGTCCATCACTGCATAACCACCAAACCTTTTTGTTTGTACCTCTCATTACATCCTTAGGAGTTAATTCTCCATTTTTAGTTGGATGCCATTGTGCGGCAAGATCGGGATTAACAGTTGCTAAATCGTTGTAGCCAACAATGGCACGTTTCCCCATACAAAAAGGACAATTCGAACCTTTACTTCGGATAGAGATGATAGCCTCCCATTCATGGCCATTTTTGCACATCCACCAAACTTTTTTATTAGCACCGGGAGTAAAATCAGTAGGTTTTTTACTTCCGTTTTTTGTTGGGTGCCACTGGGCTGCTAATTCGGGGTTTAACGTAGCCAAATCATTATATCCCACCCAAACCATTTGGTTAGCGCAATATGGGCAACCGTGTCCCTCGTTCCTTGTATTAATGGCATTTTCCCATTCATGGCCGTTTTTGCACTTCCACCAAACTTTAGCATTAGAATTTGCCATATAATCCCTTGGTAATTTGTCCCCATTTTTCGTTGGATGCCATTCTTTGGCTAATTTTGGGTTTTTTGTCGCTAAATCATTAAATCCGACTAATAGTTTTTGACTTGCACAGTATGGACATCCTCTACCGGAATTTCGACTTTGTATAGAAGCCTCCCACTCGTGTCCGCATTTGCCGATCCACCAAGCTTTTTTATTTGTGCCCGCAATAACATTAGATGGCAAAAGGTCTCCGTTTTTTGTAGGATGCCATTCTTTTGCTAATTCCGGATTTTTAGTCTCCAAATCATTAAATCCAACTAAAAGTCGCTGTCCCGCACAATACGGGCATCCGCATCCGGCATTTCTGCTCGATATAACAGATTCCCATTCATGCCCTTCTTTACACTGCCACCATACTTTTTTGTCCGATCCAATCGTGACGTCACTTGCTTTGAGATTACCGTTTTTTGTTGGATGCCATTGCGCCGCAAGATTTGGATTCACGGTTAACAAATCATTATAACCTACAAGCACTCTATGCCCTGAACAAATAGGACATCCGCATCCGTTGCTTCTATCGTAAATCATTGCTCGCCACTCGTGACCTTCTTTGCACTGCCACCACACGAATCTGTTTGAAAATGCCGTAACATCCAAAGGCGTTAAACTTTCATTTTTAGTTGGATGCCATTCTCTCGCCAAATCAGGATTTACAGTAGCCAAATCGCTGATACCAACTATCGCTCTTTTTCCTGCACAATACGGACATCCAACGCCGTTTTTTCTGCTGTTAATAACCGCTTCCCATTCGTGCCCTTTTTCACACTGCCACCAAACTTTTTTGTTAGAATGTACGCTGACAAATTCGGGCAATAAAGCTCCATTTTTTGTAGGATGCCACTCTTTCGCAAGTGCCGGATTTACAACAGCCAAGGAATTTTCCTTTTCGCTTTGTATGTACTGCTCATAAATTTTGTTTTTATCTCTTGCAATATCAATATCCGGTTCAAACTCAATTTGTGCTATACGAGAAACAAGTGCAAATATATCTTTTATTGTTTGCGTAAGTTCGACGTCGTTTGCTCCGGGTTTTGTGTATATCGTGTATTTACCGGTCTGTTCTTCGAGTTCTCTTACCCTAATTAAAGTTATTTCAAGCTTATCGAGCTTTTCTTGTTTTCGCCGTTCTCTTTTCTCAGCCGTATCTCCCTTGTGAAAATATGCGCCATCATACTCTATGCCTATTTTGTGCTCGGGCAAATATATATCTATTTCCGTTTTGGAATCTATCAAGTAACGATTGTGTGCTGTTGTGACTTGACGGAAATAGAAGAATATCGCTTGCTCCGGGAAGCTTGTCTTGGATTCACCAAAACACATAGGACAGCGCGTGCCTTTTAAAGTTCTGTGCGATATAGCCGTTTGCCACTCGTGTCCCTTTTCGCATTGCCACCATACCTTTTTGTTAGAGCCTGCAACCACATCTTGCGGTGTCAAGTTTTCATTTTTTGTGGGGTGCCATTCTTTTGCAATGCTCGGCATAACAGTAGCTAAGTCGTTATATCCAACCAGCACCTTTTTGCCTTTGCATATTGGACAGTTGTTGCCGTTAATTCTATTGTCGATCCTTGCCTGCCATTCATGTCCCTTTTCACATTGCCACCAAACACTTTTATCCGTTCCGGCAATGATATCAGTCGGTCTTAATTCTCCGTTTTTCGTTGGATGCCACTGCGCAGCAAGCTCCGGTCTTACGGTCGCCAAATCATTTATTCCTAAAACGAGCCTATGCCCCGAGCAAACGGGACAACCGACTCCGCTGTTCCTGCTATTAATAGGAGCATCCCATTCGTGCCTTTTATCTTTAGAACACTGCCACCATACTCTTTCCGAAGAATTGACCGATATATCGTATGGTGTCAATGATCCGTTTTTAGTCGGATGCCATTCGCAAGCCAACTCTGGATTTTTATCCGCAAGTGAGCCACGCTTTGCAACAATATTTTTTCTTTTTGTTATCGCACGTTGAGATTTTGCGCATTCAGGACAACCTCTGCCTCGGCTTCTATGATTTGGAGATGCTTCCCATTCATGTCCATTTTGGCACTCCCACCACACTTTAATGGCAGAGCCATACGATGTTGTTTGAGGAGTATAACCCAATATATCGTTTTTTGCGAAATTCCATTCAGCCATAAGTTGAGCATTATCGCTCACATATTTTTTCTCTTTCTTTTCTGCCACAATGCTCACCTCGTTTCAAATTAGATATAACAATTATATCATAAATTCTGCTAAAATTCAAGCCGTTTCACACTCTGACACTTATCTTTTGTTAAGCTTCAGAATAAGTATAAAAAACAATATTTTTAAGTTTAAGTCCTCAAGAATTCAGCAGAAAGAATCTTTATAACTTTGATACAGACACTTAATTTGTCCCTAAAAACAAGAAAAATCCTTATAAATCAAGACTTCCCGATAAAAAACAAGCACCGCTTTTACGACACGGTTTCGTATCATAATTACGGTGCTTATTTGGTGCGGGTGACAGGACTTGAACCTGCACGAATTAACACAAGATCCTAAATCTTGCGCGTCTGCCAATTCCGCCACACCCGCGAGTTTACGAGCGGTGAGGCGGAATTGCTTCCGCGTCACACCCACAAATGCCTTAATAGTTTACCACATTTCTCGCAAAAAGTCAAGTCGAATGTTGATTTTTTATTCAGATTATGATATAATAAATAAAAATCCTTACGGAGAAGTCAAATGGGCAGAGATTATAAATACGTTATATTCGACCTTGACGGTACGCTGACAGATTCTGCGCTCGGTATCACCAATTCGGTCGCTTTTGCGCTGAAGCGTTGGAATATCGAGGTCGAGGACAAAAGCACGCTGAATTGCTTCGTCGGGCCTCCTCTGGTGTGGTCCTTCAAGAATTATTTCGGTTTTTCCGAGGAGCAGGCACTCGAGGCGGTTGAAGAATACCGAGTTTATTACCGTGACCGCGGAATATTTGAAAACCTCGTTTATCCGGGTGTTCCCGAAATGCTTGAAGCTGTCAGAAAAATGGGCAAAAAGGTGATACTCGCAACCTCAAAACCCGAGCATTTTGCAAAGCAGATCCTTGATCATTTCGATCTCACCAAATACTTCGACCTCGTTGCGGGCGCGACGATGGACTATTCCCGCGCAAAGAAGGGACAAGTTATCGCATACGCGCTTGAAAACTTCGGCGTTACCGATAGGGACGAGTGCATAATGGTCGGCGACCGCGATCAGGACGTCAACGGCGCGCGCGAGCAGGGATTTGATTGCATCGGCGTTCTTTACGGCTACGGTGGCAGAGAAGAGCTTGAAGGTGCGGGCGCAAAATTTATTGTCGAAACCGTTGAAGATATTCTGAAGTTTATTTGAGGTGAAAAATGAGAAAACTGTTGCTTGTAATTGATATGCAGACCGATTTTGTTGACGGTGCGCTTGGAAGCGCTGAAGCTGTTGCAATAATCCCGAACGTGCTGCGCGAGATCGCAAAATTCGACAAGGCGGATATTATCGCAACACGCGATACTCATCCCGAAAACTATATGCAGACCCGAGAGGGAAGACATCTTCCCGTGCCTCATTGTATCAAAGGAACACTCGGTTGGAAGCTTCACCCTGCGGTCGCGCCTGCGCTCGAAGGTTGTCTTGAATTTGACAAACCGACATTTGGCTCGACGGAGCTTTGTGATTATATCGTAAAGCTTGCGAATGAGGAGAATATCGAGGTCACTCTCATCGGACTTTGCACCGATATCTGCGTCGTTTCAAATGCTATGCTCATCAAAGCGGCACTTCCCGAGATCGAGGTTTCGGTCGTTGCCGATGCCTGCGCGGGCGTTACACCCGACACCCACGCCGCCGCGCTGACCACAATGAAAATGTGCCAGATCAACATTATATAAAGAAAATCCCGACCGCGCGGTCGGGATCTTTTACTTTTTAATGACTTTACTTGCCTTGTGAAGTGCTTCGTTACGCATTCTGCAAGCGACTGAATGGTGTCTGCGCTTGGTGGTATGCTTGTGCGGAACGGTCTTTTTAACCTTTTTGACGGCCTTTTTAGGCTGTATCTTTTTCGGTTCGGGCTTTACTTCTTTGATCTCTTTGGGGACGTCTTCGTCCGGCTTCTTCTTCAAAAGTTCGCGTATTGACTCTGTAATAGCCGATTTACCCTCTCCGAGGAAGAATTTTACGCCCGACATAAGTGCCTGACGTGTTTCGGGTTCGATATTTGAAAACGCCTTGATAACCGCGCTTCGGTTTTCGGCGAGGTCGGTGACGGTTTTTGCGCTGGTGGAGCAGAGAATATCGAAAAATCCCTCAACGAACGCGCGTCTTTCGTCGGGTTCCATTGAATAAATCCACTTTCCGACAACTTCGTGCGCGCGCTTGATGTCGGGCGCGACGTCCTCGTCACCGACGAATTCCACTCCCTCGACTTCCCACGTCAGCGCATCGTGCTGATGGAGATAATTTTTCGCGCTCGATTTCGTAACGCGGTAGTTTTTGTCATATTTGAGAAGAAGACCGACGACCGAGCCCGTCGGAATTACTGTGGATATTTTGCCCGCGACGCGCTCGTATAGCTCGCCTTCCCATACGTCATCAAGAAATCCGGGACCGTCAAAGTTGTATACTTTTTCTATCTTTTCGGCAATCTCATCTGACGCATTCATTGCCGCCCAAAGCGCGAGATTACCGCCCTTGCTGTGACCCGCGACGTAGAGGCTTTTTGCATCCTCCGATGCTTTGAGAAGATATTCTTCGGCGCGTTTCTGCGCGGGGACGGGGGTGAGAAACGCCATTCTGAAATCCTCTCGCCAGCCGGTTATCGTGTCGTCCGTGCCTCGGTAAGCAACAAAAACCGTTTCGTCATCGGGGAAAAATGAGATCGCGGAAAATTGCTCGACCGTTTGATCGTCAATGATATTAACAAAGTGAGAAAGGGGAAGAGAAGAAAATCTTTTTGATGCGGCAACGGTTCGGAAAAGAGGAATGATCTCCTTTGGGAGAATCTCTCCGAGTCTGATCTCGTCAAGTCCCGCGTTGCGCTCAAAGAATATCTCTGCCGCCTCGGCAAGCGTGATAATGCCGTCCGACGGATTTTCGGGCACGATTCCGTCAAAAAATATATATGAAAGCTCGCAGAAGATCAGGGCGTCAATCTCATTCAGCGGCGATTGTTCAAACGTCAAGTCACCGCGCCATTTTATATAATCAAATACGTTCGCCATCGGCGTTCTCCTTCCTTTTTACTGATTTAATTATACCATATATTATAATGCAAGTCAACCGAATATTGACTCGAAAAGAGTCGAAATAATAATTCTTGACAAAAATGCTTTTGATGTGATATAATAAAGAAAAACGAAAGGAAGTAACATTATGAAAAGTTCTGAAAAACCAATTGACCGCTCACCTATTCGTTTTAAACTCGGCTGCGCATACTACGGCGCACGCCGTCGGCTGAAATGGCTGACTATGGAACATAAATTTGCAAAGAAACGGCAGAAAGAACGTCTGCCCGCCGTGTATTTCACACACAGAACTCCGATGCGCCGCAAGCTCAAGGACCTTGAAATGTGGATGCAGGAAAACAAGGTTACTAATCTGAAAATCGCGGTGTCGCGGATGGACGGACTTCTTCTTCGCCCCGGCGAGATATTCAGCTATTGGCGCCTTATCGGCAAGCCTACATATCGCCGCGGCTTCCTTGACGGAATGATACTGCGTAACGGCAAGATCACGCCCGGTGTCGGCGGCGGACTCTGCCAGCTTGCCAATATGATTTTCTGGATGACGGCGCATACCCCTCTGACGGTCATTGAACGCCACCGCCACGGCTACGACGTCTTTCCCGACGCTAACCGTACACAGCCCTTCGCAAGCGGCGCGACGTGTTTTTATCCTCACGTTGACCTTATGATCCGCAACGATACGGACGAGGTCTTTCAGCTTTGCCTTACCGTTGAAAAGGATGATCTCGTCGGAGAATGGCGAGTCGTAAATGAACCTTTGGTAAAATATGAGGTCGTTGAACGTAATCACGAGATGCGCCTTGAGTATTGGGGCGGCTACACACGACACAACGAGCTATATAAGCAGAAGCTGACGCTTGACGGCGAACTGATAGACGAGCAGCTTCTCGTGCAGAATTCAGCGATAATGATGTATTCACCCTATTTAAACGAACCGGGCGAGCAAAAGAGATACGACGGATCGCAGTATAATATGTGGGACGATAATTAAAAAACAGCGGATGCCGAGGCATCCGCTGAAATTTTATTTGTCTTTATCCTCGGGGGAGGGAAGTTTTGTAACGATTGCGCACTCTATTCGTCGATCTTCGACCTTTTCGACTTTTATATGTAAGCCGCAGGTTGTGATCTCGATCGAAGCCGCGCCGTCCTCTGGGATTTCTGAAAGCTCGTTCATTATCATACCGCCGAGGGTGGAGAAGTCCGCGTCTTCCGGAAGCTCAAATCCGATTGTGTCGGAAAGCTTATCAAGCTCTGTGGTTCCTGAAACACGCCATACATTTTCCTCAATTTCGACTATGTCGCTTTCTTCCTCCGCCTTTTCTTCCTCGTCGTATTCGTCGTAGATATTGCCCACGATCTCTTCAACGAGGTCTTCAAGTGTTACTATACCGCTGACCGCGCCGTATTCATCAACGGCAACTGCGATATGGCAGTTGTTTTCCTGCATATCGCGGAAAAGCACGTCGCAACGGACGGTTTCTGGCACGAAATGCGCAGGGCGGAGAAGCTCCGCAAGAGGTGTATTTTCATTCTGTGAAAGACGGTCAAGGTAGTAATCCTTCGAGTACAGAACACCGATAACGTCGTTGATATCCTCTCCGCAAACGGGATAACGCGAATATGCGCTTTCTTTGAGGATAGCAAAGATCTCATCATCCGCAGCATCCGCAGAGATCGTAACAACGTCGATCGCGCGTGTCATAACGCTTCGTGCGGTATTGTTGTCAAACTCAAAGATATTGTCGATCATCTCGCTGGCGTTTGCGTCGATCGTTCCGCTTTCCTCGCCGATATCGACCATAAGACGGATCTCGTCCTCTGTCACCTGCTCGGCTTCCTTATTGGGATCAATACGGCAGATGCGCAGACAGAAGTTTGTAGACTTTGTCAATACCCAAATGATGGGTTTTAGTATCGTTTTGATAGCGGACACGACGGGGCAAACAAGCCGCGCGATTTTTTCGGGAGAGTGCTGAGCCAGACGTTTGGGAACGAGCTCACCGAGCACAAGAGTGAAGTAGGAGAGCACGAGAGTGATCAGAATGACCGTGATCGAGTTCAGCGTTTCTTCTCCGATCACGGTGAAGCCGAGATTGTTGTAGATAAGATCGGTCAAAGGATCCGAGAAATTATCCGCCGCGAACGCAGAGCCGAGAAAGCCCGCAAGTGTGATCGCGATCTGGATAGCGGAGAGAAATGCGGTGGGTTCTTCAGAAAGTCTCAAAAGTTGTTTGGCTTTTTTGTCGCCATCTTCCGCCTGCTTGCGAAGAATGTTGACGTTGAGCGAAACGAGTGCCATTTCGGATGCCGCGAAAAATGCGTTGATGCCGATAAGCACAAGTTGGAGTAAAAGAAGCCAAAATAATCGGTCGCCTTCCATGAGTTATTGAATATTTCCTTTCTTTGCCGCGTAGATTTTTTGTGTGCGGCATACGCTGAATATTATATCATATTATGACTGCAAAGTCAAGTACAATGATTGACAAATGATAAATTTGCTGTAAAATCGCAAAAAACACTTGACAAAAATCATAATTAATGATATACTTATAATGTATTAATATGAAAACGCTGTGAAGCGGAGTAGTAGATCGTGTATTATTTCAGAGAGCGGACGGTTGGTGCGAGTCCGTATAAGAAGCCGTCGAAGTCGCCGCGGAGCGGTCGGAGTGAAGAGAAGTAGTTCCGAACGGTTTATCCCCGAGACAGGATATAAGAGAGTGCGCCTCGGCGCAAATACAGGTGGTACCGCGCGCAAGCGTCCTGTTTTTAGGATGTTTGTGCTTTTTTGTTAAATAAAATCTGTTTTTTCGGCGGCTTTGCCGACCGAAAAAACACCTTTTAGGCGAGCCACGCGAGCCCGCGCGCCGAGGGGAGCAGGCAAAATCTTTGATTTTGGCGGCGGCGATAAGCGCGCGCTTTCAATTGTAAAACGCAGTT
>JAZTXK010000027.1:0-34421 GCA_045636385.1 Eubacteriales bacterium
CCCGTACGACGTTTTCGATGAGTTACCCGTAGACTACGTGTGCGATTGTAACAGAGAGAGAGTAGAGAGAGCGCTTGTGACCTTGGGAGAGCAGGAGCTTTATAAAATGCTTGCGGAGCAGGTAGCCGAGGGAAAAGCGGAGGAGCTTGAGGTAAATTGCCGTTTCTGTGACAGAAAAGAGATATTCACACGCGCGGATATCGATAAAATGATAAAAAGGGCAAAATAAAAAGGTTAAAATTTCAAAAAAATTAGAAAAATAGTATTGACAATAATAATTGATTGTGATATAATAATCACCGTCGACGGCGATGGAAGTCAAAACTTGAAAAAAATTAAAAAAAGTTTTCGAAAAGGTATTGACAAACAGAAAATGATATGATATAATATCAAAGTCGCCGCGAGGTGATCATGGGAGCATAGCTCAGCTGGGAGAGCATCTGCCTTACAAGCAGAGGGTCATAGGTTCGAGCCCTATTGTTCCCACCATGATGGCCCGGTAGCTCAGTTGGTTAGAGCGCCAGCCTGTCACGCTGGAGGTCGTGGGTTCGAGCCCCATCCGGGTCGCCATCAAAATACAGCCCTTGCTGTATGCCTCTGTAGCTCAGTTGGTAGAGCAGGGGACTGAAAATCCCCGTGTCGTTGGTTCAATTCCGACCGGAGGCACCACCTGCGGATTTAGCTCATTTGGTAGAGCGCAACCTTGCCAAGGTTGAGGTGGCGGCTTCGATCCCCGTAATCCGCTCCAAAAAATTCCGAAAGCAAAAACTTTCGGAATTTTTTTATCCAAGCCGCAGGCTTGGTATATCATCACGCGTAAGCGTGTATATCATTGCCGAAGGCGTATATCATCACGCGCAAGCGTGTATCTCCTGCGGCTTGATGATATACAATGCTTCGCATTGATGATATACCGCAACAAGTTGCGGATGATATACACGCCTTCGGCGTGATTTTTTGTCGAGTGGAGCTTGACTGCATTCATATAAACTCTTTTTTGGATCCGTCCTTACCGAGGACGGATTTTTTCATTAAATTCCCCGCACTCCTTGACACTCCGCTTTACTTATAGTATAATTAAGATAATAAAATTGAGGAGCCCCGTCATGCGATACGTAAATCAGCTTGAATACCCCCATCTTCCCTACCCCACCAAGATCAAAAAAGCAGACGTTCCCGAGGAAAAGAAGAAGACCACCGTCAGAAGCTCGGGCTGTGGGCTTTGCTGTGCCTGCATGACCGTTGATTTGCTGACCGATAAATCGCTTGATATCGAGGAATGCGTGCGCATTTCGGAGGAATGTGGTGCAAATCACGGCGTAGGCACGGATATGTCGATCCTCGGCCCCGTTATTGCGGAAAAATTCGGGCTCTCCTACTCAAAGACCAACGATCTCGGCGAAGCGATCGCTCATCTGCGCGCGGGCGGTGCTATCATTTCGCACGTCGGCATTCCGAAGGATGCAACCATCGGTCTGTTTACCAAAAGCGGACATTACATATCCCTGATCTCCACCGACGGCGAGGAATTCTGCATCCTCGATCCCTCCTGGTCTGAAGAAAAATATAAAATTCCCGAAAGGCTCGGCAGAGTCAACGAGGATAACTACCCTTATCTCTACTGCGACGTCAACACCGTTCACAGCGAAACCAAGCCGGGAAAAACAAAATATCATCTTTTTGCAAGAAAGAGGAAATAAAATGAGCAGCTTTGGAATAAACGTATTTGATTTCGGCGCAAAAGGCGACGGAATTACAGACGATACCGCGGCTATTCAGGCGGCGATCAACCACGCGGCAGAGCGCGGCGGAGGCAAGATACTTTTCCCCTACACCAAGGGCGGATACCGAATCGCCTCGCCCGCGATCGAAGAATACGAAGGCAAGCCTCTCCGCGCGCAGCTTATGATTCCACCCGGAGATGCCAACATTATGCTCGAGGGTGAAATGCCCTGCAAGATTCTCAACGCCTATATCGTGCGCAAGCTCGATTCGGTAAAGGATAACTTTGAGCCCACCTGCTTTGCGGAAAAGCCTCTCGGCTATAACAATACCCGAATTTTCTCGGATTGGGATGCTCCCGAGGAGCACGACGGAACGGCGCGCCCCTATTCCATCCTTGCCGCGCCCGAGGGCACGAGCTGCAAGGGAAAATTCAGCGTCTCGCAGTTTTCGATAGCAAATCTCGATTTCCGCGTTCCGATGCGTCACGATAAGATGTATCCCACGCAATCTGCGGTCAACCTTCAGAACGTAAGCCGCGTTCATATCTGCGACAGCCATTTTGCGCTATTAGAAAACGTCGGCGACACTATCCTCGGCAAGGAGCTTCTTCACAATCCCTGCCACACCGCGGGACTCATCCTTTCGGGCGACCAGAATGACAACAACGTCATTCGAAACGTCGGAGTTCAGGGCTACCGCTACGGTCTTGTTGCGGGCGAACACGTTGTTGCCGACTATCTCTACGTCCACAATTGCGAGGAAGGAATCACCTTCCACGATTGCTCGCATCTTTCGGTCATCAACCATATAGTTGCACAGCACAACGCCGTCATCATCTCAACAGCCGATATCGATCTTTTCGGTATGCCGAAGGGACCCTGCAACGTCGAGATCGGCACGCTCAATTTTGAATGCGGAACCGGACTCAGCCCCGAGATCTGTCAGCTTCAATACGGCGTCCGAGACACGGAGGGCAGACTTCGCGGCTCGCTCCGTTGGCATAAACCTTGGGGAAAGAAGGAATTCCCCACCCTCTGCACCGAAAAATTCAAGGTCACACGTTTTGGATACGACTCAATCTGATAAAAAGAGGTTACCGATATGATACAAGGAATCAACTATCTCGATCCGATACTGAACGAAATGGCTGCTAAATGGCCGAATAACAGAATTATCAACGTCGTTTGCCACGGTCACAGCGTTCCATCGGGATATTTCGCAACGCCATTCGTCAACACCTTTTCCGCATATCCTCACCTGCTGCACAGAATGATCAAGGAACGCTTTCCCTTTGCGGTGACGAACGTCATCGTGACCGCCATCGGAGGCGAAAACTCCGTCAGCGGCGAGGTACGATTCGAGCGCGACGTTTTATCCCATCGCCCCGATATTCTGACAATAGATTACAGCCTCAACGACCGCTCGGTCGGTCTTGAAGCATCCGAAAAGGCTTGGTGCTCTATGATCGAAAAAGCTTTGGAGCACGGAACAAAAGTGATCCTCTGCACGCCGACCTGGGATAACTCCTATTACAAGCAAAACGAAAAATGGGAGGCTCTCGTCCGCCACGCAGAGCAAGTAAGAATGCTCGCCGACCGCTACGATCTCGGTCTTGCCGACAGCTTCAAGGCTTTCGAAAAACACATTTCCGAGCCGAGTGATCTTGCAAAGTATCTTTCGCACGTCAACCACCCCACCGAAGCGGGACACGTGCTCGTTGCGGAAGAGATCGCTAAATATTTTATCGCACGATAAAAGGAAAGGAACTTGATATGAACGTAAGATTAGTCTGCGACCTGCCCCCGAGCGAGGGCAATCCGAGAAACAGTGAGGGTGCATTTCTCCGCGCTCCTTCGGGCGAAATACTGTTTGCTTACAGCGCCTACTGCGGCACAAGCGGTAATGATCACGCCGCTTGCAACATCAAAATGATCCGTTCAGCCGACGAGGGCGAGAGCTGGTCCGAGCCCGAAATGATCGCACCCGCGGCGTTTTTCGGCACGGAAAACGTTATGAGCGTTTCCGCACTCACTCTCACCGACGGCGCGCTCGCGTTTTATTTCCTTATCAAAGAAAACGACGGCACCTCCACCCTCGGAAGATCGGTCTCGCATGACGGAGGGGTGACTTTCACTCCCGAGCGCACCGTTTGGGACGTTCCGTCCGCCTATTACGTTATCAACAACGACCGCCTCGTCCGCACCTCGGACGGCAGAATAATCGCACCCGCATCCTATTATCCGGCTTATAAAACCAAATACGGCATTTATAATCCCGCTATAACCGTTCTGCTGATATCCGATGACGACGGCGTAACCTTCCGTATGCACCACAACGCACGCCTCTGCCACTCGGATCATATAAATCTCCAATACGGTCTGCAAGAGCCGGGCATCATCGAGCTGTCAAAGGACGTTTTCTGGCTGTGGATGCGCACGGGAGCTTCGTATCAGTATCAAAGCTTCTCGGTCGACGGACTGCTCAGCTTCACCTCCCCCGAGCCAAGTATCTTCACCTCGCCCAATTCTCCGATGCAGATCGTGCGCTACGATGCAGAAACTCTTTACGCCATCTACAATCCCGTTCCCAATTATAACGGCAAAGAAAAAACAAAATGGGGATGGGGCAGAACTCCGATAGTGATACGCAAGAGCATAAACAACGGCAAGACCTTCGGAGACCTCAATATAATCGAGGAGGGCGATCGCGGATTCTGTTATCCCGGCGTATTCTTCACCGCAGACGGCGCGATGCTCTGCGCATACTGCCGCGGAGGCGAAGAGGACGGCGCCTGCCTCCACCGTCTCGGAATTGCAAAATTCCCGCTTGACGAGATAAAATAAGATGGACTACTCACAAAAATTAAAATATCATTTCAGACCGCAAAGAGGCTGGATCAACGATCCGAACGGACTCGTTTACTTTGACGGATACTATCACGTTTTCTATCAGCATGCGCCCGATTACGAGGTTCCGTGGCATCAGCCGATGCATTGGGGACACGCGCGGACGAAGGACTTTATCAATTGGGAGGAGCTCCCCGTTGCGCTTTATCCCGACCGCGATTACGATTCGGGTGGATGCTGGTCAGGCACGGCTACCGTCAAGGACGGCGTTCTCTATCTCTTTTACGCCTCAATCCGCACGCCCGAGGGATCGAAGCAAAAGATACAGACGGTCAGCGTTGCTTATTCGAGAGACGGTATAAACTTCGAAAAATACGCCGGCAATCCCGTGATCGATCACTATCCCGCGGACGGCGGTCCCGATTTCAGAGACCCCGCGGTGTGCTTCATTGACGGCAAATATTACTGCGTAATGGCATCGGGCAATCCCGAAACGAAAACGGGAAGGCTTTTGCTTTACTCCTCCGATGACCTTTTCGCTTGGAATTACATCGGCATTATGAGCGAGTGGCAGAACTGCAAGTATACCGAATGCCCGTCATTTATGCCCGTGGGCGATGGGGCTCTCCTGACCGCCTCGGTCTGTCCGCTTGAAGCAAGACACTACTTTTCCGTGATGTTCGGAAAGTTTGAAAATGCCAAATTCACGCCCGAATATCAATCAGAAACAGACAAAGGTCCCGATCAATATGCGGGTCAGGTCTTTCGGGATCACAAGGGCAGAAGCATTCTGATCTCGTGGATCCCCGGCTGGAAATACAAAGGCTTTGCGGCATCCGATATCGGATGTATGTCCGTACCGCGCGAGATAAAGCTCTCGGACGGAGAAATCACCGCATACCCGATCGAAGAGGTGCGTCATCTGCTTCGGGACGAAGACGAGTCTGTAAGGCGCACCGAAAACGGATTCATCATCGAGCGCGACGGCAGAGAGCCCGTCGTATACACCGGCAAAATAAACGATCTCAAAATTCTGCGAGACGGCTACGTCGTTGAGGTATACGTCAACGGCGGTAAAGAAGTCTACGCCGCTCTGCTTTGAAAGGAGTTACGATATGATACAGCTCACCGAACGAGAAAGAATGCTACGCACTTACCGCCGTCAGGAGATCGACCGTATTCCTATGATCGACAGCGCGTGGCGCGGAACTATCAACCGTTGGCACGCGGAAGGCATGCCGAAAAACGTCGCTTGGGAGGATTATTTCGGTTTTGACCGGGTAATTCGCATATGCCCCGACAACTCTCCGAGATTTGAAAGAAAAATACTCGAGGAAACCGACCGCTACCGTATCGAAACAACGCCGTGGGGCGGAACGCAGAAGGTGTTCAATATTCTCGACTCGACCCCCGAGGTGCTTGAGTTTTATTACGACACACCCGAAAAGTGGGAAGAAGCCAAGCGGGCTATGTATACCTATCACGAGGACAGAATTCCGTGGAAGTATCTTGAGAAGAATTACCCGAAGTGGAAGGCGGAGGGACGTTTTCTGCAGCTCGTTATCTGGTTCGGCTTTGACGTTGCGCACACACGTCTGACAGGAACAGAAAATATGCTTATTTCAATGTACGACGATCCCGATTGGGTCACCGACATTTTCGATACTTACCTCAACACCTCGCTCGACCTCTGCCAGCGCATTCTCGACGCGGGATATGAATTTGACGGCATATTCTGGTATGACGATATGGGCTATAAGGGTTCTCCCTTCTTTTCGCCCGCCGCGTACCGCGAGCTTCTCAAGCCGTATCACAAAAAAGCCGTCGATTGGGCGCACGAGCGCGGAATGGTCACCGAGATGCATTCCTGCGGATTTATCGAGCCCTTGCTTCCCGATATACTTGAAACCGGAGTCGAAATGCTCAATCCGCTCGAGGTCAAGGCGGGAATGGATCCCTTTAAGCTGAAAAAGCTCTACGGTGACCGCCTTGCCTTCCACGGCGGCATCAACGCGCAGATTTGGGATAATATCGACCTTGTCAAGGCGGAAATGGAGCGAATCATTCCCGCAATGAAGGAGGGCGGCGGCTACGTCTTCGCCTCCGACCACTCGATCCCGAATTCGGTTTCATTTGAGAACATGAAGGAGATTGCAAGGCTCGCGCACGAGCTCGGAAAATATTGATTTTAACAATAGGACAGTACAATATCTAAATAAACTGAGGAACTTGCTATGCGCAATATGATAAGAAAAGAACTTGCAGGATGGAAAAAGGCAGAAATTTTCTGGCTGATTTGTTCTTGCGCAATAATTACCGGTCTTTCAATCTATTGGGGCGATTCGGTAATGGGTATTATTTCTTCTTTGACCGGAGTAGCTTGCGTTGTCTGCACCGGAAAAGGAAAGCTGTCGGCATATCTTTTCGGACTCATAAACTGCGTTTTGTACGCAATTATTTCCTACCAAGCCACACTCTACGGCGAAACGATGCTCAACGCCGTATATTATATACCGATGCAGTTTGTAGGCTTCTTCGTCTGGAAGAAAAATATGAACGAGGAAACAAAAGAGGTAATCAAGCGAAGAATGAAGCCATTCATCCTGATCGCCACGGTGGCGGGAATCGCCGTCGTTACGTTTCTCTACGGATTACTCTTGAATCACCTCGGCGATGCTATGCCCTATGTGGATTCCTTTACCACGGTAGCCTCTGTGGCGGCAATGATCGTTTCGATCGGTATGTACGCAGAGCAGTGGTGGATATGGCTTATAGTGGACGTATTCAGCGTATATATGTGGTGGTGCGATTTCAGAAGCGGAAGCGATAATATTGCCACGCTTTTGATGTGGAGCGTCTATCTGATAAACGCAGTAATTATGCTGATAAAATGGGAGAAGGAGGCACGGAACAGAAATGAAGTATAAAGTCGGAATGTACGGAGGATCGTTCGATCCTCTTCACATCGGGCATATTTCGGATATTATAAAAGCGGCCGCAATCTGCGAAGAGCTTTTCGTAGTAATAAGCTGGTGCGAAGGCAGGGAATCGACCTCCAAAGAAATGCGCTACCGTTGGATACTCAACAGCACGAGGCATCTGCCAAATGTAAATATCATTCTCATCGAAGATAAAGCTGTTTCCAAAGAAGAATACAATACCGATTATTATTGGGAAAAGGGTGCGCAGGATATCAAAGAAGCAATCGGCAAGCCCATCAATGCCGTTTTCTGCGGAAGCGATTACCTTGGCACTAACCGCTTTGAAAGCCTATACGCTCCCGAAAGCGAAGTGATCTATTTTGATCGCGCAGAGGTACCTATCAGTTCAACTGAAATCCGAACTATGGCAAGCAAATATTGGGATTATATTCCCACCGTTTGCAAAGATTACTATACACGAAAGGTATTGATCGTAGGCAGCGAAAGCACGGGAAAAAGCACTCTCGTGCAGAATCTTGCTCTGGCATACAATACAAGCTTCGTCTCCGAGTACGGAAGAATAACATCCGATTACGCCGGCGGCGAGGAATATATGAGCGCGGACGATCTTTACGATAATCTGCTCCGCCAGCGTCTGAATATCATGGACGCGGCAAAGCAGAGCAACCGTATTCTGTTCGTCGACACCGATGCAATAACGACGCTGTTTTATTCGCGTTTTTTACTGACAAACACAAAAGATATCGAAAATCTGGAAAAGATGGCTTCGTCAATCAACTGTATGACGCAATGGGATCTCGTCCTGTTTTTAGAACCCGACGTGGAGTTTGTTCAGGACGGTACAAGGAACGAAGATATTCGCGCCAATCGGCTGAAATATAGCGGGGAAATCAAAGAGCTTTTAAAACGTCACAACGTTGAGTTTCACGAAATAAGCGGTGATTATCTATACCGTTTTGAGAAAGCAAAAGAATTAATATCCGAAAAACTCGGTATTACCACCATATTCTGATGAGTATTTTGACAATTTACGGCAAATTTCGTGTCCGTACTTGACACCCCGTACATTTTGTGATATAATAAACGCAGAAACAGTCGAAGAACGTATTAGCGCATTCGTCCGTTTCCAACATTTTAATTTTCATCAAGGAGATTTACCATGGACACCAAAAACGTCATTCGCTTTATCCTGACCTTCTTCCTCGGATTTATCGGAAGCATCATCATCAACCACACCGAGCTCAAGCCCGAAGGCTTCACCTCCAGATCTTGGGCATATTTCCTTCTTTCTTACATCACTTTTGGTATTTACCCCCTCGTTGCTTCCATCTGCAACCTCTTCTTCGATCCCTCCAAGGAAAAGAACATCGGTTACAAGAAGGACTGATTTACAATTATAAAAAGCACATCTGCCGCAGCAGATGTGCTTTTTCATTATTTTATAATGGCAATCTTTTTGCTTTCACCGATAGTGTGATAGGGCAATAATTCGTGGCAAAGCCCTCGTTCAGAGCAATAAGCCTTAATTCTTTCAAGCTCCTCGCCGTCATTATATCCGGGAATAACGGGTGTGCGTATTATAACTTTTCTGCCCGCCTCGAGGAGTCTTTCGAGATTTTCAAGTATAAGACCGTTATCCGAACCCGTACCTTTTTTATGAAGCGCGTAATCAAGTGCCTTGATATCGTAAAGGAAGAGAGAAACATACGGAAGAACGGTTTCAAAAGAATGCCACGGAACGTTACCTGCCGTATCAACAGCAACTGAAATGCCGCGCTTCGCGCATTTTTCGGCAATCAGCGCGATAAATTCGGGATAAAGCATACACTCGCCGCCCGAAAATGTCACTCCGCCGCCGGTTGCGCGGTAATAATCTGCATCGGCGCAAATAATTTCGTAAAGCTGATCGACAGTATATCTGTGCCCGTATAACCTTCTTGCGTCAGCCGGACAGTTCACAGCACATTCACCGCAAAGGGTGCAAGCATCGGGATGCTCGCAAACCTCGCCGCAGACTCCGCAGCCAATGCATTTTTCTCTGAACACAGCAAGCTGAGGCTCGGGCGACTTGCCCTCGGGATTGTGGCACCATTTGCAATCAAGATTACAGCCCTTGAAGAACACCGCGGTGCGGATTCCGGGACCGTCCACTATCGAGGAGCGCTTTATATCAAAAACGTATGGAATCATGCGTTTGTAAGGATCGCCATTTCCTCGTCGGAGAGGGAGAGCTGTGCGCCCTCGCAATTCGACTTGAAATGTTCAATATTAGATGATGAGAAAAGCGGGATGATCTGCGGGAAACCTTCCATTCGGTGCGCGTTGCACATCCAAGCGACGGCAAGTGCACTGTTGGTGACACCCTTTTCTTTAGCCATTTCAGCGAGGACGTCAAAGCGCGCGCCTCCGATGTAGTTTTCGGGCAGACGGGAGATATCCTCGTATGCGCCTCTGATCAGGGATGAATACGCGACGAGCGGAATATCCTTATTTTCAAGATAACGCAAGCGCTCTCTGCCGACGTTTTCGTTGAAAATATAGTTTGGCTTCAGGTCAAGACGGCAGTTGAGATAGGAAAAACGCTGTTGCATAACGGTATAGGGGGTGCATCCTCGTTCCTTTGCCATCATATTGAATTCGGAAAAACGCCAGGTGTCGTAGTTACTGCCGCCGAGGTGGCGCACCTTGCCTTTTCTGACGAGCGAATCAAACGCCTCAAGAGTTTCCTCCATCGGGGTGCTCATATCGTCGGTGTGGGCATAGTAAAGATCTATATAGTCGGTTCCGAGCTTGCGCAGGCTCTCGTCGCACCAATACTCGATCTGCTCTCTTTTAAGTCCCGCGCCAACGCCGTGGCGGTCAAAGCCGACCTTTGTGGCGAGAACAATCTTGTCACGGCATCCGCGGTCGCGCAGCCATTCGCCGAGCAGAGTTTCGCTCTCGTCGCCACTTCCCGCCCAATGCGCGTAATTGTTGGAAGTATCAATGAAGTTACCGCCCATGCCGACGAAGGTATCAAGAACTGCGTAAGCATCCTCCTTTGAAACGGTAGTACCGAACATCATCGCTCCGAGGCATATCGGAGAAACCGACAAGCCGTTTTTCAAATTTATATTTTTCATAACTTTACCTCATTATTTCATTCTTTCGATTATATCGTCCTGCAGGGGCTTTGAGATATCCACGAAAACACCGCTGTAACCGGTGATGCGGACGCGGAGATCCTTGTGCATCTGCGGATTTATCTGTGCATCAATAAGATCTTTGGGATCGAGCGACGTAACCTGCGCGTGCAGTCCTCCGCGATCAAGATAAAGCGCGAGCATAGACGCAAAAATCCGATGCCCATCCTCGCTATCAAACTGCTTTCGGTCAATGTCGAGATTGAGCGCGCCCGAAAGGAATCCGTCCGAGGGGATATTCAGCATGGAATTAAACATTGCAGTCAGCCCGTTCGTGCACGAGCCGTTCGCGGGACGGGAATTCTGCGAGAACGGCATTCCGGCAAGTCTGCCGTCAGGCGTTGCGCCGTAGCCTTTGCCGTATTTAAGGTGCCAGGTATCGCTTTGCAGGCACGGAACGATCAAAAATCCGTCCGAGCGAAGATATTTTTCGGCATATTTCCGCGATATGCGCGCCATTCCATCTGCCAAGCGACGGACGTGAGCGTTTGCAAAGGCATCGTCGCTGCCGTATTTCGGAACACGTCGGCAAAGTGCAAGCGTACGCGCGTGACCTTCAAAATTCGCATCGACCGCGTCAATAAGCTCCGAAAGTGTCAGCCTTTTATCGCGGAAAACGAGCGCATCCGTCACGGTAAAGCAATCGCAAACCGTGCCGAACATTTGAAAATTCATTATCGCAAACAAATATTCCGCGCAGGCGGTGAAGCACTCTCCGCGCTCGATCGGACGTGCGGTGAAGCAATCGGTGAAGGAGCAGACGGCATAGGGCTTGCGGCGGCGGATACGAAGCTCGCGCACTCCGCGATCGGTCTTGTTAGAAATAAAATCTTCCATATAGGCGAAATATTTCTCATAAACTTCGTCTATCGTTACATCGGTATCATCGCACGAGGATCGCAGAATATTTATAAAAACATCCTGCCAACCGCGCTCGGGAATGCGGGTAAATTTATGTAAAAGCAAATTTTCCTCTTCCTTTGATTCGAAAGCGGAATAATGCTTCGATGACGGCGAGCCGTTGATCCAAAAGCTGTGCGAGCCGGGGGATGGCCAGTTGCATCCGAAATGATGATAGTTTACGAACTCATCATCGTGAAGTCCGAGGCTTCTGTACGCGCTTTTTATATTCGCATCGTTATAGAACATCAACGAGGATGAACGGAGCGCCTTTCCCGTCAGCTTGCGCCAAAGCGCGGGATAAGACTTATCCATTCCCGGCGCGTAATAGAAAACAATGACGGGGTTCTTAAACTCGGGCTGTATGCACTCGGCAAAAAGAGAAGTCAGATCGTTGACGGCATAGTTTCCGTCAATATCGGTTCCGCCGAGCAAAAGATACTGCGGCGCATCAAAATTGAAAATTCTCTCGAAAGTAGTAGAGTTAGAATCATCGCCAACCTGATGCTCGCCGCGCCCCATATTGAGGTTGTGCTTGCAGTAATAATCGGTTATCAGCTCTGCTGCCTCTTCGCGCGTGATTCTGCCGCTTTCAATCTCGGCTTTGTAAAAAGGATAAAGTATCTTATCAAGTCGCCCGACGGTCAAAGTCGGGTTGGGGGAAACGTACGAGCAATCAATGAGGGTGATGATCCAGAAAAGCTGAAGAACCGTGCGCATATCCGAAGGCTTTTCGGTTGCCGCTTTTTTCAAGGTCAGCGCGAGGTCGGGCAGATTCTTCTCTTCTGCAGCCTCGGCATAGCGAAGGATATAACGGCTGATTGACTCATAGACCTCGATCAGCGAGGAAAGAAATATTCTTCTACCCGCGTCCGTTTTCTCCGAAAGAGATGCTTTAGCCTTTTCGATCAGCCCCGGCAGACCGAGCTCAGCGATCATTTCCCAATCGTAGGAGCAATGCCCCGAGCTGAATATCGTGCCTTTATAAGGCGAGTGCGGATCGCGGCGAAGCTCGGCAAAAATCGCCTCTTCCTCACCGTCGAGCTCTCTGTGTAGGACGCGCCCCGCGATCAGATCGTAGTCCTCAAGAGGAACGGATACTTTGTCCAGCATCTCGGCCATAGCACGCGCAAAACGCACGGGTTGTAGCTCGTCGGCGTTTTTGCCCATAAGGCTGTGCGCAATAAGTATTCTTTCGGCATCGGCTGCGTAAATCGGTTTTTCCGTCAAAGCCGCACGCGCCTCGTCAATATTTCTGCGTAGCTTTTCCATATCCGTCTCCTTTCGGTTCCATTATCACCATTATAGCACAAATCGAGCCGAATTACAATATCTTTCATGCAATATCAAAAAGCACACCCTTTGGCGCACCTGCGATAAAGCAGGTGCACCTTTTAAATTCAGCGTTTTTCGTCAAGACAAACAGAAATTAATATGATATAATATTATCACAAGCAGGAGGTCAACCGCTTATTTATCCATTGAAGGAGGTAAGAAATGGAAAATAGAGATTTGATAAAAAATGCTGTAAAATATATCAATAACTTGGGTTCTAATGCAACCACTCTTGATGACGTAGCTAAAAATGCAGGTTTTTCTACAGACTATTTCAATCGCATATTTCGGAATTATACGGGTTTTAACGTTATGGAATACGTAAAATTCCGTAAATTGAATCGTGCCGCGCGTATGCTTCGTGCCGCCCAAGACAGAGACATCTTATCGATTGCCTTGGACTCAGGATATGAAAGTCACGAAGGATTTACACGTGCATTCAAAGAGCAATACGGCAAAACGCCCAGTGAATACCGTGAAAATATGAAAGGCAAGCAGCTTGTTTGGGCTGATAACGAGTTAAATGCTACTGCTGTTGCTGAATTCCGCCATGTTCTTTCTGATTTTATTGAAATGGATTGCGATGAAGCTATTGATTGGCTTTTGGAAAAAGATGCAAAGCGTTACGGATACACGGCAGTTACGATTGCAATAAACGGATCAAAAATCGTTTCTGACGTTGGCTCTTTTGAAGACGGATTTGTCACAATAGATAATTTTTTCGAAGATCCTCATTTAACACTTGTTCTTGACGATTTGAGTAATCTTCGAAATTATATTGATAAACTCTTGCTTTTTAAACCCAGTCATATTGATTGTATATTCCATAAGGATGTGACTTTTGATGATGTGAAAGCAACGCTTGACGGTATTAAATTCAAGAGCATAAAAGAAACGAATGAAACAATGTATTTCGGAGAACCATTTGTCCTACCCAAAGAATCACAAAAGTATGATATTCGTAAATTGGAAGCAACTGATTTGGAAGCAGTTGATAATTTTATTGCAGAATACCCAAATGAAGTGTTCAAAAGATCCGGTGGATACGGTCTTAAAAAATTGCTAAACCAGCCGCTTGAGCAAAGATTTCTCTCTCAACCCTTTGGCATTTTTGACGGCAAAAAGTTACTTGCTATATCTTACGACGGACTGCAAAGCACACATGGTTTTTGTATTAACAACTGTGTTTCTACTCCAAATTTGCCGGATACCTCTAACGATGCGATCAAATATCTTTATCTGACCGCGACAAATGCGGTTATGGAAAAAGGATATATTCCTTTTGAAGATACTCAATTTGACAAATACGCAAAAGAGCACGGAGGATTTGACGCTTTTGAATTGGGATTTGAAAAAGTAAATACCGTATATTCTATTGATTTTTAATTGACTACAAACAAATGATAGCCCCGACTTGCGCGAGGCTCATTACCGCCCGACTGTACACACAAAGGTGTAACACACTATACCTTGTTGAGCAAGGCGTGTGAAAAAGGACAGAGAACGTAAAATCCTCTGTCCTTTTTGCCGTAGGGGCGAACTGCGTCCGCCCGCGGGCGTTCACAGAACGCCCCTACGAAATTTATTTCTCGGAAGGCAAAACCTGCTTTATGAAAGGCACCCCTTGGGATGTGCTTTTTGTAATATTAATCGTTATCACTTGCAAGCATAAACGCCTTCTGACCGCGCTTGCGAACTTCCTCTTCGGGAATTCCGAGCTCGCGGGCAAGGATCTCGATGATCAGCGGCGAGCAGAAGCCGCCCTGACAGCGTCCCATTCCCGCGCGTACACGGCGCTTGACGGCGTCGAGTGTCTTTGCGCCTACGGGACGGCGGATAGCCTGAAGAATCTCGCTCTCGGTAACCTGCTCGCAACGGCAGATGATCTTGCCGTAAAGCGGATCCTTTGCGATGAGGGCATCGCGCTCTGCATCGGTCTTATCGGCAAAGCGGACGATTCCGCGGCGGGTTCTGATCCAGCCGACCTTGCGCTCAAGGATAAGTCCCGCTTCCTGCATCTCATGCGCGATATATTTCGCCAGCGCAAAGCTTGCGGTAAGTCCGGTCGAACGAACCCCCGAGATACCAACGTAACCGAGCGCCTTCTTCGAAACTACGATATTGTAGCCCTCGGGCTCGCGTGCGGGACGTGCGCCGACGAACTGCGCGATAGTATCCTCAAAGCGAAGTCCGGGAACCATCGCAAGTGCCTGAGTGCGGACCGACTCAAGTCCCTCGCGGGTGGTCATTCTGTCGGTCTTGTCCTCAACGTCATCGGCGGTAGGGCCGACGATCATATTGTTATCAACTGTGGGAATAACGAGAACTCCGCGCGTCTTTGCAGACGGAACGGAAGAAATGATATGCGAAACCTTAACGGGAGTGTTGTGGCTGAAAACGAAGAACTCGCCCTTACGGGGATGAACCGTGAAGTCGCATTCGTCAACCATCTTTGCGATATCGTCGCAATGAAGTCCCGCGCAGTTAACGACCCACTTTGCCTCGATCTCGCCCTTGGAGGTAACGACCTTCTCTACTCTGCCGTTCGAAACGCAGATATCCTCAACCTTGCAGTCAAGCATAAACTCAACGCCGTTTTCAGCCGCGTTCTCCGCCTCTGCAATAACAACGAGGAACTGGTTTACCTGGCTGTCGCGGGGGCTGTAAATACCGCCGAGGATGTTGGGATTAAGTGTCGGCTCCATCTCGAGAATGTCTTCCTTGGGAAGAAATTCATAGTCATATACGCCATTCTGGAACGCTCTTGCGAGAAGTCCCGGTACGTTCTCCATCTGCTCGGGATAGAGCACGGGCGCGATGCTTCCGCAATGGATGATTGGGATATCAAGATCGCGGCAGATGTTGTCTACCATGCTGTGCGAGATCGTTCTGATCTTGCACTCGAGTGTGCCGACGGGCATCGTCGCACTTGTGGAGGTAAGTCCGCTGTTCGACTTCGACGCGTCGCCGCCGACGTCGTCGTTTTTATCGCAAACGATGGTCTTGATCTTATATTTTGAAAGCTCGCGCGCAAGGGCTACGCCGACGGCGCCCGCTCCGATAATAAGTACGTCTGTTTTAATCATCGTTTAATTCTCCTTTTTATCGAGACTCATACAAGCCACAAGATCGACACCCGTGCCGAGGATGTTGGAAGCAACTGTTTGTCCGCAAGCAACGGGAGCTTCGAGAGTGATCTTTTTGACCTCATCCGCGCAAGCGAAAAGCATGTCCTTTGGGATGGGAGCCGAGGTGCGGACGGGCATTCTGCGGCGGTTAGCGCCCTTGACGGCAACCGACGAGGTGAAGGTACGCTTGGGATCGAAGCATTCGTTGATGCAGTATTCGACGCCGCGCTTGCAGCGGTTGCCGCTGAGCTTTACGTCGTCCTTCGAGGTATATTCCGCAACGACCTCACAGCCGTTGGGGCAAACGGTACAAATTATTGTCTTTTTCATGCCAGAACCTCCTTATGCTCCGCGGTGATAACGACCGCACCGTCAAGCGACGCGAGCTTATCCGCGGGGATCGTGAGCTTTTCCATAGCTCCGGGAGTGGAAGCTGTGAGCTTCTTGCGTGCGAGAACCTCGCCGCAGCAGCTTGCAACGAGAGTGGTATCTCTGCCGGGAACGATGGTACGGAAGAAGAGATCAACGTCCGCCTCGGCAGATGTATCGATGCTCTGGGGGCAAACGTAGCGGATACCCGAACCTGCTTCCGCCGCGATGCTCTTACCTGCAGGAAGAGCTCCTGCGGCATATTTTGCGGCGTACTTGCCCGCCTGCTCGCTCTCGCGGCTGACGTTGTCAACGAGGTCGTTGACGTGAAGAACGTTTCCGCAAGCGAATACGTAGGGGATCTCGGTCTGCATAAACTGATTTACGGTCGCGCCCTTGGTAATGCCCGAAAGCGAAATTCCCGCGGTCAGAGTAAGCTCATTCTCGGGGATAAGTCCTACCGAGAGAAGCAGGGTATCGCAGGGGATGACCTCTGTTTTTTCAAGGATAGGACGCTTGTTCTCGTCAACGGGAGCGATGCTTACGCTCTCAACGCGGTCAACACCCGTGATATTAACAACTGTGTGGGAAAGAAGGAGCGGAATGCCGAAATCGTCAAGGCACTGAACCTTGTTTCTCTGCAGACCCGCAAGGAAGGGCATAAGCTCAACTACAGCCTTGACCTTCGCGCCCTCAAGGGTCAGACGGCGTGCCATGATCATACCGATATCGCCCGAGCCGAGAATAACAACTTCCTTACCTACCTTGTTACCGTAGATATTGATAAGCTTCTGTGCCGTACCCGCGGTATAAACGCCCGAAGGACGGCTGCCGGGGATGACGAGATTTGCGCGGGTGCGCTCACGGCATCCCATAGCAAGGATAAGCGCGCCAAAGTTGATATGTACCACACCGCTCGTATTTACGCATACGAGTGTTTTTTCACGGATCTCAAGAGCCGTGGTCTCGGTCATCAGGTCGATGCCTACTTCTGCTGCCTTATCGGCAAAACGCTCGGCGTATTCGGGGCCTGTCAGCTCCTCGCCGAAATACTGCAGACCGAAGCCTGCGTGAATACACTGCTGAAGAATTCCGCCTGCGCGGATATCGCGTTCAATGAGAACAACGCGCTCTGCGCCGTTCTGCTTTGCCGAAACAGCCGCCGCAAGACCCGCAGGGCCCGCACCGACTATCGCAACGTCATACAAGTATTCTTTCATTCTTGTACCTCTCAATGTTTTTGATAAATCATATTATATATCAACAATTTTCAAAATGCTATTGCCAATTTTGCCAATTTGTTGTATAATATTGCTGTAATCGTAATTCTCATTAAAAAGAACCCCAAGCGACTCGGCACTTGGGGTTCTTAAGTAATCTGTTTAGTCGCAGCAAACGTCGGGTTTAACGGGAGCTGCGGGCTTGGGAGCCTCGGGAATTACGTTTCCGAGACCGGTGGATTCGGTGAAAATGGCATTATTCTTAACCATTTCAACGGTATCGGTAGGCACTATCAGCTTGGATGCAGTGCCGTTTGCCATTTCAACAAGAGCTTCATATCTCTTGAGCTCGATGACCTCGGGGGTAGGGCAAGCCGCCATAATAGCGCGGAGACCGTCTGCCTCTGCCTGCTTCTGAAGAAGAACTGCGCGTGCTTCACCCTCGGCTCTTGCGATGCGGGCGTCTCTTTCACCTTCTGCGGCGAGGATCATTGCCTGCTTGTCACCCTCTGCACGGGTGATGACCGCCTGCTTGTGTCCTTCTGCCTCAAGAAGAGTTTCACGTCTTGCACGCTCTGCCTTCATCTGCTTTTCCATAGATTCGCGGATATCGGCGGAGGGAGTGATATTTCGGATCTCAACGCGGGTTACTCTGATACCCCATTCGTCGGTTGCTCTGTCAAGGCTTTCAGTCATCTTTGCATTGATGCTGTCACGCGAGGTAAGGGATTCATCGAGGGTAAGCTCGCCGACGATGTTACGGAGAGTGGTTGTGGTGAGGTTTGCAAGTGCCTCAACGGGGTTTGCCGCACCGTAAGCGTAAAGCTTGGGATCGAAGGTCTTGTGGTAAACGACGGCGTCGATGGTGAGCGGTACGTTATCGCTCGTGATAACGCTCTGAGGAGGTGTGTCGAGAACCTTCTCCTTCGAGGTAGCGCGAGCGGTGATCCTGTCGATACCGAAGGGAGCAAGAATGTGGAGTCCCGCGTCCCAAATTGTATAGAACTTTCCAAGACGTTCGATAACGTAAGACTCGGTGTGAGGAACGACCTTAAGACACGAGATCAAAAGGACTAAAACGATAACAACTCCAATAATAAGAAACGGCATAATATTTCTCCTTTTCATTTTTTTGAAAAACTTGTGTTTTTCTGTTGACATTATTATATCACACAATCAGATGAATGTCAATACCTTTCAGAACAAAGATAAAAATTTTTCATTCCCACAATTTTCAATATCCTATTGCTATTTTTTTCGATCTATTGTATAATATTGCTGTAATCTAAAATGTAGGGGGATTTTGAAATGAGCGAAAATTTAACGAGAATATGCTACGACGCCGATCCCGCCTGCCGCGTTCACCACACGGTCGGCTACGCGGACGAATACGCCCTGATGGCACAGTTCCACTACGACACATCGCTGATTCTCCTGCTCTTCTTGCGCGGACACGGCGAGATCCGTATTGAAGGTCGCCTATACTCCTTCGGCGCGGGCGATATGATAATCCTCAACCCCTCCGAGCTTCACCGTTGCACGATAGCCGCCGACGAGGTCTTTGAGCGCATCTCGCTCCACGTCAGCGAAAGCATCCTTGACGGCTTCGGCGCGAAGGACTCGGGACTTTTCAAATTTTTCTACGAAAGAGAGCGCGGTATAGGCAACATCCTCCGTGCCGAGCGTATGCACCAGATCGGCGGAGACCGACTTATGCGCGATATCCTCACCCGCGCTTCGGGCGTCGGACGCGCCGACCCGATACTTTTGCGCTGCAAGGTCATCGAGCTTCTTGCCGCGATCAGCGAAGCCGCCGACCAAGGCGAGCCGACGAATGAATCCCCGCGCATCGAAAACGGACTGATACTTGAAATCCTGCAATATCTGAACACGCATTACACCGAGGACGTATCGCTTTCCGAGATAGCGGACAGATTCTACCACAGCAAATACCACGTCTGCCACCTTTTCCGCGAGCAGGTCGGCGTCACGCTAAACGACTATCTCGTCCTGCGCCGCATCCACCTCGTCAACGACCTCATCCGTCGAGGAGACCCCATAACCGAAGCCTGCTTCGCCGCGGGATTCAAAAACTACTCGAATTTCTTCAGGCTCTATAAAAAACACACGAAAATGACTCCACAGGAATTCAAGAATTCGATTGGAAAATAAAATTTCTCTGCCAATATTGACAAGGTAGCATAATTATGATATAATAATACTACCAAGCATAGGAGGTTTTTGTATGAACAACTTTATTTCAATAAGGCCGTCAAAGGATATAAGGACAAATTACGCACAGATATCGGCTTTAACGAGAACGAGCCCCGTCGCCATCACGGTCAACGGCAAAGAGGATACCGTCCTTCTCAGCCACGAGGATTATATCGATCAGCAAAAATACATCTCCGAGCTTGAAGAAAAGCTTGCAGTATACGCTCATTTAGCTCAGGCGATGGATGACGTCAAGCTCGGCAGAATTCAGGATGCCGACGAAGCTTTCGATGATATTCTCGCTGAACTGGAGAATCTTGATATATGAGCTTTAAAGTCAAGTTTACCGAAACCGCGAAGGATGATCTGCGGAATATTGCATTATATATCGCGGAAGCTTCGGGCGAAAAGAGTATTGCGGTCAATTTTGTCAACGAACTGCGCAAAAAGACAAAGATCCTCGAGGACTTTCCCGAAAGCGGCTCGCTTCCCCGCGACAGAATAATGATCAGCGCAGGATACCGCTTTCTGGTACATAAAGATCATCTGATCTTTTATCATTACGATCATAAGGCAGAAACTTCTTATATTTTAGCGATTTTCAATGCTAAACGCGATTATACGAGAGTTATGAGAAAATTTATCGGGAAATAAAACTTAAACAGCACATCTTCGACTCGGGATGTGCTGTTTTCGATTTACTCATTTCTATTGACACCCATTCGATTTTATGCTAAAATAATGGCAGAAAGGCGGTAATAAACATGAAAGATCTTTTAAGTGCCGAATTCAAGCGAAAGTTTTCGCTTTCTATGTATAAAAATCTGAAGATCAAGCTCGGTGAGATGTCCTTTTTCAAGGACTTCGTCAACGACACAAGAGGCGATCTTTATCCCGTTTTGTTAAAATCGGAAAACACTCTTGAATATATTGAAAACAACCGCTACGGTGTGCGCGTGGGCTCGGTCTGCCGTCTGATTGGACAGTTCTTTCCTTATGCTACATACGAAATGACCGTAGAAGTCAAAGACGGCGAAGCGGGTTTCCGTTTCACTCTCCCCGATACGCAAGCCGAAATTGCGATATCGAGAGAAAAGCTCCGCTACCGTTGCGGAGATCACAGCAAGGAATTCGATCTTCCCGCGCTTTCGGGAAACTCGATCACAATGATCGTGAGCTGCCGACCGAGTGCTTTTGATATCTATTTCAAGAAAAACGGCAAGGCGGAGTTTTTCGCCACCGTCGACGAAGAAGAATTCAAAAATTCAAACGATTATGCCGAATTTTCGGAAGGGCGGGCGGCATTGTACCTTTCGGGGTGCGCCGAGGTGAGCGAGGTCAGCTTTTACATCGACAACGGCACCTCTATCGCGGATATGCGCCCCGTGCGCTACGAAAACGGCGACGTAATGATCGAAAACGGTAAGATCTATATAACCGCTTCTATCCGTATGCAAGCGGGCGCGTTTCAGGGCATTTTCTCCTGGATACCCGGAACTGCCGAATTTGAGCTGACGGGCGCGCTCTTTTACGACTGCGGCGACGGACGGTGGTGCGGTGACGTAGCCGCTTCCCTGCTCTACCATCGCGAAAAGAAGCTTTGGTATCTTTGGGTCTGCGCCTTCTCGCACGGTCACATCCTCGCGCATTCGATCTTTGACGGCGACGTGCGATTCGGTGTCAACGTCATCGACGTTGAATTAATGAAAAGAGCCGACGCAGATACGTCGATCGATAAATTTCTCACCTTCGCGGGCGACGAAGACCCCGATTTCTTTTACGATAAAGAAAACTCGCGCTGGCTTATGGCGATCTGTCGCCGCGATCCCGCGATCAAGAATTACAGATACTTTTTCTACGAATCCGATTCGCCGTTCGAGGGCTACAAGTGCATCGGCAAGGGATATGACGGCGCGGAAACGGGCGGTTCGTTCGTCAAAGTAGGCGGCGAACAGTATTTCCTCTGCGGCAACGATTTCCACGCGACCTCCGACTACCGCATTTACGGCAAGCACGGAATGAGTGCGCCGAAATTCGACTACCCCGACGGCGGTTTCCGAGGTTGGGGCACGCTGATACCGATAAAGCTCGGCACACGGACAAGATATTTCTGGCTGACCTTCGACCGCCACCGCGGCAGCGACTACAACTGGAGCTACGGTAATCTTTATTGCTTTGAAGCGAGGTAAAAATATATGGCAAGCAAATCGAAACTTTGGGTATCTTTCATTATCCTATCGATAATCTTCCTTGCGCTGTTTTTGATACTGTTACTGATTCGCGGCAGCTATCTTCCCGCTGAAAAAGAAAATGCGGCGATATACGAGGGGTCGGTAAAAGAGTGCCGCGAAAAGATCGATTGGATAAGTTTCATTTTATACACAACAACATGGGCCAATCCATCGTCATCGGTTGAAATAGTGCTTGAAAACGGTGAGCGCTACACGATAGACAAAGTAATCGCGGACGATGCGGAGAAATACCGTCTTCTCACTCTCACGGGTGAAACTGTGACGATTCTGTTGCACGAAGACAGCGGTTCCGTCGCGGAGATAAGAACGGGAGATTCTGTCATACTCGATTATAATTTCTCAATGCAACAGTTTGAGCTACACCGCATTTCCCTCTTGATCCTCTCCGTCGGCGCATTGCTGATCGGTCTGATATTCCTATTCTCAGCTGTCTTTGTATTTATACAAGGAAAGAGGCAATAATCGTAGCCAAATAAAGGAGGAAACCATGCATTCCTGTGACACTTTAGTAATAAACGCATCCCACTCTGCATACGGGCAGAATATTCTCGCCAAAAACAGCGACCGACCCACGGGCGAGCCGCAGCCTCTCTGCTTTTACGAGGCAAAGGAGTATCCCGAAGGAGCAATATTGCACACCACCTACCTCGACATTCCGCAGGTAAGAAAAACCTACGCCGTCGTCGGCTCGCGTCCCTATTGGATATGGGGATTTGAGATGGGCTACAACGAAAAGGGACTTATGATCGGCAACGAAGCCGAATGGTCGCGTATGGAGGCGGAGACCGAGGACGGTATGCTCGGAATGGATCTTCTCCGCCTTGCCCTCGAGCGCGCCGCAACCGCACGCGAGGCAATAGAGGTCATCACCGACCTTCTTAAAAAATACGGTCAGAAGGCAAGCGCAAGCATGCTCAAGACGAGATATTACGAAAATTCCTTCATTCTCGCCGACCGAAGCGAATGCTGGGTGCTTGAAACCGCGGGACGCGAATGGGTCGCGCGGGAGATCAAGGACAAAGCGGGCGTATCGAACTGCTATTCGATCGGAAAAGAGTTCGATATGGCATCCGAAAATCTTGAAAGAATCGCCCGCGAAAAACGCTGGCTCTCGCCGGACGAGGAATTTGATTTTGCCAAGGCTTACACGGGACACGTACCGAATCTCGCGGGTGGAACACAGAGATACCGCCGTTCAAACAAACTGCTCGCAGAGAATAAAATCCACGATTTCTCCATCCTCGCCGAGATTCTCCGAGATCACCACGATGATGAGCTCATCGCGCCCCGCTTCGGCGCAACGAACGCGACCTTCGTGTCGCTCTGTATGCACGCGGGAACGTGGGGTGCAAGCGAGACCTCGGCGTCGCTCATCGCCCGCTACGATGAAGACCTCGGAATCATCGCCCGCTATGCGCCGGCGCAAGCGTGTCTTTCGGCTTATATCCCCGTCTATATGAACGATCTGCCCGAAAAAATGCAGACGGCAGAGAAAAAATACGATAAAAATTCGCTCTGGTGGCAGTTAAAACGCCTCGCGCTTCTCGTCGCGGTCGATGAGGAACGCTTCGGTGAGGAAGTACGGCTCTCGTTCGACTCTTTGGGCGGGGTAATGGAGCAGCTTGCGTGCACAAGTGAACATCTCGCCAAAAGATTTATCGAATTCGGCGATTACGAGGACGCTATGGATACGCTCAAGACCGTAACCGAGTCCTGCACACGGCTTCTTTATGAGCTTGCCGAACGCGAAGCCGACCGAATCGCAGAGATAATCGTTGAAGACGGTGGCCTCTACGGCAGACAAAAGGAAACGATCGAAAAATATATTGAATATTCGGAGATAGAACTCCTCTGAAAGGTGGTTTCGCTATGATTTTTACCTTACCGGCACTCGGACAAAATGCGCTTGAAACGCCGCATTTTCCAACCCGTCATCAAGCCTTTATTTTCAGAGCGTGGGAATACGTTCCCGCAGAAAAAATCGCAAAAATCCTTGGAACGACAGAGGAAAACGTCATCCGCGCGGCGGAAGAAATGGGGCTGCCGAATTACGATCCCGGCAATATATGGCTCGAGCGCGGATATATCACGATCATTCGCCAAATGTGGCATATTCTGCCCTATTCACAGCTTCTCGAACTGCTCGGAATGACCGAGGACGAGCTTGCGCTCATACTCAAGGAAGAAGATTTTCTCGACGTCAAGCTGCAAAGCAAGCCGATCTGCGAGCCCGTCCGCTGGCGCGAGCTGACAGACGCAGAAAAAGAACGAACCGCAAAAATCAAGCAGGTGATGCAGACCGTAGATATTTCGGGCAAACGTGCGTTTGAATTTGAATATCATGTGCCTAAAATAAAACACGAGGGCAAGGAAATTTTCAAAACGAGAATGATCTATGCCTTTTCGGGTCTTTATCAACACGCCTTTGACGTGCCGAGCGAAGTATATCTTCCCGACGAACAGCTCGAGGCTTACCGCGCCCTCGGTGTCAACGGCATCTGGACGCAGGGAATGCTTTCGGGACTCGTCGAGTTCCCCTTTGAGCCGTCAATTTCTGCGGGATGTGAAAACCGTCTTGCGCGTATGCGAAAAATGACCGAAAGACTCGCAAAATATGGCATCAAGCTCTATCTTTACATAAACGAGCCGCGCTATATGCCGCTGTCATTCTTTGAAAAGCACCCCGACATACGCGGTCACGTGCGCAGCGAGGGCGCAGCTCTCTGCACATCGACCGAAAAGGTCAGGAATTATATCCGCGATTCTATCGAAAAAATATGCCGCGAGGTACCTCTCATCGGCGGATTCTTTATGATAACTCGCTCGGAAAACCTGACGAATTGCTATTCTCATTCGGGCGATATGAACGTCGAATGCACCTGTCCGCGCTGCTCAAAGCGTGACGGCGCAGAGGTCATCGCCGAGCTGATAAACACGGTCGCAGACAGCGCTCACAGTGTATCGAAGGACATAAAGGTCTTCGCCTGGAGCTGGGCGTGGCGCTCCTACAACGATGGTATCATACGCCGACTTTCCAAAGATGTCATTCTGCTCTCGCAAAGCGAGCTTGACGTGCCGTTCTGTATCGGCGGTGTCAAGGGACGTGTCGTTGACTACTCAATGAGCATCATAGGCCCCGGCGAAAAGGCAAAAAGCGAATGGTCGATCGCCAAGGAATGCGGTCTTGAGGTCGGCGCAAAGGTGCAGATCAGCACCACGTGGGAGGCGTCAACAGTACCCGCCATTCCCGTTTCGCCGCTGATCGACGATCACATCCGCGCCCTGCGGGGCGAGGGAGTCGAGCATCTTATGCTGAGCTGGACGCTCGGCGGCTACCCCTGCAACAATATCGCGACGGCGGCAAAGTATTTCTATGAAAAATCCTGCTCGGATGCGCCTGTTTACGAAGCCGAAAAACTGTTTGCCGAGGCTTTCCGCGAATTTCCGTTCCATATGAACACCCTCTATAAAGGTCCGCAGAATGCGGGGCCGTCAAATCCGCTTTTCCCCGCTCCCTCGGGTTACAAGGCAACGATGACCTGCTTTGCTTACGATGATCTTGAGCATTGGCGTTCGATCTATCCCGTCGACGTTTTCGAGGATCAGTTCCGCAAGCTCTGCGAAGGCTGGGAACGCGGACTTGCGCTGATCGACGAAAAGGACGAGAGCGAGGTCGCGGTCATGGCTCGTGCGGCTTACTGTATCTTCAAGTCCTCCTACGATCAGATACGCTTCATCCGCGCGCGCGACGAGGGACGATTCGCCGATGCCAAAGCACTTGCCGAAAGCGAGGAAGAAACCGCACGGCTGATGCTCGAGCAAATGAACAAAAACGCCGCAATCGGCTACGAAGCATCTAATCACTATTATTTTTCAAAGGGTCAGATCGTTGAAAAAATAATAAATTGCAGATATATCGCCGATATTTTCTCGAAAATCAATTAAGAAAAAGCACATCTGCCTCGGCAGATGTGCTTTTTTCTATTAATCCTCGTCGATCCTCTGCTCGGCTTCCGCCTGAAGCTCGGGATCGTTCGAGAGCATGGGCGCGATATCCTTGCCCTTGATCTTTCTGTCAATATAGTTCTTCGTGATCTTCAATACCAAGGGGAAGAGCGCGAGAACACCGATAAGGTTCGGGATCATCATCAGACCGTTGAAGGTATCCGAAAGGTCCCAGGCAAGTCCGCCCTCCATGATCGCACCGAAAATGATCATCACTACAAAAATGAATCTGTAGATCTTACCGCCCTTGACACCGACGAGGTATTCAACAGCCTTAACGCCGTACTGCGACCAGCCGATAACGGTGGTAAACGCGAAGAAGAGCATCGCGATAGCAACGAACCAGGTGCCGGGTGCGCCGAAGCACTGTCCGAAGGCATAGGAAACGAGAGTATCGCCGTTCGCGCCCGCAATGGGTGCACCCGTCGAAAGGTCAACGCAACCGGTGGAAAGCACGACGATCGCGGTCATAGTGCAGATAACGAAGGTATCAAGGAACACCTCAAATATACCCCACATACCCTGCTTTACGGGCTCCTTGGCGCTCGAAGAGGAATGAACGAGAACCGAAGAACCGAGACCTGCCTCGTTCGAGAAGACACCGCGCTTGAAGCCCTGAGTCATAGTAACCTTGATAAGTGTACCGAATCCGCCACCGATGAATGCGGCGGGGGTAAAGGCAAACTTAAAGATCGAGGCAAACATCGCGCCGACGGTCGAAATATTCATTACGAATATGGTAAGGCATCCGACGACGTAAACAAGCGCCATAAAAGGCACGACTACCTCGGCAACGCGAGCGATTCGCTGAATACCGCCGATGATGATAGTTCCCGAGATCACAAGCAGAACCGCACCGATGATGAGGTGGATGATGTTGATCTCCGTACCGGGAATCACACCGAGAGAAACGTTCGAGAAGAACGCGGCGTCCATATTAAGCACGATCTTGTTGATCTGCGCCATATTACCGATGCCGAAGGAGGCGAGAATGGCAAAGAAAGCAAAGAGCACCGCAAGAACCTTCGCGATCGCCGAAAGCCACTTCTTGTTGCCAAGCTTGCCCATACCGTCTGTCAGATAGTACATCGGGCCGCCCGACCATTCGCCGTCCTTATTGCGGCGGCGGAAATAAATACCGAGAACGTTTTCCGCATATTTTGACATCATTCCGAAAAATGCGGCAACCCACATCCAGAATACCGCGCCCGTGCCTCCGATAACGATAGCGGTGGCTACGCCCGAGATATTACCCGTTCCGACGGTTGCGGCAAGCGCGGCGCAAAGCGATTGGAACTGAGAGATCGCATTTTTACCCGTCTTTTTAGTCGCGGACTTGTCCTTTTTGAAGATACTTCCCATCGTCTGCTTCCACCAATGCCCGAGATGGCTGATCTGGAAGAACTTTGTTCCGACGGTCAGAAGAATTCCCGTGCCGATAAGTAATATCAGACCGGGCAGACCCCAGACAGCGCCGTTTATGGCGTCATTGATCGACTTGATTGTTGCAACAAACTTGTCCATTGCTTTTCCTCCGAAAAAAATTTGAGCTGCGCCAAAGCACAGCTCAAAAGCAAAGAATTTAATAGCCTTAATCTTTGTCCTTTTGCCTGAGAGTTTGCGCTTGACGCTTGCACCTTCGGCCTCCGCTCGAGGCGGACGTCTCCAAAGCTCTGTCCATATGCAGTTCACATCCTTGCGGTGTCCTGCATACTTCATACAGAATTATTTGATTTTGCACATTATACCACAAAATGAGCTAAAGGTCAAGTGTTTTTTCATTTTTTATTCACGATTTCGCAAATAGATTGACTTCTCCGCCCTTTCGTGATATAATTACTTTAAGAAAGGCGGTGTAATTATGGTCAAAGTTACATTTTTAGGAACCTGCTCGGGCACTGAGCCGATAGCGGGAAGACACCATTGCTCGATCGTTTTCGAGATCAACGGAAATTACTATTGGTTCGATGCGGGAGAAAACTGCTCGCACGCGGCATATACCTCGGGCATCGACGTTCAGCGCGTCCGCGCGGTATTTATCTCACATATGCACATCGACCACGTCGGCGGACTCGCTAACCTTATATTCACTATCCGCAAGGTGGCAAGAACACGAAAAGTACCGCATATCAACGGCAATTCCTATGACATTTTCGTTCCCGACCTCGAAAAGCTTGCCGCAATCAAGCTGATAGCAAACGCTCACCGACCTGCGGGAGGCGTGGATATCGTCGATCACGAGATTTCGGACGGACTACTCTTCGAGGACGAAAATATCCGCGTCAGCGTGCTTCACAACGATCATCTTCGCGAAGCGGACAAGGGGAATTGGCATTCTTATTCCTATCTTATAGAATCCGAGGGCAAGAGGATCGTCTTTTCGGGCGACGTTCACTATCCGCACGAGCTTGATCCGCTTCTTGAAGGGGGATGCGATCTGCTCATTATGGAAACGGGACACCACAAGGTAGCCGACGTTTGCGAATTTGCAAAGTCGCGCGGTGCCCAAAAGCTCGTTTTCAATCATCACGGCAGAGAGATCCTGGGAAGCGTTTCGGATGCCGAAGCGGTAATAAAAATCTGCGGAATCGACGGAATGATCGCCAATGACGGCGACGTCATCGAGATGTAAAGGAGTTAAAATGAAGCTTAAATATTACGGAACCGGCGCGGGCTATGGGCTCCCCGAGGTATTTTGCGACTGCCGGATCTGCCGCCACGCGCGCGAGGCGGGCGGTAAAAATATAAGAACCCGCTCTATGGCTCTGCTCGACGGACAGCTTGCCATCGACCTTTCGGTCGACACCTTCCACCACTGCGCCTTTGCGGGACTTGATATGCGAAAGGTGAAGCACGTCCTCGTCACGCACAATCACCACGATCACTTTTTTACAAGCGACCTTTTCAGCCGCGTGCGCGGTATGGAAGAGCCCGTGAATTTCTACCTCAGCGAGGCATCGGGCAAGGGCGTCCGCGCGACCGTCGAAAAGCACAAGGAAGAATTCGCCGCAGGCACGCGCAATCCGAAGGCTTGGACGCTTGCAGAAGTCCACACCCTTGAATATTTCAAGCCGATCGAGATACTCGACTACAAAATCACGCCCCTCCCCGCAAGACACGTCAAGGCACTCGAGCCGATGATATTCGTCATCGAGCGCGACGGCAAAAGCATCCTTTGGGGACACGACACCGGTCTGCTCCTCCCCGAGGCTTCGGAATGGATAAAGAATTCGGGAATTAAATTCGACCTGGTCTCCCTCGACTGCACCCTCCGCCGAGGCGCGCAGATCACCAAATCGCACATGGACCTCGATTGGTGCATCGAAACCGCGGATATGCTCCGCACAAGCGGAAACGCCGATGAAAACACAAAATTCATCCTCAGCCACATCGGTCACCTCGTCGACCGCACGCACGACGAGCTCACAGCAGAGGCGGCGGAATACGGAATGATAGTCGCTTGGGATGGAATGGAGGTTGAAATATAAATTATGAAAATCAAAAAACTTTCAAACATCATCGGCGGGCAGGACGGTGCGATATACAATAATTATCTCTTCCGCTTTTCCTCGAAAGGTGGTTGCACGGTCTATGATCTGACAAAAATCGAAGAAAATATGACTCCGATCGCAGAATTCAAGCTCGACCGCGTCGATTTTATCGTTCCGCACAGCAATTCCGTCACCTTCGGCAACGAATTTTTCGCTCCCGAGGATGAATTTCCTCTGCTTTACAGCAACGTTTACAATAATTACGCCAAGACCGAGGACAAGCGCGTCGGCATCTGCTGCGTTTACCGCCTCGTGCGCGAGGGCAACACTTTTTCCACAACGCTCGTTCAGCTTATCAAAATAGGCTTTACCGACGATCGCGGGCTCTGGAGATCATCGGGCGACGTCGAGGACAAACGCCCTTACGGCAACTTTGTCGTTGATACGGAAAATTCTCTTCTCTACGCCTTCGTTATGCGCGACGGCGAGAATCAGACAAGATATTTCTCATTCGATCTCCCCAAAGCCTCGGACGGCGAGATCGGTGCCTCAGGCGTTCGCGAGGTCACCCTCACAGCCGATATGATCAAGGAACACTTCGACACGCCCTATCATAATTACGTTCAAGGCGCGGTCTGCCATAACGGAAAGATCTACTCCGTCGAAGGCTTCGGCGAAAAGATCCACCCCGCCCTCCGTATCATTGATACCAAAGAAAAACGCCAGACCTTCTTCTTCGACTTCTTCGAAGCAAACTGCACCGACGAAGCCGAGCTCATTGACTTTTATCAAGGAAAATGTATCTACGGCAACCATATAGGTGAGATTTTTGAACTCGAATTCTGAAAATCAACAGACAGTTGTGTAAAAACGCAAAATCCAACAGTCTGTCGGTGGAATCAAGCACCGGTTTGTGCTAAAATATAGCCATCGGGAACGTGCACAGCTCGAAATAATCAACCCAAGAGGTATACTATGAAAACGATCGGCGAAAACATCGCATATTTCAGAAAAAAGAAAAAACTTACGCAGGAAGAGCTTGCAGAAAAACTTTCTGTAACGTCGCAGGCAGTATCGAAATGGGAGTGCAATTCCTCGTATCCCGACATTACGGGCATGCAGGCACTTGCAACAGTACTCAGCGTTACCGTCGACGAACTTATAAACGGAGAATTGCAGCTCCCCGAGATAAGCGAAGCTCCAGAGGAAAAAATTGACCGAAGAATCGTTCTTATTAGTGTAAAGGCAACCGACACCACTGTTACAACCAGACTGCCCGTATCATTCGTAAAAAAATCCATTGAAAACGGAATGTTTAAAAAGATTGTCGGTGAAGAAGCTTTTGAAAATATGGGTGCTCTCCAAGATATGATAGACTCCGGACTCACGGGAACGTTCGTAGAGGTTGACAATCCGGAAGCACAAATCAGCATTAAGGTGGTTGATTATGACAACTGACATCACTTTTGGCGATTATCACAAAGTCTTCGTTGCACCCGATGATGTACATTATGTTGGCGTAAGCGTAAAATACAATGGTAACAATTTTTCTTTGATAACCGGAATAGAAAGAACCGGAGCAGTCAGAAAAGATGAAATCATCGTTCTTGACGAAAATATAAAAGTTATCCTTCATAACTACAGCTCGCCGGAACTTTCCGAGCTTGTGAAGGATTTGGATAATTTCAAAGGAATGAAGATATCCGAAGTACGCACGGGAGAGCTACATCTGTTTCAGATAATTTAATTAAACAACCCAAATACGCTGTCATCCTGAGCGAAGCGTCAGCGGAGTCGAAGGATGACACGTTCTGTTGTTTTGTGATAAAATAATAACAAACTCTCGCAATATTATACATTCGTATTTACCGACCTTTTCAAAAAACTACCGCCCCGACCTCAGCCGAGGTCGGGGCGTACTGTTATAATTAAACGATCTTATGCGAAAGTCTGTTGGGAGTTACCATAGTTCCGTAGTTGCAGTTGGAGCCGGAGGGAACAACGCCCTCGAGGAGCTCGAATGCAAGCTCGGGAATCTCGTCGATCTTGCCGCTTGTGTAGTCAAGCAGACGGCGGTGGCAGGAATCGGTACGACGGAGCAGACCGCCGAGACGGATATCCTGAACGTCAAAGCCCGTGGGCTTATTCTCGATATTCCACTGCTTTTCAAATGCGAGCGCGAACTTTTCGATCAGCTTATAGACCCGAGCGTAATCCTTCTTTGCAAGCTCGCGGAGAGTATCCTTGTCGCCCGCAAGATATGCGGCGCGGGTGCGGATTCCGAGATCGTACTTGATAGCAAGCGCATCTGCAAGCTTTGCCGCGCTGTCAAACATATAGGACCAGCGGCGGTACTTTCTCGCGTAGCCGTGCCATTCGTCGGCAACCGCCTCGATATATTCCTTCTGATCGGGAAGAAGTCTGATATCGTTGAAGCCGTTGAAATAGTCGTTGAAGAGAGCGAGCTTGGCGGTCGCATCGTTTCTGCTTGCCTTCTTTACAAGACCGTTGAGCTTGTCAAGCGACATAAATGCATCGTAATCAGCACCGAAGATACGGCGGAAGCCGCGGCGGATCTTCTCCTCGTCATCGTTGCCCTTGATGTACTCGGCAAGATTGTAGAGCGTGGGCATGATCGCGTAGCGCGAGCACTCGTGTCCGTCGTCGCCCCACATGGTTACGAAAATGTTCTTTACCTTATGCTTGCGGCAAGCGTCGATAGCGTAGTGCATCGACATAATCGAGAAACCGTTCATAGGCAGGAAGCCTCTCCAGGTCCACGCACCGCCCGCAAACCAGGTCTTATTCGAAAGCTGCTCGTGGTTGTAAAGCATATTGTCGTATGCTTCCTCATTGTCGCGGTAGTAGTCCCAATAAACGGGGATAACGTCCTCGGGAACAGCCTCGATGACCTCCTTCGGCATCTCGCGCTTGGGGGTATAGTACGCGTTGCCGGGGTTGATCGAACGGAAGAACATATCCGACCACATCATAGGCTCGAAATCATACTTGCGAACGATCTCGCAAACTGCCGCGAGATGGCGCTTGATGATCGAGGTGGGATGCTCGTAGCCGTGGAGATCCATAAACTTGCCGCGTCCGAGCGTCCAAGCCTCGTCCATACCGATATGGAGGCGGCTGCTCTTGAAGCATTCGCGGCAGGTTTTGATAGCGTTCTCGATGAATTCGTAGGTACGGGGATCGTCAACGAGCATAGCGTCCTCATTGTCGATCGGAACCTGACGCCACGGAACGAAGCCCTGAAGGTGAGCAAGTGTCTGAATGCAGGGGATCAGCTCGATGCCCATATTTGCGGCGTATTCGTCAAGCTCGATGAGCTCTGCCTTCGAATATCTTCCGCGCATATAGCCGAGATAGGGCTCGCCGTCAACCTCGTAGGTGTCCTCGGTATAGAGCATTACGCAGTTGTAGCCCATCTTTTTAAGATAACCGAAATAGGTCTTAAGCGATTCGACGCTCATAACGGCGTTGCGCGACATATCGAGCATCACGCCGAGAGTTTCATAATTCTTCTTTTTCATTTTCTGCCTCCGTCGGAGTTTTTTGTTTGAATCCATTATATCATAAAATCCTGAAATTTGCAATAGCTACCGCGACAATTCGGGTTGACAAATCGCAAGATACATAGTATAATTAAGAAAATAAGAAAAAGGAGAACCGATATGAAAAGAAAAGGCATCCCGCTTTGGGTGGGAATTCTCATAGTTTCAGTAGCGATCGCGGGCGTTGTTGCTCTGCTCGTCGTGGATATTGCAAAAAACGATTGGAAGATCGACACCGATCTCTTGATGCGCCCCGCGATAATCCTTGCGGGTCTCGTTCTGTCGCTCGTCAAGCTGATAACGAGAACGGGCTGCTCGAACAGAGTATACGAAAAGGCATACGCCAAGGAGATCGGAAGTGCATTCTCGCGCCCCGATACAAAGAAATACAAAAACAAGCTCCTCTCCGCGCTCGCGCTTTACAATAACGATAACTACACCGGCGCGCTCAAAATTCTCGGTGAGCTTGAAAAGGTCTGCAACACCGCCGACGATTACTGCGCGGTTCTGCTCTTCGAGGCGATCTGCTACACCGACGGCGGAAGCCCCGAGGCGGCGGTCGCAGAATACGAAAAGCTTTTGAAATACAACGAAAAGCACTCGCAGGCGTGGTCAAATCTCGGAATCCTGCAAAAGAAGCTCGGCAAAAACGAGGAATCGATCAAGTGCTACGAAAACGCGGTAAAATACGATCCCACAAACGCCCATGCCTACAACAACCTCGCGCAAGGATATCTCGCCGACTGCGAGTGGGCAAAGGTCATCGAGCCCGCGCTGAAGGCACTTGAGCTGAAAAACAATTTCTATCAGGCTGATACCGCGCTGACCGTCGCGTATTTCGCTCTCGGAAACACCGAGGAAAGCAAAAAACACTTCGAGCACGGCGTGGCAAACGGTGCGAACGCCGATAACGTAATGGCAGTCCTCGACAGCATCGCAAAGGGCGTCAATCCCTTCGGCGGCGACGTTGAGGTTCGCGACGAAGTCGTCCGCGCGATCGGTTTCATCAAGCGCGACACGGCAGTTCCTATGGTGGAAGTCCGTCTCCCCGCGCCCGATGACGGCAACAAGACCCGCCTCGGCGGTGCGCCGGTTGACAAAGACGTTCCCCTCGACAGCGATGGCAACCGTATGTTCCTGCTTGCCGCGGTATGGTGCTCCGAGGTGCGCGGTGTACCCGATTTCCCCGAAAAAGGCGTTCTCCGCTTCTATATTTCGGGCAACGATTACTACGGACTCGACCTCGACG
>JAZTXK010000028.1:0-34032 GCA_045636385.1 Eubacteriales bacterium
AGACGCTAGCCTCTCACGCTGGAAACTCGGGTTCGATTCCCGAATGGGTCACCAAAAAAGAAAAATCCGAACTCTGTTCGGATTTTTCTTTTTATCCAAGCCGCAGGCTTGGTATGGAATCACGCGTCAGCGTGTATGGCATCCGCGAAGCGGTATGGCATCACCGTAGGTGTATTTTCGCGGCTTGATTCCATGCGCGACTTCGTCGCAATTCCATATCGCAACAAGTTGCGGATTCCATGCACGCCTACGGCGTGATTGGGACGCGAAAGGAGAACGACATGTCAAAGAATTTGCTGCTTGAATATTCAGAACAATTGGCTTGTGAGATTGCAATACTTTGCAATGAGAATAAAATAGATTCCAATACAGTGTATCAAATTAAAAAATCCTCCTCGAGTGTTTTCGCTAATATTTCCGAAGCACAATATCCTCAAAGTCTCGCCGATATGCTTTCAAAATTTGAGATTGCACGTAAAGAATGTATGGAAACAGAGAGTTGGTTAAAGTTGAGCTTTTCAACCAAAAGCATTGACGAAGAAACCTTTAAGAAATACCGCAATCTTTGTGGCAGAATTCGCAGAATGTTGACAGCTTCTTGTATTACAATTGAAAGCAAAATGAAGCAAGGTTGAGAAACCTTGCTTTTTTAGTGGGTTCAGATTCCCGGATGGGTCACCAAAAAAGAAAAATCCGAACTCTGTTCGGATTTTTCTTTTTATCCAAGCCGCAGGCTTGGTATGGAATCACGCGTAGCGTGTATGGCATCCGCGAAGCGGTATGGCATCACCGAAGGTGCATTTTTTGCGGCTTGATTCCATACATCCCTTGGGGATGATTCCATACCGCAACAAGTTGCGGATTCCATGCACGCCTTCGGCGTGATTTTTATTATGTGCGAGCTTGGTATATTGAGATATATTTGCGATCACACTTGACCGGGACTGTAAATCGTGCTATAATTATGTTGCCAACATCAGTATAACATAAAAATTGCTGAGGCTCAAGGGAGTGTTGATATGAACACAAAATTTGTTAACTGCGAATTATTATCTACCAACAGCAACAAAGCTATGACCTGGGTACATCCGCTTTCGGACGGCGGAAAAGGTTATGTCCGGCTTCAGTAAATAAAAATTTGATTATTTGAACGTATCATGGTTACAACAAATCGATCATCTTCCAAAACCGAAAAACGCAACGCGTTGCGTGCGGTTCTTGCATACACCTTCCGCACAGCGGCGCTGTTATGCTCCACGGGTCCGCTTATGCAGACCTTTCTAAACAGTATCGGCTTTTCCGAACAGCAGATCTATATGCACGCCACGCTGTTTCAAGCCCTCAACGTGCTTACGATACTGCTTTGCTCGCGCTTTGCCGATACCAAAAAAGTTCTTCTGCGGACTGCGCTGATACAAATTCCCGGGGCGATTCTGTTCCTCGGTTATCTTCCGCTGTGTCTCTCACGCAACGTATCCGCAGAATCTTATGTCTGGCTTTTGGTCATCAGCGTTCTGCAATCCGCCGCATTTGCGTTGCATACAGTCTGCGAATATAAAGTTCCTTATTATATTTACCGTGCAGATGCATACGGCTCCATTCTCGCGATCTGCGGTATCATATCCTCGCTCGTTTCTTTCGGCGTCGGTTCCGTTATGAGCGCGCTCAGTATCCGTTATGCCTATCCTACACTTATGATCGGTGCGTTTTTGCTCTCGTGTCTTTTTTTGCTGATCGCGGGTGCTCTGCAGTTTTTTCAGAGATCTCTGATACCGCTGACAGATCAAAGCAATGCCGCCGTGAAAAAAACACCGCTTATCGCAGTTTTCCGTCACAAAGCCTTTTCGCACCTGTTTATCGGAAACGTTACCCGCGGATTTGCGAGCGGCGTTATGACTATCCTTGCCGCAGCCGCTCTGAGTATAGGCTATGACGAGGTACTGACCACCGCTATGGTTTCAGCACAATCCATCGCTTCTATGCTCGCATGTTTTCTGTTCAGCATCATTTCCCGACACGTCAGCCCGCGATATTCGATCCTTGGCGGCAGCTTGTGCTTTGCGGTCTTTCCGCTTCTTCTTGTCCCCCAAAAACCGATACTGTTTCTGGCAATATTTGCCCTTCTTACGTTTGGAAGAACGCTGGTGGATTACGCTATTCCCGCGGCTCTTTTATACATGGTTCCCGTAGAGATCGCCGGAACATACAACGCCTGGCGTATGATACTGCTCAACGGAGGCACGATGCTTGCGACGATTACTGCAAGCTTTCTGCCGCTGCCCGCTTTATTCACAATCGCGCTGATCTGTCAGTTAATCACAGGATTTAATTATTTCATCTTTAAAAATAAAGCTTGAAGCACGGCGTAATGCCGTGCTTCGGTTTTTATCCAAGCTGCAGAGATACACGCTTCGCGTGATGATATACAAAACTTCGTTTTGATGATATACAAGGCTTCGCCTTGATGATATACCGCCTTGCGGCGGATGATATACACGCCTTCGGCGTGATTGCTGTTATCTGAAAATCGATTTTTAATTTCCAAACACCTTCATACCCAAAAGCTCGTTGATCTTTTCGGTAACAAGCTTTGTCTTCATCTCTACGGTTTTTTGCTGTTCGATAACCCTGAACGACGGGTGCTTTGACCATATCTCATACGATCTCTTACCGAGCGCGGCGATCTGATCGTAATTTGTTTCGAGGCGGGTGGTGGTTTCGTCGGCGCAGAAGTTCTGCGAATCGCCCTTCAGGAAGATAACGTGGTCATAGCGCGCGTAAAGGCTGTCGGGGGATATGCCGAAAATCGGAAATTCATCATCCGAAAGGTATACCATCGCGTCGATCGCGCCGCGGTCGGTGATAAGCAGAGTCGGTTTTTCCGGGTCGGCGGCATTTTCGAGAAGCAAATTCTCCGAATGCATCTGCGCCTTGAGTATGTAGTGCTGGCGCAGAAGCTGGGAGTCGAGCGCGCCGACCTCTTGGGGGCGGTTATGCAGAAATACCGTTGCGGTCTCGTCGAGGAACAAAACCTTGATTTTTTCATTCGTCGGCATCTCCTTGAGCATTCTGAGCACCGAGCTTTTGCCCGAGGTCGGACAGCCGGCGAGAGCGATAACGTATTTTTTCATCCTATTTCCATCCCGTTTTATTTTTATAAATTATATCATTTTTCGGCAAAAATAGCAAGCCTTTCTCTGTAAATTATCGGCGGGATCGGTTTATCGTTGACTTTTTGATTTTTTCTTCCTATTATGTATAATAAAAATAAATGTTTTTTAACTTTATGAATACGAATTTACAAAATACTCTTTACTTTTTGCCCGAAAAGTGATATGATATAGTGGGTTCAAAGAATGACCCATCTTTTTGCACGCAAAAATAATAAAATTTCAAATAAAACGGAGGACAAAATCACATGGCTATCAAACGTACAAAGATTTCCATGGACGGTAACACCGCTGCCGCGCACGTGTCGTACGCGTTCACCGAGGTTGCCGCAATCTACCCCATCACTCCCTCTTCGCCCATGGCGGAGACCACCGATGCTTGGTCCGCTACCGACAAGAACTTGCTCGGCAAGCCCGCTCGTAACATCTTCGGCGAGCGCGTAAGCGTTATCGAGATGCAGTCCGAGGCTGGCGCAGCAGGTGCTGTTCACGGTTCTCTCGCATCCGGCGCACTCACCACTACCTACACCGCATCTCAGGGACTTCTCCTGATGATCCCCAATATGTATAAGATCGCGGGCGAGCTCCTTCCCGGCGTTATCCACGTTTCGGCTCGTTGCGTAGCTTCTCACGCTCTTAACATCTTCGGCGACCACTCCGACGTATACGCATGCCGTCAGACCGGTTATGCTATGCTTGCTGAAACCAACCAGCAGGAGATCATGGACCTTGGCGCAGTTGCTCACCTTGCATCCCTCAAGGGCCGCGTTCCCGTACTTAACTTCTTCGACGGCTTCCGTACCTCCCACGAGATCCAGAAGATCGAGGCTTGGGATATCGAGGACCTCAAGGAAATGGTTGACTGGGATTCCGTTAAGGCATTCCGTTCCAGAGCTCTCAACCCCGAGCATCCCGTTCTTCGCGGTTCCGCAGAAAACGGCGACATCTTCTTCCAGCACCGCGAGGCTTGTAACCCCTACTACGATGCGTTCCCCGCAATCGTTGAGGAGTACATGGACAAGGTTAACGCAAAGCTCGGCACCGACTATAAGCTCTTCAACTACTACGGCGCACCCGATGCAGAGCGCGTAATCGTTGCTATGGGTTCTGTATGTGACGTTGCAGAGGAAGTTATCGACTACCTCAACGCAAACGGCGAAAAGGTTGGTCTTATCAAGGTTCGTCTTTACAGACCTTGGAGAGCTGACAAGCTTCTCGAGGCTATTCCCGCAACGGTCAAGTCCATTGCAGTTCTCGACCGTACCAAGGAGCCCGGCTCCCTCGGCGAGCCCCTCTACCTCGACGTTGTTGCTTCCCTCGCTAACGCAGGCAAGCAGATCACCGTTGTTGGCGGCCGTTACGGTCTCGGCTCCAAGGATACCACTCCCGCATCCATCTTCGCATGCTTCGAGAACCTCTCCGCAGCTGCTCCCAAGAACGGCTTCACTCTCGGCATCGTAGACGACGTTACCGGTCCCTCCCTCGAGGAGAAGGCTTGTCCCGATACCGCTGCACAGGGCACCGTTGCTTGCAAGTTCTGGGGTCTCGGCGGCGACGGTACCGTTGGTGCAAACAAGAACTCCATCAAGATCATCGGTGACCACACCGACAAGTTCATCCAGGCTTACTTCCAGTATGACTCGAAGAAGACCTCGGGTATCACCATCTCCCACCTCCGCTTCGGCGATGCTCCCATCAAGAGCCCCTACTACATCAACAAGGCGAACTTCGTAGCTTGCCACAACAAGTCCTACCTCGCTAAGTACGATATGGTTCAGGACGTTAAGCCCGGCGGAACCTTCCTCCTTGACTGCGACTGGACCGCAGAGGAGCTTGACGCTAACCTCCCCGCAGCAGTTAAGAAGTACATTGCTAACAACAATATCAACTTCTATATCATCGACGGTACCGGTATCGCTCTCAACCGCATCGGCAACGGTAAGGTTAAGAACACCGTTCTCCAGTCCGCATTCTTCTCCCTCGCAGGCATCCTTCCCAAGGAAGACGCTATCGAGTACATGAAGAAGATGGCATACAAGTCCTACATCAAGAAGGGCCAGGCTATCGTTGACCTCAACTACAATGCTATCGACGCGGGTGCTGACGCATTCGTTAAGGTAGACGTTCCCGCTGAGTGGGCTAACTGCGCTGACGACGCTCCCGAGGCTGCAAAGACCGGCGCACGTCAGGAGCTCGTTGACTTCGTTAACAAGGTTGCAGTTCCCGTTGGCCACATGAGAGGCGACTCCCTCCCCGTTTCCGCATTTGCAGGCATGGCAGACGGTACCTTCCCGCAGGGCTCCGCAGCTTTCGAGAAGCGCGGCGTTGCAGTAAGCGTTCCTACCTGGGATCCCACCAAGTGCGTACAGTGTAACATGTGTTCCTTCGTATGTCCTCACGCAGCAATCAGACCTTACGCTCTCGATGTGGCAGAGGCAGCGGCAGCTCCCGCAGATACCAAGTATACTGCAAAGCCCGCTATGAAGACCGAATATAAGTTCACCATCGGCATCTCCACCCTTGACTGTATGGGTTGTACCCTCTGCGTTAAGGCTTGTAAGGTTGGATGCCTCCAGATGGTTCCCTCCTACACCGTTCTCGATCAGCAGAAGGCATTTGACTACTGCGTAGAAAACGTTTCCGAGAAGGAACTTCCTTACGGAATCAACACCATCAAGGGCAGCCAGTTCAAGCAGCCCCTCCTCGAGTTCTCGGGCTCTTGCGCAGGTTGTGCAGAAACCTCTTATGCACGTCTCATCACCCAGCTCTTCGGTGAGAGAATGTATATCTCCAACGCAACCGGATGCTCCTCTATCTGGGGCGGCTCCGCACCTGCAACTCCTTACACCGTTAACCGTGAGAGCGGCCGCGGTCCCGCTTGGGGTAACTCCCTCTTCGAGGACAACGCAGAGCACGGTCTCGGTATCTCGATCGGTCAGAAGACCATCCGCGAGAAGCTCATCAACAAGGTTCGCGCACTCGAGACTCCTTGCGAGCACTGCAAGTCCGTAATCGACACTTACCTTAACACCATCGACGACGGTGAGGCTAACGCTCCCGCTACCGCTGCACTCGTTGAGCTCCTTGAGGGCTGGGCAGAGCAGGGCTGTGAGGCTTCCAAGGAAATCCTCGCAGAGAAGGAATACCTCGCTAAGAAGTCGGTTTGGATCTTCGGTGGCGACGGTTGGGCATACGATATCGGCTTCGGCGGTCTCGACCACGTTCTCGCATCGGGCGAGGATGTAAACGTAATGGTATTCGATACCGAGGTTTACTCCAACACCGGCGGACAGGCATCCAAGGCTTCCCAGATCGGTCAGGTAGCACAGTTCGCAGCTGCAGGTAAGGCAATCGGCAAGAAGAATCTTGCAGAGATCGCAATGTCCTACGGTTACGTATACGTAGCACAGGTTGCTATGGGCGCTGATATGAACCAGCTTATGAAGGCACTCTCCGAGGCTGAGGCATACCACGGTCCTTCTCTCGTTATCGGTTACGCTCCTTGTGAGATGCACGGTATCAAGGGCGGCATGTTCAACTGCCAGCTCGAGATGAAGAGAGCGGTTGACGCAGGCTACTGGCAGATGTTCCGTTACAATCCTGCACTCAAGGCTGAGGGCAAGAATCCTCTCACCATCGACTCCAAGGAACCCACCGGCGACTACCGCGAGTTCATCACTTCCGAGACTCGTTACAGCCGCCTTGCACAGCAGTTCCCCGAGAGAGCAGAGGCACTCTTCGCTAAGGCTGAGAACGCAGCTAAGGAAAAGTACGCAAGACTTGTTAAGTACGGCAAGCTCTTTGAGTAAGATATAAAACAACAAACGCACCGCGAAAGCGGTGCGTTTGTTGTTTTAGTGGACAGTGATCAGTGGTCAGTGGTCAGAAAGACGCGGAATGTTCGATCAAATGTAAGACAAAAGCAGCGGGAAAGTTTTTGAAGTTTCAAAAGAAACTTTTTTCAAAAAGTTTCTTTTGCCGCCCTCCGCAGAGGGCGGAACTTCCTTTTGCGCTTCGAAACGACGGCGCCCCGCCGGCGTTTCGGAAGGAGTAAAACCTCCCCTCGCGGGAGGTTTTCGCTCCTTCATTCTGTTAAATATTATTTTTTATCAAAAAGTCGCGTATATTCATATGAATTATACCGTTTTGGCTGAAATCAAATTCATCCATCGAAAGCACGTATTTGGGATAATTATCACGTACGCTGTTATATATGCCGAATTCGCGCTCAGAAGTTTTTTCGGATGCGAGCATATAACATACTTGAATATAAATGCGGCGTCCGTTCTTATCGCAAACAAGGTCTATCTCACGGTCACCTATTTTACCGATTCCAACCTTATATCCGCGGCGAAGCATTTCAAGACAAACTATATTTTCAAGAATTAATTCAATGTCACGCAGATTGTTGCCGTAAAGTGCTTGACGCAGACCGTGATCCGAAAGGTAATACTTTTCGTTTATCTTAAGTATTTCTTTGCCGTCCAAATCCATACGACTTATTTTATAAAACAAAAATGCCTTTTCACAAGCCGCAAGATAGTTAATGATCGTATCAACCGATGCGGCTCTTTTTTCGTTTTTTAAATAAGCGGCAATGCTGTTAGCGGAAAAGGTTCTGCCGATATTTGCAACCGCATAAGCCATAATGCGTTCAAGAAGATCGACATCGCGCAAATTGTTTCTTTTCACAATATCTTTTATAACCACGGACGCGTAAATATCTTTTAAATACTGTGATTTTGCGTTGTCATCGAGAGGAGCGGTTGCGAGAAATGGCAACCCACCGTATTTTACGTATTGAGTGAAATATTCCCCGATGCTCCGATTCTCTCCAGATTCTCGTCGCGCCTCGCAATATTCGGAAAATGAAAACGGATAAACAGAAAATTCAACGTAACGCCCGGACAGCAGAGTTGCATATTCGCCGGAAAGCATTTTTGCGTTAGAACCCGTGATATAAATATCAACGTCTGAATTTACACGCAGAGAATTAACGCATTTCTCCCAATCGGTAACTTCCTGAATTTCATCAAGGAACAAATAAACACGCCCCTCTTTATCATCTATCTGTTTTTTCAGATAATCGTGCAAAGCCGCGGCTGTCGTTAAGCTTGAATAAGTCATATCCTCGAAATTGATTGAAATAAATTGCATGTCCGGAACACCCGCAGTTTGCAATTCTTCTTTAATAAGCTCAAGCATTATGGATTTTCCGCTTCTGCGGACGCCGACAATAACCTTAATAAGCTCGGTCTGATCTATAAAAGGTCTGATTTGTGAAATATATGCTTCTCTTTTGATCATTTCATCATCTCCGTTACTATATTGTAATATTTATTATATCAAAAATATAATCGAAAGTCAAGCAAATTTTTGCATTTTTATCGATTATAATCGATATACTGTCTTAAAATCACTATAATTTCGATTATAATCGACAACTTATCGAATCGTTTGCTTATATATATTTCTTGTAAAAATGAAGCCGCTTTTGCTCGTCACATTCATAATTTCGGGCAAAAATGAGCCAAATGCGCAAAAATGGGCAAAAATATGCAATAAAACTCTTTCTTTGGTTGCAAAATTTTGCAAAAGGTATTGACAAATGCATATAATTGTAGTATAATCATCACAATAACATTTTACCGCGTTAAAAAGGAGAAATATTATGAGCAGAGTATATAACTTTTCCGCAGGTCCTTCCATGCTTCCTCTTGACGTGCTTAAGCGCGCCGCCGCTGAAATGATCGAATATGGCACAAGCGGTATGTCTGTTGCCGAAATGTCGCACCGCTCCAAGGATTTCGAGCCCATCATCGAAAAGGCAGAGGCTGATCTCCGCAAGCTTATGAACATTCCCGATGACTACGCCGTCCTCTTCCTCCAGGGCGGAGCTTCGACGCAGTTTGCCGCTGTTCCCCTCAACCTTCTCCCCGTTGGCGGAACCGCTGATTATATCGTTTCGGGCCAGTTCTCCGGCAAGGCTTATGAAGAGGCGAAGAAGTACGGCGACGTCCGTATGGTCGCAACCTCCAAGCCCGACGGATTCTCCTATATTCCCGAGGTAAAGCGCGAGGATATCAATCCCGATGCCGCTTACGTTCATATTTGTTATAACAACACCATTTTCGGTACTAAATATAACTACATCCCCGACACCGGCGACGTTCCGCTTGTTGCCGATATGTCCTCCTGCATCATCTCCGAGCCCGTTGACGTAACCAAATTTGCCGTTATCTACGCGGGCGCGCAGAAGAATATGGCTCCCGCGGGCATGACTCTCGTTATAGTCCGCAAGGATCTGCTCGGCAAGGCGCGTCCCGAGTGCCCCTCGATGCTCGATTGGAATATAATGGCTGAGAACGGCTCGATGTATAACACTCCCCCCTGCTACACCATCTATATGGCGGGACTCGTTTACGAGTGGATCGAATCCCTCGGCGGTCTTGAGGTTATGAAGGAGATGAACGCGAAAAAGGCGGCTCTGCTTTACGATTACCTCGATTCGCAGGACTACTACATCGCGCCTGTAAGAAAGGATTGCCGTTCGATGATGAACGTCACCTTCATCACGGGCGACGCCGACCTTGATAAGAAGTTCGCATCCGAAGCCGAAAAGGCGGGACTCAAGAATCTCAAGGGCCACCGCGTAGTCGGCGGTATGAGAGCCTCCATCTACAACGCAATGCCCTACGAGGGCGTCGAAGCACTCGTCGCATTTATGAAGGACTTTGCAGAAAAGAACCCTAAGTAAGAGGAAACTGATATGAAAAACATCAAGTTAATGAATAAGATCGCCGCTTGCGGTACCGATATTTTCGACCGCGCGGTATATAACGTAAGTGAAGATTGCGCCGCGCCCGAGGCTATAATGGTGCGCTCCGCCGCGCTTCACGATATGGAATTCAATCCCGAGCTTCTCGCGATCGCGCGCTGCGGTGCGGGTGTCAACAATATTCCGATCGACCGCTGCACCGAGGCGGGTATCGTAGTTTTCAATACCCCCGGCGCGAATGCAAACGGCGTAAAGGAGCTCGTTATCTGTGCCCTTATGCTTGCTTCCCGTGACGTAATCGGCGGCGCAAATTGGGCGGAGACTCTGACCTCGGACGTCGCAAAGACTGTCGAGAAGGGCAAATCCGCTTTCGCGGGCTGTGAGCTTCGCGGAAAGACTCTCGGCGTTATCGGTCTCGGCGCGATCGGCGCAATGGTCGCAAACGCCGCGATCGACCTCGGTATGAAGGTAATCGGCTACGACCCCTACCTGACCGTTGACGGCGCGTGGAGAATTTCCCGCGAGGTAGGTCACGCGGTCACCACCGACGAGATCTTTGAGAAGAGCGATTATATCACCCTCCACGTTCCCGCCGTTGAGGCAACGAAGGGTATGATCCGCAAGGAAAATATCGACAAGATGAAGCAGGGCGTCAAGATCATAAATCTTGCGCGCGCGGACCTCGCCATCGCGGCTGATATCAAGGACGCGATCGCAGAGGGCAAGATCTCGGCATACGTCACCGACTTCCCGACCGAGGAAACTCTCGGCGTCAAGGGTATCGTTAATATCCCCCACCTCGGCGCATCCACGGGCGAGAGCGAGGATAACTGCGCGATTATGGCGGCAAATCAGCTCGTTGAATTCCTTTCCACGGGTAACATCCGCAATTCCGTAAACTTCCCCGCGATTGATCTTCCTCCTCACGATGGCAGAAACGTCCTCGTTCTCCACGCAAACGTTCCCGCGACGATCGCAAAGATCACGACCGCAGTTGCGGAAAAGGGCGTCAACATCGAGCATCTTTCGAACAAGTCGCGCGGCAACAACGCCTGCACGCTCCTTGCTCTCGCAGTAGGCACGACCGACGCAGAGATCGCGGAAATGAAAAAGGCGATCGAGGCAAACGACGATATCTGGAGAGTAGTCGTAATTTAAGTGCAGAGTTAAGAGTGCAGAGTGCAGAGTGAAGGAAGATTTCCTCGCTTCGCTCGGAAATCGTTTGATCTATAGTTTGATTTGGCGTTAATGAGCCGTTGTATTTACGGATAATTTAATGTCTGGAATAAAAATCTCGGATATCAGAAGCAAAGCTTCAAAATATCCGAGATTTTTATTTTATTCTCTATATTTCAGCACAGCAGTAAATTGTATCAGCACTGCACAAAATTAAATCACCTAAGATTTTCAAGCTCCGCTTGAAAATCTTACCTTCAACTCTGCACTCTGCACTCTTAACTCTGCACTTGATCATTCCTCTTCCTCATCCACGTCAATATAAATGACCTTGACCTGTGCGCTTCCGCGTTTGGTGATCTTCAGAGTGTGGGTTCGGGTGAGGGTGTAGCTTTTGCCGTCTGCGGTTACGTGCGCGGAGAGGGAGTATCCGACGGACGCCACTCTGCCCTCGGCATCAAAGCTGACGGAAAGCTTCGCCACGTCGCAGGAGGTCACGCTCAGGGAGCTTGCGCTGATGCCCGCGGCAAGCAGGATCTCGCGCGCGAGTGCGATCTTGCCCTCGGTGCCAAGGGTGATGACGAGACTGCCGTCCGCCGCGACCTCGATCCGTCCGAAGGCATCGAAAGGAAGTATCGCGCTCAGAAGCGGCTCGGTCAGCGTTTTTTCAAGATTTCGCGCATTGAGCGTGGAGTCAACGAATATGCTGCCGCTGTTTATCTGCGAGAATCCTCGGCGGTGGTTGAAATGAGTCAGAACCCGAGTGGCTCCCGAGGTGCCTTTCGTAAAGGATCGCTCAATGCTCGCGCCGATCTTTTTGGCGTAGGCGTAGTCGATTTTTTCCGAAAAACGATGATTAACAGCGCCCGAAATCGACATTTCATCGGTTTCGGAAAACTCGAAAGCTTGATAATTGCCAATAAAGCTTGAAAGGTCGTTCCGCGCGGATTCGTAAAGCGCGAGCGAATTCGCGTCTGCAACAAGAACGTACGAGGTCATCGCTGGGAGCACGAGACGGTTTTCTTCGTTGATGCCCGTTTGCTCGGTGCGCGATGTCAGGGTGAAGGAGAGAACCTCCACGCCGTCAAAGCGCAGGCTCGCGGCAAGCGTCAGCTCCTTTTCTTTCATATTCGCCGCCGTGTCGGTCAAGAAAATGAATTCCGCTTGCGTAACTTCAACCTCATATCCCTCGGGCAGCGCGAGCATTTTTATGATCTCGGCTCTGCCTTTTTCGGTGAGGGTGTCAAATTTCAGCTTAATTGCGCCGTCCTGCGGCTCAACGACACCGCCATCAAAGGCGTCGATCGAAAAATAATTGCCCGCGAGCTCGGAAAACGACGAGATATCGTAGCCGCCGAAGCGGTAATTTCCGAATTTGCCGCCGTAGCAAAGAAAGCCGTCGATGAGGAAATATTCCTCGTTGCCGCTGTCGGCGGTGCGCTTGAAGGATGCGTTGCCGTTGTTTATCAGGAGCTCGGAGGACATCTCGGAGCGCGTGAGGCTACCGTCCTTGACGATCTCGGTCACAGTTACCGATCTGCGCGTATAAGAATTATAAGCCTCGGATAGCTTTTCGGAGGTCTCGAGGATATGGTGCGCGGGAAGGTGATGCATTACGTCCTCGAGCTGCGTTTCTTCGGGCTCGGTTTCGGGAATCGTCGTTTCTTCGGTTTCAAAAACGGTAGTTTCAGGCGATGCTGTCGTTTCGGTCACGGGCTCGGTCGTTTCGGGCTCGGGATATTCGGTGACCGACGCGCTGATGACCTCGCCTTCAGGTGGCTGTGCCTCGGGTGCGCATGCGGACAAAAGCAATGAGCACGCGAGGGCGAGCAGGATCAAGCGCTTCATTCGGCAGCCCCACAGCCCGCGTCGCGGAGAATTTTCAGCATTTCAGCATCGGGCGAGAAGCGGATATATGCGCGCGTCTCGCGCTCGGATACCTCGAATATCCAATGATCCTTGATAAAAATGCTCGGACGGTGATCGTAAACGGGTGCTCCGTCGGGCTTGAAGCCGTCCGACTTGATAAGTCTGCCGCCGTCGAGCGAAACGCGCGAGAGGATTCGGCTCGTTTTGCCCTTGTTCTCGCGAACAACGAGATCGGGCGCTCTGCCATCCTCGGAGGACTCGATGCTGTAAGTGAAAGAGATCATACAGCGCGACCAGAAGAGTATCGAGCCGAGTATCAGCGCGAAGGCGGAAACGTGAAATATGCTCGCTATGGACGGAACTATCTCCGCAACGATTGCAAGAAGAAGCCCCGCGCCCGCAAGCGAATATATCAGCGCGCGGCTGATCTTATCCCCACGCTCGGGGGTGTAGGAATAAATTATCATATTATTTACCGATCGAGAGGGCGGAGAAGACCTGCGCCTTGATATCCTCGGAGACCTCGTCGATTCCGCGCGAGGCGTCGATAACGACAACTCTTTCGCCCTGCGCCTTCAGAAATTCGATCGCCTCGAGATAATTGCGGCGAATGCGCGCCTGCTTGTCGTCGCCGTCGTAAATTTCCTTATCCGCGCGGTTTGCGTTGCGGCGAGCCTTGGTGACCTCGGTGGGAACGTCGAGGAAGACGAAGAGATCGGGCTTCATCGACTCGATGCAGGGCTTGTTCATCGCGTAAATATCCGCCATCGAGATGCGCGACGTGGTGTTGTACGCCATATTCGAAAGATAATAGCGGTCGCAGACGATATTCGTGCCCGCCTCGACGAGAGGGCGCATGAATTCGATGTGCTCGAGTCGGTCGGCAACGTGAAGATACGCCATACTTTCGGTCAAAAACTTGACACCGCCGTAAAGCCCCGAGCGAATGATCGCGCCCGCGGCGTTGCGCTCGTTCGGCTCGCGCTCATAAAGACAAGGTCTGCCCGTCGCCTCGGCAATTGCCGCGCGAAGTCGCTCGGTCTGCGTGGTCTTTCCGCAACCGTCGCAACCCTCAAAAACTATAAAATATCCGCGTGTGTTTGTCATGGGATATACCTCTTTACATATTAATACAGTTTATATTATATCATATCGAAAGTGGATTGTCAAGTGAGAGTTATGATCCGCCACAAGGGGCGGGAAATATGTATTAATTGGAAAGATCTTTAGTCATAATCTTTACTGCCAGAGAGAATCCTTGGGCAAATGAATTCATAATATTTCGAAATGCTAACGTCATTTTGCCCGAAAGATAAGTGAACGCTGTCATCCTTCGGCTTCGTTCGGGATGACAGCGTGATTTTTTTGATATTAATTCAGTTTATATTTTTTATATTAAACCCAACTGCTCCATCCTTCGCTTTGCAATTTCTATGTTACGTACATAGCTTGATACTGCGGGATATGTATCCGAAAGCTGACTCCACAATTCGATAGCGCGGGTGAGATGCGCTTTTGCGGTCTCTGCGTTGACAAGGGACAAATTAAAGTAAATCATGGCAAGAGCATCGTAAGCTTGCGGGGTTTGGGTTTCGTTTGCAAGTAGTTCGCGCAGCGCGAGTGCCTTCAGATAATACTGTTCAGCTCCCGCATTGTCGCTCAGCTTCTCACGGATGAGGCCGAGATTTTTATAGCAGATTGCAAGGTCGCGGCGTGTGCCCACGGTTCCTGTTTCTTGTGCCAGACGTTGGCGGATTTCCATAGCCTTGAGATATTGATCTTCCGCTCTGCGGTAACGGCCGAGTGAGGAGTGAATGTTTCCGAGATCCATATAGACGAGCGAAAGATCGCGAAGTGCCTCGACGGTTTCCGCACGGCGCACGATCTCTTTATTGAGCTTGAGTGCCTTGAGAAAATATTTTTCAGCACCTTCATAATCTTTCATATCAACGCGGGTTTTGCCGAGTAAGCCGTAGCTTATCATAAGATTGCGAAGTGCCTCCATGCTTGACGTTTCGTTTGCAAGCTCTTCTCGGATCGTAAGCGACTTGATATAATATTCCTCTGCCCGATTCAGGTCATTATTCGACCTGAAAATATTACCGATTTTGTTGAAGGCATGCGCGAGATCTCGGCGCGCCTCATAGTCTCCGATCTCAACGGCAAGTGCCTGTCTCAGCTCCAGTGCCTTCAGGTAGCATTCTTCCGCGCCGTTGATATCGTGCATGAGCTTACGGATGTCGCCGATTCTTCCGTAAACTACCGAAAGATCACGGCGGCTGAGCGCAGAATCGTTTTTTGCTGCAAGCTTTTCACTTATCGGGAGGGCTCGGCGATAATAATCCTCCGCGCCGCTGCGGTCATCGTAATACTTTCGGATATCTCCGAGTTTAATGTAACTGACCGTAAGTTCGCGCAGATATTTATCGTCATTCGTGTCTTTGACAAGCTCCTCGGATATGGCGTGTGATTTGAGGTACCAATCTTCGGCACCCCTCGGATCGCCGCGGTATTCGCATATATCTCCGAGCTTTTCATAGCATACGGCGAGTGATTGCTTTGTCCATTTTTGGGGGAATCTGCCGCAGACCTCTTCGCAAACTCTGCACATTTCAAGATAAGCCGCCTCGGCTTTATTGATTTGGCGCAGTTCCTCAATGTAGATTCCAAGATTATGCTGCGAAAAGATGTAAGCTTCCGCTGTGTTTTCTTCACAGTTCGATTCATAGGCGTCCTTGCGGTATGCGACGAGTTTTCTCTGCCACTCGATTGCTTTTTCGTAGTCACGCTTTACTTCTTCGCCGTTTCTGTATATGGCGACAAGCTTTTCGAGCGCCTCTGGAAGTCCCGCCTCGGCGGCAAATGTGATAAGCTCGATGGCACGCGAGGAATTCTTTTCAACGTCAATGCCCGAAAGGTAGGCAAGTCCGATGAAAAAATTATGCTCGGGGTCGCTGTCGTTTCGGCGGACAGCGATATCCGAAAGGGCGTCACGAAGCGACTCGGAAAGCGCGCTGTCGCAATTTACGTTAACGCTCTCTGGAATCTCTGGATATTTTGACGCAAGTTCGCTCTTGTCGGTTTCGACCATTTCGGCAGGAATTATCCTCTTTTGCGCATTTTTTGCCATCGGATATTCGACCGTCATAACGTAATTTTTCTCATTGACGAGATTCGGAGTGACGGCGAGGGCAAAAAGCTTGCTCTTTTCGAGCGCGTCCTTGATAGAATCGTTGAAATTCTCGCCCGGTGTGAGAAATTCGTCATACCAGATCGCGATATCGCGGCAAAAATCGTTCTTGTGGATCAGACGCATTAATTCCTGCGCGTATTTTCTGTCCTTTTTGCGGTAGCTGAGAAAAATGTATGCGTCGAAAGCCTTCCTGATCTTTTCCGCAAGCTCGTCACCGATGAGAACGCTCGAGAGAAATTTTGTCAGTTTGTCATCATATGAAATCGCGGTATCGTCGAGCTTGTTCGGGTCGAGAAACTGGATATCACCGCATTTTTCGTTGAAAAGCTCCTCAAGTCCGCCATCCTGCATCAGGGGCAGAATGGGGATGTGATGCTCCTCGGCGTAGGCGAATTCTACCGCGAGTGCGCGGCTCTCCGAATTCAGCAGCTTCGTCGTTACGGGCATAACGAAGAGGTTCATCTGCGAAAGATCGGCGAAGAAGGTATCGGGATCATAATCCGCCGTCGGTTCTTCGTCATACCAGACAGCGCAGTTCTGCTTGCCGAGTATTTCGGAGGTTATCTTTTCGAAATATTTTTCGTAATCATCGGGATGAGCGCAGAACCAAACCTTGCGCTTGCCCTGCGGACTCGATTGATTTCGAGTTCTGTAATTCAGCTTTGCCATATAAGAGGACCTCGCGTTTTTTGTTTAATTATACAATAATCGGAACAAATTGTCAAGTAAAAAAGAAATGCAAAAAATCTTTCTTCAGCGCGCAGGAAAAAAGCAAAAAAGGTTTGACTTTTGCCCGAAAATGTTATATAATTATTCTGTATAAATATATACTCTTAAAAGGACCAAAACTATGAAAAAATATACCGTTGGAATAGATTTCGGAACGCTTTCGGGCAGAGCCGTGCTCGTTGACGTCAAGACGGGCGAGGAGTGCGCGAGCGTCGTTATGGATTACCCGCACGCCGTTATCAGCACCACTCTCCCCGCAAGCGGAGAGGTACTTCCTTTGAACTGGGCGCTTGAGGATCCGCGCGATTATCTCGCGGTTCTCGAATTCCTTTTCCCCGCGCTCTGCCGCGAGGCGGGCATCGAAAAGGAACAGATCGTCGGCGTTGGCATCGACTTCACTTGCTGTACGATCCTTCCTATTAAAAAGGATGGCACCGCGCTCGTTTGTCTGCCCGAATTTGAGCGGAACAAGCACGCTTACGTCAAGCTCTGGAAGCACCACGCCGCGCAGAAATGGGCGGACCGTATGAACGAGGTTGCCGCAGAGCGAGGCGAGACCTTTGTTAACTATTTCGGCGGTAAGATCTCGAGCGAATGGCTCTTCCCGAAGCTTCTCCAGACCGCAAAGGAAGCTCCCGAGGTTATTGAGGCGGCGGATTATTATATCGAGGCGGGAGATTGGCTCAATTTCCTGCTCACCGGCGTGCAGAAGCGCGGATATCTCTACGCTTCCTACAAGGCGGAGTATCTGCCGAACGTCGGATACCCCTCCGACGAATACCTCGCGGCGGTCGATCCCGAGCTGCCCGCTTTGGCGCACAGACTTCTTGACGCCCCCATCGCGCAGATGGGCGAATGCGTCGGTTACGTAACCAAGGCGGCGGCTGAAAGATTCGGTCTTGCCGAGGGCACTGCCGTTGCCGCGTCGATTCCCGATGCCCACGTAGCCGCCCCCGCCGTCGGACTCACCAAGCCCGGCGACATTTACGGCATTTTCGGCACCTCGAATTGCTATTTTACACTTGCTGATGTTTACAGAGATATTGGCGGAATCTGCGGATACGTTCCCGACGGTCTTATGCCGGGTTACTTCGGCGTTGAAGCGGGACTTTGCGCCGTGGGCGACCATTTCGCGTGGGTTGTGGACAATCTTGCAACCGCCGCCGACAAAGAGGAAGCCGAAAAGCTCGGAATTCCCCTCATTCAGCTTCTCGTGCGCCGCGCCGCAGAGAAAAAACCGGGCGAAACCGGACTTCTCGCGCTCGACTGGTGGAACGGAAACCGCAATATTCTCGTTGACGGCGATCTGACGGGTATGATCCTCGGTATGACGCTCCGCACCAAGACCGAGGATATCCTCCGCGCCCTCATCGAGGCGACCGCGTTTGCGACCAAGGTAATCATCGACCGTATAGAGGAATGCGGAATGAAGATCGACAGCCTCATCGCCGCGGGCGGAATCGCGCGCAAGGACCCCTTCACGATGCAGGTCTACTCCGACGTCCTCGGCATCCCGATCAACGTAATTTCCTCAAAGCAGGCTCCCGCGCTCGGATCAGCGATCTACGCCGCCGTTGCCGCAGGCGAATACGCCGACATTTTTGCCGCCGCAGATGCCATGAAGAGCCCGATTTACAGCAGTTATACTCCCAATAAGGAGAACGAAGCGGTCTACTCCGCACTCTACCGCGAATACCGCACTCTGCACGACTATTTCGGCAGAGGAGAGAATAATGTTATGAAGCGACTGCTGAAAATCTCGCAAGGCGAGATTTGAGTGCAGAGTTAAGAGTGCAGAATGCAGAGTTGAGGTGAATTTCCTTGCCTGCGGCTGCGGAAATTTACATTTCAATAAAAATACTTTTCGCCAAAGGCTGATATTTACACCGTTTATTTTTGTGAGTGTAGCGATAGGAAGGAGTTTTGCAATGAAAAAACTCACCCGCGAATCGGGCGTCGTAGTCGGCTCGGACTACAAAAAGATGATCGCGATCCTTGATCATATCTTTTTCGATATATTCGACTCCAATGATAGTTGCCTTGCTGCACTTTTGGGTGCTTGGTCACTCGATGTTATGTCCGACGGCGCGCCCGCCGATCTCGGGGACTATGAGATCTGGCTTGAGTGCGAGGAAGAAAACCAAGACACGGATATTCGCACCAAAACCCTTGCATTCCTCGAACGTTTCATCGAAACCTTTGGATTCGATGAACTTAACACTACCGTCGAAGAGGTCAAAAAACTCTCTGACGCTCAAATCAAAATCCTGACCGAAAACATCAAATAAAAATACTTTTCGGCTCGCCGAAAGGTTACCATAACTCTGCACTCTGCATTCTGCACTCTGCACTGTTATATTCAGGAGTACAAAAATGTCCACTCTCAAAAAATACCTAACTCGCTACTTCATCACCGCCATGTCCGCTATGGCGCAGGGACTTTTTGCCTCGCTTTTGATCGGAACGATCTTCAAGGCGCTCGGAATGATACCGCATCTTGGCGTGCTTGCCGAGATCGGAGGCTTTGCGCAGGCTGTTGCGGGTCCCGCGATGGCGGCGGCTATCGCCTTCGCGCTGAAATGCGATCCTCTCGTCATCTTCTCTGCGGCGGCTGTCGGTTATGCCGCGAATGCTGAGGGCGGTGCGGGCGGTCCGCTTGCCGTGTTCTTTATCGCAATTATTGCCGTAGAGCTCGGTCAGCTCGTTTCGAAAAAGACTAAAGTTGATATCATTGTCACGCCTTTCGTGACTCTGCTCGTCGGCGGACTTCTCAGCGTATTCGTCGCGCCCGTGATCGGCACGCTCGTCGGCTACGTCAGCACCTTCATCGGATGGGCGGCGACTCAGGCACCCTTCTTCACGGGACTTGCGGTTTCGGTCGTTATGGGAATCGCGCTGACACTCCCGATCTCCTCGGCGGCGATCTGCGCGGGACTTGTCCTGACGGGTAGCCTTGCCGCTGTCGGCTCGTCCGAGGGACTTGCCATCGCGGGCGGCGCGGCTGTTGCGGGTTGCTGTGCGCAGATGGTGGGCTTTGCCGTCATTTCATTCCGCGACAACGGTGTGGGCGGTCTGCTCTCTCAGGGCATCGGCACAAGTATGCTTCAGATGCCTAATATAATAAGGAAGCCAATTATCTGGCTGCCGCCCATCATCGCCTCGGCGGTGACGGGACCGCTTGCCACCTGCGTTTTCTCTATGAAAATGTACGGCGCGGCGATCAATTCGGGAATGGGCACTTGCGGACTTCTCGGCCCGATCGGTATCGTCCTCGGTTGGCTTGACCCCGCAAACGGCTACCCCGCAGAGGTCGGCGCACTCGATTGGATCGGTCTTGCGCTCATCTGCTTCATTCTCCCCGCCGTTATTTCCTATATTGTATATATCCCGATGCGCCGCTTCGGACTTATCAAGGACGGCGATATGAAACTCGATAAATAAGAAAGGAACAATTCAAATGGCTGAAGATTATATCTACGGTGACGATTATGAAAATGAAGCTCCACCTGCCCCGCTGTTCTGGAGAATTCTCGGAAAGGTCATCAAATACAGCTTCATCGCACTCATCGTTTTCATAAACGCATTTCTCCTCTGGCGCGTGCTTTTCTCGACGAACGAGCCGAGCGCGATCAAGACGGTTGCGGGCAACCCCTCCCTCGCCGAGGCTTGGGAGCAGTACGGCGGCGACGGCTTCGCCCGCTATCAGGCGGAGCAGGACAACATCGCCACCGACGAGGACTGGCACGATCAGTTCGAGCTTGCCGAGGGCGAGGTCAAAAAGAACGAATTCGCGCAGTTTTTCCTGACCGACGTCGTTTTCTTCCCCCGTGCGAACCAGACGCAGGTCGTTATGCGCTATAACAAGAGCCTCTTACCCCACCTCGCGAAGGACTACGAGCTTGACGAGATCCCCGGCAAGAAGGACGATCTCTTTGACGTCACTCTCGTCGTTTATTATAAGAACGAGGATGGCGACACGAAGAAGACACGTCTCGACGCCAACCTCGCTGAGATGGACACAACCTCGCTTTACACCTTCCGTCAGTATTATTTTGAGTCGATGCCTGAATTTTCGAGTATCACGAGGATGCAGGTGGAAATATACTATAAGGGCGACGTCGATTACAGCGCAAAGCCCTATTCGGTAATCGAGATCTACGATAAGCTGCTCGAGCTGCAGAATTATCCCCTCGACAGTAAGGATATCGCCGCTATCGAAGGCGCGAAATAAGGAGTCAATATGCATATTAATATCAATATCGGTACAAGTGAAAAAGAAATAAATACCGAAACTAAGAAAAAGCTCACACCCGAGCAGAAGACGAAGATCAAAAAGGCGGTCAAAAACGGTTACGGCAAGCTCCGCGTGGCTGCGGGCAGACTTTATTCAACCGTCGAGGACAAGATCTTTGACGGCAGATGCTTCCTCTCCGAGCTGAAAGAGGGGATTATGGAAGACGTTGCCGCCGTCCGCGAGCGCGACCCCGCGGCGAGAAGCGACATTGAGGTTATGCTTCTTTATTCGGGCGTTCACGCGATGCTCGCATACCGCGTGGCGCATAAGCTCTACGTTAATGAAAAATTTCTCCCCGCGAGAGCGGTTTCCCAGCTTGCAAGATTCCTGACGGGAATCGAGATCCACCCCGGCGCGCAGATCGGTAAGCGACTTATGATCGACCACGGATCGGGCGTCGTTATCGGCGAGACCTGCATCATCGGCGACGATTGCACGATCTATCAGGGTGTAACCCTCGGCGGTACGGGTAAGGACACGGGCAAGCGTCACCCCACGCTCGGCAACAACGTCATGGTCGGCTCGGGCGCAAAGGTCCTCGGACCGTTCAAGATCGGCGACGGAGCGAAGATCGCGGCGGGCGCGGTGGTACTCAAAGAGATCCCCGCGGGCGCAACAGCCGTCGGCATCCCCGCAAAGGTAGTGCGCCGCAAGGGCGAAAAGGTAGAGGAACAGCTCGACCAGATCCACATCCCCGACCCCGTTTCCCAGCAGCTCGCGGAGCTTGAGGCGAAGATAGCTGAACTTAAGAGCGAGATCGAGGAGCTCAAGAAGGGCGAGGAAAGTGCAGAGTGAAGAGTTCAGAGTGCAGAGTTGAGGTAAATTTCCTCGCTACACTCAGAAATTTTCGATTAAATAAAAAACAACAGCAGCGGAAAGTTTTGGTCCACCTTTTTCAAAAGGTGGCAGAGCTCGAGACAGCGTCTCGATTTAATGCGCGAGCTTAAGCTCGCGCTACCGCGCTTCAAAATCGTGAAGCTCTGCTTCTCGATTTTGGACATATTCAATACTTCCCGATTGTAGGGAAGTGTTGAATATGTTCCCCACTTTGCAGCACAAAATTAAAAGCGCGAAGGAGTACTTGCCTTCGGCAAGTTGCAACTCTTGCTTCTCGGCTTACGCCTCCATTTTCCTTCGGAAAACCGCAAGAGCTGCACGTCTCCCCTAAAGGGAAGATTTTACTCCTTCAGTAATGTCGGCGGGGCGCCGCCATTACTGAAGCGCAAGGGTTGTTTCGCCCTCTGCGGAGGGCGAGTTAAGGGAATTTTTGAAAAAAGTTCCTTAAGAATCTTCAAAAACTTTTATCAAGGTTATAATAGCAATTATAATAAAAAAATCCGAAAGGAAACAAAAACAATGGCAAAGACACTCACAGAACGCACACTTATCATCGCGCACCGCGGTGCTTCCGCTTACGCGCCCGAAAACACCATGCCCGCTTACGAGCTCGCTGCTAAGATGAAGGCTGACGGTATCGAGACCGACGTTCACTTCACCGCTGACGGCAAGATCGTTACCCTCCATGACGAAAAGATCGACCGTACCTCCAACGGTCAGGGCCTTGTTACCGAGTATACTTACGAGGAACTCCTCAATTTCGACTTCGGCCGCAAGTTCTCCCCCGACTTCAAGGGCACCAAGCTCCCCCTTATGGAAGACCTCTTCAACCTCTGCCGCGAGAACAATATGGTTTGTAACGTAGAGATCAAGTCCGCTGACCCCGCTATGCCCGCGGCTCTCCACGCTCTCGCAGAGAAGACCGGTATGCTCGACCTCGTTATCTACTCCTCCTTCGACCACGCACAGCTCGAGCGTATGCTTGAGGTTAACCCCAAGGCATTCGTAGCTCCCCTTTACAGCTTCAATATGGTCAAGCCTTGGGACTACACCGAGAACATCGGCGCGCTTGCTTCCCACCCCAAGCACAACCAGCTCAAGCTCTACCCGAACTACGTTGAGAAGTGCCACGAAAAGGGCATCCGCGTTCATCCCTGGACCGTTGACGATCCCGAGATCGCACAGTGGCTCGCAGACGTTGGCTGTGATGCAGTTATCACCAACAAGCCCGACCTTCTCCGCGAGATTTACGGCCTTAACGACTAACTGTCGTACCGACTCATGAAAGAAATCATCACCGAGGCGCAGTTCCGCCGAAATATCAAAACGCCCGATGCGGCTTACATATTCTTCGGCGACGAGGATTACCTCAAGGGGAACGCGCTCTCGGTGGCGAAGAGTGAGCTTGTATCCCCCGAGGCGGAGATGTTTGACTACGTTCGCATCGAGCAGGCGGATTTTTCGCCAGAAAGCGTGTCAGCCGCGCTCGCCGCACCCCCGATGTTCGGGGAATACAAGCTCGTTGTTGCATCCCTCGCCTTCACCGACCTTCGTGCCGCCGAGATAAACGCGCTTTGCGAGATCCTCGGTTCGCTCGAGGGGGAATCGGGCAACGTGTTCATCATCTCGATTCCCGCGGGCGGTATCAATGTGGGAACACCGAAAAAGATATCGTCTGAACTCAAAAAGCTCTGCGAATACGCGCAGGGCGTGCGGTTTGACCGCGTGCCCGCGGGCAAGCTTGCGGGATGGTGCGCGCGCCACTTCAAGGAAAACGGAGTGGACGCCGATCCCCGCATCTGCACCGCAACGGTCGACTTTTGCGGCACAGATATGTTCACCCTCGCCTCCGAGATCGACAAGATCTCCTATCTCGTCCTCGCGCGTGGACGCAAGGCGGTTATGGAGGAGGACATCCGCGAGGCGGCGTGCGCGACCGAGGAATTCGATTCCTTCGCGCTTGCCAACGCCATTCTCGCCCGCAATATTCCGACCGCACTTGCCGTGCTTGACAAGATGAAGGCGGAAAAAGCCGAGCCCGTCCGCATTATGGCGGAGCTGATCCGAGTTATCTGCGATATGAACACGATCCTTGCCTGCCAAGCCGCGGGAATGGCGCAGAACGATATCGCCACCGCGACGGGCATCAAGCCCTACCCGCTGGCGAAATACATCGGAGCGATGAAGAATATCGGCGCCGACGCCCTCACGCGTACGCTCGACCTCTGCACCGCCGCCGACGCCCAGACCAAAGGCTACGGCAAAGGCTACGTGCCGATTGAGCAGCTTATTTGTTCGATATAAAAAATGACGGTTGCAAAACCGTCATTTTTTATATTTACTTCAATTCATCAAGGAAATATGCTCTGGTATTTGCGTACTTACCGTTCTTATCCTTAACGGTAATGCGGAAATATTGATCGGTGGGCAGTATTTCGAATGAGGCTTCGGTGACGAATTCGTCTTTTTTGACCTCATTTGTACGGGCGCGGCGGCGACCTGCGGTGTAATAGTGGACGGCGTCGGCTTCGGAGCATTTGATATAGACCTTGCCGTCCTCGTAGTAAAGCTCGTGGATCTCGGGACCCGACGACGCGTAGCATTCGCCTCGCTCGATCGCGCCGAGAATGTTTTCGTGAGTCAGCGACTCCGCCTTGACCATCGTCCACGCCTTGAAGAAATGGATGGTGTTGTGGTTATCGTCACCGCCGACGCAGGCGATTCGCATTCCCGTGCGGAGCATCTGATCGTAGACGTAGGGGGTGTAGTCCATATCCGAGCCGCGGTTCGATGCGCCGTTATTGATCTCGAGCATATTGAGATTTTCGAGCTTCGAGTAGGTTTCGTAGGTGTTGAGCGACCAGTTGGGGTGGTTGTAGCAGACGAGGAAGCCGTTGTCGCGTGCTGTTTTGATGATCTCGTTGATACACTCGATCGACCAGACCTTCTCATAGTCGGGAGTGCCGACGTATTCGGGCTCACCGAGAAGGTCCTTTTGCTTCTGCCCGATGAACTTCGGATTGAAGCAAATATGCTTTTTATTGTGCGGATCCTTCGAGTAGAGATTGAGGTGCATCTGCTCGACGTCGCCGAAGAAGGTGGGCTTGCCCTCGTAGAAGGAGTGCGCGGGCTTCGCGTAGTTTCCGATAGCGTATTCGTATGAGGTCAGTGCGATAAAATCTTCGTCGTTGAGATGGGTGAAGTCGAAAAGCGCTTCGTGCTCGGTGTACGCGATCGCGTGGTAGCCGTGCTTTTTGTATAATTCCTTCAGCTCCTCGGGCGTCTGTTGACCGTCCGAGTAGGTCGAATGGCTGTGCATATTTACTTTATAGAAATTGCCGCTCTCGGGCAAAAGATACTGTTTCATTGTCACGTCTCCTCTGACTGATTTTTTATAATTCTACCACTCCGAGCGGCAAAAGTCAAGTATTCTCACGGAAAAACATGAATGAAGAGCAAAAAACACCGTCCGATGCGTCGTCAAAGGCACATCGGACGGTGTTATGTTTGATTTATTCGTATCGTTTAGAGCGAGGTCTTGGAGACCAGATGCTTTGCTCTCTTGACCATGAATTCGACCGCGGTGGGGAAGAATTCATTGTCGAAGCCCTTGAGGAAGGCATCAGCCTCGTAGGTGAATTCGCCGTCGTACTTGATATCCTCGAACGCCTTCATAATGTTATCCCAGTTCATCATACCGAGTCCGGGGATGGTGTGGCGGTCGCCCTGATAATCGTTGTCGTGGAGGTGAACCGACTTGAGTCTGTCGTGACCGAGGATGCGGATGGTGTCCTCTGCCTCCTCGCCGACGAGCGAGCAATGTCCGACGTCGAGGCAGGCAACTACCCACTCGCTGTCGATAGCGTCGATGAGCGCGGCGTGATCCTTCGCGAATCCCGCAACGTCGGTGCAGATGCACTTACGCTTGACTTCCTTCTGCCACATATTCTCAAGCGCGATCTTTACGCCGAGATTGCGCGCAAGCGGGATGAGCGACTTGTAATACTGAATGTTGAGCTCATTGATCTCATCCTCGTGGCCGAGATAGGGCATCCAATGGAGGGGATGAACGACTGCGATCTTAACGCCCATCATCGCGCTGATCTCGAGCGACTGCTCGACGCGGGGCTTGGCGATATTCTCGCGGATGTTTTCGTCCGCCCAAGCAAAGGAGAAGGGCGCGTGCGACTGGTTGAAGATGATTCCGTTTGCATCGCAAAAAGCGCGGCGCTCTTCAACGAGCTTTCTCCAATCGCCTGCAACGTATACGCTATCGTCGTGGATCATCTCAAAGAGGGAGAGATCGAGGCAATCGTAGCCTGCGTTTTTAAGGGTCAGAACGCCCTGTTCGAATCCAAGTCTGCCAACTGCGTGGCTTGTCTGTGTTGAAATAAGCATAATATTTATTCCTTTCTGCGTTAATTTTTCGTAAAGATCGCTTTCAGTTCAAGCGGTTTTGATATTTTTATACTTCCGGTATTATCGAATATTCCGTCAGCGGTCTGCCACGAGGAGAACGTGTAGCCCTCATTCGGGATAACCTCGACTATAATATTGCCCTCGCCATCGCCCGAAAGCTCGATCCTGCCGCCCTCTGCGGCGATGATCTTATGTGTGTTTTTTGTTGTGAATATGAGTCTTGTTTCCGTGCCGTTCGGTTGTCTGATCGAAATGTATTTTGAGATCAGCTCCGATCGGACCGTATAAGTCTCTGCAGCCTCCCCTTCGAAGCACATCCGAGTAACGAGTCCTTTTACACCGTCCGAGGAGTTTTTGAACGTACATTCGCCAAGATCGATATTGTTATTTTCAAACTTGTAGCCGAAAACACGGTAAAGCTTGAAGATATAGTCGGAAAACGTCGGCTGTCCGCCGTAGGTGACGCTGTTGTTGCAAAAGCTGATGTTGCCGAAATAGTTTGTCGACTTGAAATAACCCGTTATGCGGTAAGGCTGGGAATTATAGGTCTTCTGACGGAGAACGCTTTTTTCATAGTTAACACCGGGATTGATTCCCGTTCCGTTTGCGATAATGATCCTTTTGTCCGAGCCCTTTTCAACGATAAATTCGTTATTCGAAATATTTACGTTATGCGTGCCCGAAAGCTCGTAGGAAAAGCCGTAAGTGACCTGTTGACCGTCGACGATGTTTTTATACGTCAGAGTGCTTGTTTTGGGGTAGAAGATGATAAAGGCGGGATCTATATCCTCGCAGTCCTTTTGCGAGTCGGCGGATGAAATGAATTTGTTTCCGCTGATATCGACGTTCGTGATGTTTGCAAATCTGATCGCCGCGTAGGTAGGACGGTCAAAGACGTTGTTCGTGATCTTAAGGTTATCGGCAACAGCCTCGTGAGCCGTTCCGTGGTGTCCGATAGCGATATGGTGGCCCCCGAGCTCATCCGAAGGACCGAAATAGCAGGAGTCGATAGTGATATTCTTGCATCCGAAAACCTCACCCTCTGCAAATCGGACGGGCGCGTTCTCGTGATCGCTGTTATGCGCGCCGGGATAAGATTGCTCGATCTGAATCGTTTCCCTTGAAAACGTACCGCCCCACTCAAATCCCGCAAAGATACAGTTGCGGATAGTGACGCCATCGCATCCCGTTATCTGCATCACATGAGAATTTTTAATATCCTTGAACACCATATTCTCAATCGTAACACCTCGGCTCAATCCCAGCAGGATCGATGAAGTTCCCGAGCGATCGTTATCTATAACGCCTCCGCTGATGGTGAAGTTTGAGGAGCCGTTTCTGCCGAAATCCTTCAAATTCGTATTGAGAATACGCGGCCCGATGAGAACGGTGACCTCGCCCTTTTTGACCTTTTTGGCAAGCTCGGCGGTGTAGCCCTCGCGGGCATCGGTGAATCCCGAATACATCCTCAGCGTTACGCCGTCGCGCATGCTGATAACTTTGATATTATAAAATCCGGGGTAGATGAAGATCTCGCCGCCGCCCTGTCGCCAGACCTTGTCGATGAGCATCTGAAGTCTCTGGCTTAGGTCGGGCAGATTGCTCGGATTTTTGCCGGGTGTCACGCCGTACCGCGCGGCATTGATAAACTCCTCCTCGCAGGGCTTTGCCTCGAAGCTGATCGAGCAATCGGCATCGTCCGCGACGCTGACCTTGACGGTCGCCTTGTGCTCAAAGCAATCGAGAACGTAAACTTCGGTCTCGCCGGGGTTATAGGAGGTCAGAATCACGTTGCCCGTAACGCTGTCAAGCTCTGCGGTGATGACGGATTCGTCAAGCACACGAACCGAGTGCACCGGAAAGCCCCATTCGGGATTGGGAACAACAGCGGTGGCTTTCGGCTCTGTACCGAGTACCCTTTCGGTCTCGGGCGCGGCGGTAACCGCTTCACCCGAGGTAACTTCTGCGCCGCTCTCTCCGCACCCGAAAAGAATCGCGGCGAGGAGAATAAACGTAAAAAATAATACTAACCTTTTCATAATTTTACAGTATCGCAGACCGCTCGCTCTTATGGCGTGAGCGCGGATCGGTCTGCGCTGTTATACGGTTTATTTTTTCTTGAAATTAGCCGTGAACGTGGTCGCTTCCGCGATCTTTACGTTGCCGGTTCCCGTGAGAGCGCCGTTTTGGGTGGTCCAACCGTCAAATACGTAGCCATCAAGGGGGATGACCTTGACGATCACGTTGCCCTTGCCGTCATTTTCAAGCTCGAACCGTCCGCCCTCGCTCGCAACGAAGCTGTGGGACTGATTCGTTGAAAAGACCAGCTTTGCCGTACTGCCGTCAGCGTGCGTGATCTGAATATACTTACTGCACGCACGGGAGGTGAAGTTGATCGTTTCTGCCTTTGCGCCGTTTATAACGCCGTGTGTGGAAAGTCCGATAACGCCTTCGTCCTTCAGGCTGAAATTACAGGAATCGAGATTTACCTCGTTGTTTTCAAACTTCAAGCCGTAAACGCCCTGGAATTTGAAGATGCAGTCCTTGACACCGGGCTGACCGTTGCAGGTGACCTTATTGTCGGTGAAACTGATGTTTCCGATGTAGTTCGTAGCCTTGAGATAACCCGAGAGCATATAGGGCTTGCTGTCGTAGGTATCCTGACGGAGAACGTTCTCTCTGAATATGATACCGGGGGTGACGCTTGTGCCCGTTACGATGATAACTCTCTTGTCCGAGCCTTTTTCAATGCTGAATTCGTTATTCGAAATATTTACGTTATGCGTTCCCGCCTGCTCAAAGGCGAGTGCCTTGGTGATCTTTCTGCCGTCGACGACGTTATTATAGGTCACGTCGGAGGTGTTGGGATAAAGAATTATAAACGCGGGGTTCGCTTCGGTGCAGAATTTATTGGAATCCTTGGTCGCAATAAAGGTATTGCCCGTGATCTCGACGTTTGTGATGCTTGCAAAGCGGATTGCGGCGTAGGTCGGGCGGTCAAAGACGTTGTTCGTGATCTTGAAGTTGTCCGCTACCGCCTCGTGTGCAGTTCCGTGGTGACCGATCGCGATGTGCGCGCCGGGGAGCTCATCCGAGGGGCCGAAATAGCAGGAGTCGATGGTAATGTTTTTACATCCGTAGAGCTCGCCGTAATCAAAGCGGACGGGAGCGTTCGCGTGGTCGCCGCTGTGCGCGCCGGGATGCGACTGCTCGATCTGAATGGTTTCGCGAGTAAAGGTATCGCCCCACTCAAAGCCCGCGAAGATGCAATTGCGGATGGTGACGTCCTCACAGCCCGTTACCTGAATGACGTGGTTGTTCTTCATATCCTTGAAGATCATATTTTCGATCGTGATGCCTCGGCTCAAACCGAAAAGGAGAGTCGACTGGGTCGAATGATTGTTGTCGATAACGCCTCCGCTGATCGTGAAGTTAGAGGAACCGTTTCTGCCGAACTCCTTCATTTTCGTGTTGAGAATACGCGCAAGGATCAAAACGGTGACCTCGCCCTTTTTGACCTTCTCAGCCAGCTCGTCGGTGAAGCCCTCGCCGGCATCGGTGAAGCCCGAGTACATCTTCAGAGTTACGCCCTCGCGCATGGTAATGACCTTAATATTATAAAATCCGGGATAGAGGAAGATGGTTCCGCCGCCCTTTTTAGAGGTGCTGTCGATAAGGGACTGAAGCTTGGAGGTCTGGTCGGGCAGATTTGTCGAGGACTTGCTTCCCGTAATGCCGTGTTTGGCAGCGCTGATGAATTCCTCCTCGCAAGGAAAGGCTTCATACGAAATGCTTCCGTCTTCCGAAACCTTTGCCTTGATCGAAGCCTTGTGACCGAAGCAGTCGAGAACCGCTATTTCGGTCTCGCCGACGTGGATCGAGGTCAGGGTAACGTTGTAAGAGCCCTTAATAAGCTCCGCCGAGAGAATATTGGGGTCTGCGATCTCGAGAGAATGCGCGGGAAAACCCCAGCTGGGATTTTCAACGGTAACGGTGGAAGGCTCAACGGGAACGAGCGCCGTTGTTTCGGGCGCGGGCGCGGTGGTGTCGGCTACTGTTGTTTCTGCGGGATCACCATCGCCGCCGCAAGATACCGCAATCAGTGCGGTGAGGAGCAAAATAATTATTAAACTAAACTTTTTCATCATGATTTTACAAATTTGGCAGCTTCTAATGCCGCGGTGTAGAACTCATCGAGGCTCATTTCGGGAATTCTCTTGACCTCGAGCGAGATAATTCCCTCGTAACCCTCAAGGTTCTTGCGAACGTAATCCCAATCGACACCCGTGCCGCGACCGGGGAGAAGGTGCTCGTCGGCGTTGTAGATTCCGCTGTTATCGTGCAGATGGAGCGCGGCGAGCTTGTGTCTGTACTTCGGGAGGGCGAGCTTGGTCTGCGAGAAGCAGGACTCGTGGCCGCTGTCGTAGCAGAATTTCAGACGGGGGCAGTCAAGATGCGCGTAAATGTAGTCGATAAAGTGGAAAAATCTCTGGTTTTCAAGACAGATATCGACGTTTGCACTGTCTGCAACCTCGATAAGTCGCGCTACGCGATCCATTCCGAGCTGGGAGATGGGCGGATATTCGTTGCCCGCGGAAACGTGCCATACAGCGCGGGGAATACCAAATTTGCCGCACTCGATGAGGTTGTCGCGGAGCATCTCAAAAGCGCCCTGACCGTCAAGAGTATCGAGCCAGAGGTGGTTTATCTTGTTCCAAGGGGAATGGCAGTTGTCGATGTCAAGTCCGACGCGGCGGATGATCTCGACCTGCTTTTCGTTGTCAAAAGTACCGCTGAGGCTGATGAGAACCGCGTCAAAGCCCGCTCTCTTGATCGCCTCAAACGTAGCCGTAGGGTCAGCGTTCTGCTTGCCCGTATGGATACCGTATCTGATCATAGTAATGTCTACCTTTCTAAAAATAACAATAGCGGAAAAGTTTTGATCAAACTTTTTCAGAAAGTTATGCTTGCCTTCGGCAAGCTATGGTTTCTTAAGGCGGCGCCTTAAGTCGCCCTCCGCAGACATATTTGCCTGCGGCAAAAGTCGACTCTGTCTTGTCGGCTCTCGCCTCCATTTTCCTTCGGAAAACCGCCAGAGCCGCGCGAAACACTCTCCGTGCTTCAAACGGGCGGCGCCCCGCCGACCGTTTGGAAGGAGTAAAAACTCCCCTTGCGGGAGTTTTTCGCTCCTTCACCCCGTGCGCCCTTTGGGCGCACAATTAAGAAAATATAAAAATGGAGCAACGCCAAAAAGACGTTGCTCCGCAAACGAAATTAAAGGGTATTGGAAGAGCCGAGAACGTTGACGATCTTGTGCTTGACCATCTTCTTAACTTCCTCGCGAGCGACCTTGAGGTAATCTCTGGGGTCGAATGCTGCGGGAGTGTTAGTGAGAACGCGGCGGATACCTGCGGTCATAGCGAGACGGATGTCGGAGTCGATGTTGATCTTACAAACAGCCATCTGAGCTGCGCGACGAAGCTGCTCCTCGGGAATGCCTACTGCATCGGGGAGCTGACCGCCGAGAGCATTGATCTCTGCAACGTATTCCTGGGGAACGGAGGATGCGCCGTGGAGAACGATGGGGAACTCGGGAAGTCTCTTGCCGATCTCCTCGAGGATATCGAAGCGGAGAGGAGGAGGAACGAGGATGCCCTTTTCGTTTCTGGTGCACTGTGCGGGAGTGAACTTATATGCGCCGTGGGAGGTACCGATAGAGATAGCGAGGGAGTCAACGCCGGTGCGGGTTACGAAATCCTCAACCTCTTCGGGACGGGTGTAGGAGGAGTGCTCAGCTACAACGTCATCCTCAACGCCTGCGAGAACGCCGAGCTCACCCTCAACAACGCATCCGCGTGCATGGGCGTACTCAACGACCTTCTTGGTGAGAGCGATATTGTCTTCGTAGTCGAAATGAGAACCGTCGATCATAACGGAGGTGAAACCACCGTCGATGCAGGACTTACAGATCTCAAAATCTGCGCCGTGGTCAAGGTGAAGAGCGAAATCAACGCCGCTGTCCTCAACTGCTGCGCGAGCGAGGCCCATGAGGTATGCGTGCTTAGCATACTTACGTGCGCCTGCGGATACCTGGAGAACTACGGGGGACTTTTCCTCAGCAGCTGCCTCGGTGATAGCCTGGATGATCTCCATGTTGTTAATGTTGAAAGCGCCGATAGCGTAGCCGCCGGCATAAGCCTTCTTGAACATTTCCTTGGTTGTTACAAGTGCCATTTTTTGTCTCCTTGTGAGTAAATTTAATTCCACCCTATATTATACACTTTTTTTGTTAATAAATCAAGATTTTCGGGGAAGTTTGTTGGAATATTTGAGAAAAAAACAGAAAAATCCCGCAAGATAACGGGATTTTATAACCGCGGGAAAGTTTTGATCAAACTTTCCCGCTATTGTAATTTGTTAAAACCGAAAATTTCCGAGCGCAGCGACGGAAATTCACCTTCAAACTTCGCCGCAGGCGAATCTTAACTCGCGCGGAGCGCGATCTTAACTTGCGCGCAGCGCAATCTTAACTCGGCGTAAGCCGATCTTAACTCGCGCAGCGCCATCTCACCCCTCCGCCTGCGGAGGAACCTCTCCCGTCACCTGCGCGACATCCACCGCCGCCACCGCCGCAGGCTGTACCTCTTCCTCATACGCTCCCGCGGGCGGTAGGATTATCCCGAAGCTGACCGCGATCGCGTTATTGACTCTGTCCATCATCTCGTCGTCAAGGTGTCCCATTCGCTCGCGCAGGCGGCGTTTGTCGAGCGTTCTTATCTGTTCAAGAAGTATCACCGAATCCCGCGCAAGTCCCGCACGCGAGGCGTATATGTCGATATGTGTGGGCAGGCGCGTTTTGCTCATTCGCGATGTAATTGCCGCCGCGATCACGGTCGGGCTGTATTTGTTTCCGACGTCGTTCTGTATTATCAGCACCGGACGAAGTCCGCCCTGCTCCGAGCCGACGACGGGCGAAAGATCGGCGTAATATATATCTCCCCTTCGGATCTGCGAGTTCATTATGTTCTTCATCCTTTCCTTATTGCTCAGCAATACTATTCTTGCCTCGGGCGGTATCGGCTTAAACATAAAAGGCGATTATTGCCTATGGAAATTTTTAGCCCATTGTCATTATATGTCGCAAAATGAATATTGACTTTGAAGCGAAATGGTGATATAATAATAAAAAATATCATCAGAGGTATATTATGAATTACTGGACACAAAGCAAGGAAAACATATACGTAGCGGCGCACCGCGGCTGGAGTACACTTTATCCCGAGAACACGATGCTTGCCTTCCGCAAGGCGATCGAGCTCGGCGTTGACCAGATCGAGACCGATGTCCGCATCACCCGCGACGGCGAGCTCGTCTGCATCCATGACACGACCGTCGACCGCACGACAAACGGCACCGGCAAGGTAAAAGAAAAGACCCTCGCCGAGCTCAAAACTCTCGACGCAGGCTCATGGAAGGGAGCCGAGTTTGCGGGCGAAAAGATCCCTACCTTCATTGAATTCATGGAGCTTGTAAAGGACCATCCGACAATGACTCTCGATATTGAGCT
>JAZTXK010000029.1:0-20707 GCA_045636385.1 Eubacteriales bacterium
CTGTTTATTTTTTTATAAATTGATTTTCCGCAAGGAAAATCTTCCTTAACTCTGAACTCTGCATTCTGAACTCTGCACCCCCGTGACATTTGCGAAGCAAACTCACCGAGGCAACTTGTTGCCTCGGTTTATTTCATATAAAGTCCGCCGTTGACGTCAACGATGTCGCCCGTGATGTAGGACGAGAGATCGCAGGACAGGAAGAGAACGGCGTTTGCGATATCGTCGGGAGTACCGAAGCGGCCGAGCGGGATCGTGAGCTTGGGATCATCCTTGGGGTCGGTGAGCCAGGAGAGGCCCTGTGCCATAGCGGTGAGGGTTCTGCCGGGGCATACACAGTTGGAGGTGATGTTATATTCACCGCCCGAGAGAGCGAAGCACTTCGACATATTGAGAACTGCCGCCTTTGCGGAGGAATATGCGCAGGAGGAGGAACGTCCGCCGCGCTCGCCTGCCATAGAGGAGATGTGGACGAGCTTACCGTAGTTCTGCTCCTTCATGATCTCGTAAACAGCCTGAGTGCAGAAGAATACGCTCTTGATGTCGATGGTCTGCATCTTGTCCCAGTGCTCGATGGTGATCTCGTCAACGCGGAGAGTTCCGGTGAGACCCGCATTGTTTACCCAGATGTCGATTCTGCCGTAAATATTGCGCATAGCCTCGATCTCGCTCTTGAGGTTGTCGAAATCGGTTACGTTGAAATACTTGAATGCTGCCTCGTAGCCCTCTGCGCAGAGAGCGTCTGCGGTAGCCTGACCCTTTTCGGTGTTAATATCGGTAATGATTACCTTTGCGCCGAACTCTGCGAGTCTGCGAGCGATAGCCTCGCCGATTCCCTGACCCGAGCCGGTAACAACGGCAACTTTGCCTTCAACAAGATTCTTGTTCATTTTGTTTTCCTTTCGTTTCTTACGAGTGGACGGCAAATCCGTCGAAGTGGTGCTTGCCCTCAACGTCGGTTATGTCGTACTTTGCGTTAAAGCTTGTGTTATGGATTCCCGCGACCTTTACGTTCGCGTTCTTGAGTTCTTCGGGAAGGTGGCTGTCGTCTGCCCAACGAACGACCTCGAAGTCGCCGTTGTCCTCGATGTTCATAGTGGTGATCGAGGTGTTTTCAAGACGAACCATCTCCCATACGTCGCGGATCGGAACCTGCAAGAGCTTCGCCATAATGAGCTGAATGGTCAGCATGTGGCAAGCGATTGCGATGCTACGTCCGCGCTCGCGGTTAACGATGTCGATGATTCCGCGGATGGCGCGCTCCTGAACCTGCAGGAAAGTTTCTCCGCCTTCCATGTGGAGAAGGTCGGGCTTCTTTTCCCAAAGCTCGATCTCGCCCGGCCACTTTGCCTCGATCTCCTCGCGGTTGAGGGTCTCCCAGCCGCCGCAATGGATCTCTTTAAGGTCATTATGCGGAACGATCTCGATGTCGCGTCCGTTCTGAATGCGCTCTGCCGTCATCATAGTTCTCTTGAGAGGACTTGAATAGATTCGGTCGAGGTGAAACTTGGACATCGGCTCGCGGAGGGTTTCGACCTGCGCGATTCCGCGCTCGTTGAGGGGGTGGTCTGTGCTTCCGATGAAGCGGTAGAGTCTGTTGAGGTCGGTCTCGCCGTGGCGGACGATATATACCGTTGTCATACCTTAAAACCTCGCGTTGACGACTGCTTCGCGGAGCATCTCGGAGAGAGAGGGGTGAGCTACGGTCAGCTTGCGCCAATCCTCCTGAGTATAGCCGCGCTCAACTGCGATCGAAGCGGCGGTGATCATCTCGGGTGCCTGCGCGCCTACGAGAGTGAAGCCGATGCACTTGCGGGTCGCCTTTTCCATAACGGCAAAGACGCAACCCTGTTCGCCCTCGGCAACTGCCATACCGTTTCCGCGGTAGTCGAAGCGTGCAACGACGGTTTCGATACCCTTGTCAGCGGCGGTCTGCGAGGAAATGCCGACAGCGGCGAATGCGGGAATGGTATATACACAGCGGGGCATAATGCTGTGGTTGAGAGCGACCTTTTCGCCGAGAATGTTGTCAACAGCAACCTCTGCCTCGGTGTAAGCCGCGTGCGCGAGCATATAGCCGCCGATAACGTCGCCGATAGCGTAGATATTCTCGGTCTTGGTCTGGAGATATTCGTTAACTGCAATAGTGCCGTTCTTTTCGAGAGTGAGGCCTGCGTTCTCAACGCAAAGACCCTCGGTGTTGGCACGTCTGCCTGCGGCGGAGATCACGCAATCTGCGGTGATGTCGCCCGCAGAGGTGTGAACGGTGAAGGATGCGCCGTTCTTTTCAACGCTTTCGACCTTGGTCGAACATTTAATGTCGATATTTCTCGAAGAAAGGCTGCGGATGAGCAGATCGCTTGCCGCCTTTTCCTCGCCGCGAAGGAGGGAGTCCATAAGCTCGACGATAACGATCTCTGCGCCGAAAGCGGCAAATGCAGAGCCAAGCTCAAGGCCGATAACGCCGCCGCCGATGATGCAGATCTTACGGGGAAGCTTGGTCAGAGCGAGAGCTGCGGTAGAGTCGAGGCAGAGCTCGTTGCCGGGGAAGGGGATTCTGATCGGGGTCGAGCCGCTTGCGATGATGATGTTCTTTGCCTCGTAATCGGTGCCGTTGCAGGTAACGGTGTTTGCGTTCTTGAAGGAAGCGAGTCCCTTGACAACTTCAACGCCCGATGCCTTGAGCATACCTGCGATGCCCGAGATGAGCTTGTCGATCGCGCCCGCCTTCGAGGTCATAATTTTCTTGAAGGAAAATTCGCCCGCGTTACGGAGCATACCTTCGCCGGTCATATGTCTGATCTTTTCAAGAGCAGTTGCGCGGTCGAGGATATACTTGGTGGGGATACAGCCAACGTTGAGGCAGGTTCCGCCGAGATTTTCTTTTTCAAAGAGGCAGACCTTCTTGCCTGCCTTAGCAGCGGAGAGGGCGGCGCTGTAGCCGCCCGGTCCTCCGCCGATCACAATAAGATCGTACATTTATATTTTCCTCACTTACTTTTGTCAATTGTATGTGTCAGCGAATTACGTTATTATAATTATAATAAAATCCGTTTTTTCGGTGGCTTTGCCTCCGAAAAAACACCTTTCTGACGAGCCGGGGCGAGTCCGCGCGCCGAGGGGCGCCGCCAAAATCATTGATTTTGGCGGCGGCGATAAGCGCGCGATCCTCAACTGTAAAACACAGTTTTACAGTTGGTTATTTTATGAGGAGCATATCGAAGTTTTCAAGCGCATTGACGAGCTCCTTGAGGAACTTCGCCGCGGGTGCGCCGTCGAGTGCTCTGTGGTCGAAGGTGAGGGAAAGTCCCATTGCGGGATAGGTAACGTCCTGACCGTTTACCTCCTTGATTCTGCGGGTGATGGTGTCAACGCCGAGAATACCGGTCTGGGGAGGATTGATAACGGGAGTGAAGGACTCGATGCCGAGAGAGCCGAGATTGGTTACGGTGAAGGAACCGTTCTTGAGCTTATCGGGAGCGATGGTGCCCTTCTGAGCCTCGCCGATGAGAGCCTTAGCCTGTGCGGAGAGCTCGTTGAGTGTGAGCTTTTCTGCGTGCATAAGGGTGGGAACGAGAAGTCCGCGGTCGGTGTCTACCGCGATGCCGAGATTTACGGTATTGAAGAATCTCATAGTATCGTCGAGGTAGTTTGCGTTGAGGCTTCTGTGGTTAAGGATAACTCTCGAAACGGCGAAGAGAATCATGTCGTTGAGAGTGATGTTGGAAAGACCGAACTTCTCTGCGTTTGCCTTGAGCTGTTCGCGGAGAGCGAGGATCTTGGTCGCGTCGAAGGAGGTGTTGAGCGTAAGCTGTGCCATAGTAGAAAGGGAGTTGTGCATCGCCTTGGCAATAACCTTTCTGATGTTGGGAAGCTTTTCGTCAACGTAATCAGCCTCTGCCGCGGGAGCCTCGACTACTGCAGCGGGCTTCTGCTCAGCCGCGAGCTTGACGTCGGATGCCTTGATGAACTCGCCGTTTGCGGGAGCAACGGTGGAGAGATCAACTCCGAGCTCGGAAGCAAGCTTCTTCGCGTTGGGCATAGCCTTGTAGTCGCCCGAAGCCTTGGGAGCGGGAGCGACGGGAGCGGGTGCTGCTGCGGGAGCAGCTACGGGTGCCTGTCCGGGGATGATGGGAGCGAAATCGTCCTCATCGTCATCGGTTGCAGCTGCTACGGGAGCAGGAGCTGCCGCGGGTGCGGGAGCTGCTGCGGATGCGCCGCTCTTCGCTGCCTCGAGATCCTTTTCGTCGCCGATAGCGAGAAGCGCGGTGCCTGCGTCTACCTTATCGAATTCCTTAACGAAGATCTCGGTGATGAAGCCCTTCGCAAAGCTTTCGATGGGGAGAACCGTCTTGTCGGTCTCAACTTCAAGCAGGGGATCGCCCTTCTTTACGCTGTCGCCAACCTTGACGAGTATTTTTGTAACTGTAGCCTCGTCGGTCGTCTGACCGGCGGCGGGCATAACAACTTTCTTTACCATTTAACTTCTCCTTATGCGCGAGCGAGCTTGCGAGCAGCCTCGATGATATCCTCCTTGGAGGGGATAACGAAGTTTTCGAGCTCGGGGGAGAAGGGAACGGGGGTATCCTTCGCCGCGATGCGGACGATGGGAGCGTCGAGGAGGAAGATCTCGTTCTCTGCAAAGTAGGATGCAACCTGTGCGCCCCAACCGCAGTTGTAGTTATCCTCGTGAACGATCATGAGCTTACCGGTCTTTCTTACCGACTCAACTACGGTCTCGTAGTCGAAGGGAAGGAGGGAACGGGGGTCGATGATCTCGCAGGAGATGCCTTCCTTTTCAAGCTCTGCGGCTGCTTCCTGTGCCTTGTAGTTCATAAGAAGGTTTGCAACGATGGTAACGTCGGTACCCTCGCGGCGGATAGCCGCCTTACCGAAGGGAACGGTGTAATCGCCATCCGGAACCTCGCCTGCGGAGTTGATAGCGCCAACTTCCTTACGCTTGCTTCCGTAGAGGAGCTTGTGCTCGAAAACGATAACGGGGTTGTTGTCGCGGATAGCCTGCTTCATCATACCCTTTGCGTCGTAAGCGGTGGAAGGACAGATTACCTTCAGACCGGGAACGTGAGCGAAGAAGGTCTCGGGGCTCTGTGCGTGCTGAGCGCCGCGGTTGGTAGCACCGGAGGGGCAACGCATAACCATAGGAACGCTGAGCTGACCGCCCGACATATATCTCATCTTAGCCGCCTGGTTTACAAGCTGGTCCATCATGCAGAAGAGGAAGTCGCAGTACTGAAGGTCTGCAACGGGTCTCATTCCGTACATAGCGGAACCAACGCAAACGCCGGAGATCATGATCTCGGAGATGGGGGTGTTGATACAACGGCCTTCCTTCATCTCGCCGTTAATATTTTCAAGTCTGCCGAATTCGTCGCCGATACCCTTGGTAACGGTGAAGGCACCGCCCATACCGCCGGGGATATCCTCGTCCTCGCCGAGAACGTAAACGCTCGGGTCGCGGCGCATTTCTTCGGCTATAGCTGCTTTAAGCGCATCTGCAATTGACATAACTGCCATAGTAAATTACCTCCTTACAATCAGTCCGCGTAGATATCCTCGAGTGCCGACTCAAGAGAGGGCAGCGGGGAGTTCTTTGCGAATTCTACGGAATCGTCGATAGCTGCATCGACTTCTTCTTCGACCTTTTCGATCTCTTCCTCGGTAGCAACGCCTTCCTCGAGAAGTCTTGCACGGAAGGTCTTGATGGGATCGCGATCCTCAAGCCATTCCTTCTCCTCTTCCTTGGGTCTGTAACCGCAGGCGTCGTTTCTGGAGTGACCGTACTTACGGTAGGTCTTAAGCTCAAGAATGGTGGGTCCTTCGCCCGAACGAGCGCGCTCAACGGCAACTGCCATAGCCTCGTTTACTGCGAGAACGTCGTTACCGTCAACAACTACGCCGGGGCATCCGTATGCAGAAGCACGTCCTGCTGCGGGATCCTCGAGAAGGGTGGTCAGGTGGATGGAGGTGGTTGCGGAGTAGAGGTTATTTTCACATACGAAAACTACGGGGAGCTTCCAGGTAGCGGCAAAGTTGAGTGCCTCGTGGAAGGAGCCCTCGTTGGTAGCACCGTCGCCCATGAAGGAAACGGCGATGTTGTCCTTTTTCTGCATCATAAATGCAAGTGCAGTACCTGCGGCGATCGGAATGTTACCGCCGACGATTGCGTTTGCGGGGGGAACGCCAACGGACATATCGCCCGTGTGCATTGCGCCGCCCTTACCCTTACAGCATCCGTCAACCTTTCCGAACATCTCTGCCATCATAGATCTGAGAGAGATGCCCTTTGCGAGGTCGTGACCTGCGGGACGGTGGGTGGAGTAAACGACGTCTTCCTTGCGAAGATCATAGATGATTCCTACTGCGGAAGCTTCTTCTCCCGCGCTCTGGTGAATGGTTCCGGGCATGATACCCTCGAAGAAGAGGTACTTTACCGTCTCTTCATACTGACGGATCTCGTACATCTTGCGGTACATACCAAGTGCTTTTTCCTTGTTCGGCATAACCGGCATTGTTTTATATCTCCTTTTAATGTAATTACATACTTCTGGCTTTCGCCTATAAGAGTATAACATATTATAGGAAACAAGTCAAGGAAAATATTGTTTTTGAACTTTTCTTTTTTGGACGCAATGCTGTAATTACATTCCGAAATGTGTTTTTTAAAAATTATTGTTGACAAAGCCGCCACTTCGTTGTATAATGAAAATATGAAATACATTATAAAATCAAATTCAACAAATCCCCATCGCAATCTTGCGACGGAGGAATTTCTTACTGCAAATATCGGAGAGGGGACAGAGATCCTCTTTCTCTGGCAGAATGCCTCGACCGTCGTCATAGGCAAAAATCAGAATTCGCGCGCCGAGTGCAATCTCACGAAAATGGAGGAGGACGGCGTTCTTCTTTCGCGCCGACTTTCGGGCGGCGGAGCAGTTTTTCACGATCTCGGAAATCTCTGCTTCAGCTTTATCTCGCACGCGGATATCCACAACGTCACGCGCCAGCTTTCCGTCATTGCCGAGGCTTGCCGTTCTTTTGGCATTGACGCCGTACCCACGGGCAGAAACGATATTGAAGCCGACGGCAGAAAGTTTTCGGGCAACGCATTTTATTCGGTCGGAGAAAACAAATGCCATCACGGAACTGTGCTGATCGCATCCGATATGGGAAGACTATCGAATTACCTTACCGTTTCAAAGACAAAGCTTGAAGCGAAAGGAATTAAATCGGTGCGCTCGCGCGTGGTCAACCTCACCGAGCTTGCCCCCGAAATGACGGTTGAAGCCTTTGAGCGTGCACTTATTGAGGCTTTCGCACCCGATATGACGCTTCCGATGCCCAACGAGGCACTTTACACCGCCCGCGCCGAATTTCTCGGATCGCGCAAATGGCTTCTCGGCACAGATCCCGAATTCACCGACGAGGTGAAATATAAAACCGCCGAGGGCGAGTTTACCCTGCACCTCACCGTCCGTGGCGAGATCATAACCGATTGCGTAGTTTACACCGATTCGCTCGACACCGAAGCGGCGGACAAGCTCCGCGCAGACATTATCGGCAAACGGTTTGAAGAAGTGCAGAGTTCAGAGTTCAGAGTGCAGAGTTGAGGAGAATTTCCTCGCTTTGCTCGGAAATTTTCGATTTCAATAAAAATATTTTTCGCCTCGGCGAAAAATTTCCTTAACTCTGCACTCTGCACTCTGCATTCTGCCTTCTGCATTCTGCACTAAATTTTGATTATTTTGGAGCATAAAATGGACTTCACCAACCTCAAAAATTTCATTGACACTCTCCCCGAATACGGCATTCCGTCGTCGGATATTATCGTTTACCGCGATCACAAGGAAATCTGGCGTCACGCGGTCGGCGAGCCTCTGCGCGGGGACGAGCTTTACAATATGTATTCCTGCACCAAGGTCGTCACCTGCATCGCGGCGCTTCAGCTTTTCGAGCAGGGCAAGTACCTTATGAAGGACCCGATCTCGAATTATCTGCCCGAATTTGACGAGCTTTACGTTAAAAAGGGAAGTTTCTCGGTCGCTTGCGAAACGCCGATCACGTTCTATCACCTCTTTACGATGACGGCGGGTTTCAATTATGATCTTACCACTCCGCATATCCGCGAGGTCGTTGAAAAAACTAACGGCAGAGCACCCACGCGCGAGATTATCGCGGCGCTTGCTAAAGCTCCGCTTGACTTCGAGCCCGGTACGCAGTTTCAGTATAGCCTCTGCCACGATGTCCTCGCCTGCCTCGTTGAGGTGATCTCGGGTATGACGTTCGGAGAATACTGCAAAAAGAATATATTCGATCCTTGTGGAATGAGCAATTCGACGTTCATCGCAACTGATGAGATCCGCGCGCGTATGGCACCGCAGTACCGCTACAACGACGCGCGTAAAAAGGCTTTGCGCGTTGAGCTGACGAATCCCTACGTTCCGGGCACAGAATACGAAAGCGGCGGCGCGGGACTTATTTCCTCGGTGAACGATTACATAAAATTCACCGATGCCCTTGCCTGCGGCGGCGTAAGCTATCTCGGTAACCGTATAATTTCCGAAAACACGCTCAAAATGATGCGCACAAACTGCATCACCGACGAGATGAAGGCGGCTTATCACAAAAAGTGGTCGTGTCTCGACGGTTACGGCTACGGCTTCGGCGTGCGTTGCGAGCCCGACCTTTCCTATGGAATCGTGGCATCGCCCGCGGAATTCGGCTGGCACGGCGCGGCGGGCTCGTATATGATAATCGACCCCGAAACGAAGACCTCACTCTTTTACGCACAGCATATGCTCAATAATAAGGAGAGATATGTTCACCCGAGGATAAGACATACGTTTTATTCGGGTTTCTGAATGTGAAAATCTATCGGCTTCGCGCCCGTTATTCTATAAATTATTTTTCGCCTTGGCGAAAAATTTCCATAACTCTGCACTCTGCACTCTGAACTCTGCACTTGAAAGGAGCAAAACAATGAACAACGTATTCCCAATGGGTTTCTGGGGAACCCAGGCCATTGACGACGTTCCGCTTTCCGACGTTGCCGATTGGGCGGCTTGCGGAATGACCTTGACCGTCGCTCCGCATTACTCACCCGACCCCGAGCGTAAGAAAAAATTACTTGCACTTCTTGACGAATGCCACAAATACGGTATCCGTCTGATCCTCTCCGACAGCCGCACGACCTGGCGCGGTGCATCGACCGATCCCGAGGGATACCGCGCGCGCGTTGCCGAAGCGGTCGCGGATTTCGGAGATCATCCCGCAGTTTTCGGCTTCCACCTCGGCGACGAGCCGATGCATCAAAGCTTTGACGATATCAGGGCGGCGGCAAAAATTCAGCTTGAGCTCGCACCGCATCTGATACCCTATCTCAACCACTTCCCCGGTTGGCCGGGACATATGCCTCTTTGGGGCTGTGAAAGCTTCGAGGAATGGACTCACAAGGTCATTCCGAGCCTCGGCGTTCCGCTGATCTCCTTTGATAACTATACTCAGATGAATCCCTTTGGCGACGGCAAGGGCGTTGATGATTATTACACCAGCCTGCGCGTTTATTCCGAGGCGGCGTCGGTGATGAACGTTCCCTTCTGGAGCATCGTGCTCTCGGTCGGTCACTTCCGATACCGTTGCCCGAATGAGGATGATATCCGCTGGCAGCTTTATACCTCGGTTATGCACGGCGCTAAGGGTATAATCTGGTTCTACTACCGAATGATGCGCTCCCACATCAATTACCGAAACGCGCCCGTTAACGAGCTTGGCGAAAAGACCGAGACCTGGACGTGGCTCTCGCGCCAGCTTCGTCTTTTCCATAAGACCTACGGTTCGCTTATGATGCGCCTGACTCACCGAGAAAGCTACCACCTCGGCAGAGCCTACGGCGGTTGGGCGGAATGGAAGGACGGCGTTCATCCTTACGCGATCAATTTCATTTCCAATCACGATCTCCACGGCGTTTTCAGCCGCTTTACGGATGACGAGGGTAACGAGTACGTCGCTATCCTCAACAACGATCAAAAGGAAAGCGGAATGTTCCATCTTATCTTTGATCCCTCGGTCAAAAGGCTCTGGAGAACCTGCTTCGGAGGCGTTGAGCACGATGTGGCGACCGACCATTGGGATGCGAATTACCGCATAAATGAGTACGGCAATATTATCTCCGGCACTTGGCTTGCCCCCGGTCAGATGGAGATATACCGCCTTGAGATCGAAAAATAAAAAATTATCCAAAATATGTAAGCGAGATTTTTGGGCACCGTTATTTTCAACAAAACTTGCTGCCAATTTTTGTGCATCCTTACAAAACGGGATCGTTTTTCAAAAAACTTTCCGAAAAAGTGAAACTTTTTGCGAAAAAAAGCGTCTATATAGGTGAGGGCACAAAACCAAATGGAGATGGAACGGTGTCCGGAAGAATCTTCTCTCATTGAAATTGAATACAAATTTTCGTAAGGGTCTCCCGTATTTTCGGGAGACCTTTACGCTTTTTTGAGAAAAAACATCAAAATTAATAAAAAACGCCTTGAAAAAGACGGAAAAAAGTGGTACAATATATTGATTGAACTAAATTGATTTTTTCGGAGGACTTTCCCCTTGAAGAATTACGTTGTACTTTACAATCCGCTGGCGAATAACGGCAAGGCAGAGGCGGCGGCTCGCGCGCTCGAGACTATACTGACCGACGGCGAGGTGCGCTTCGTTGATATTTCCGCGCTCGGAAGCTTTTATGACTTTTTCGTTTCCTGTGACGACGATTGCATAGTCATTCTCACGGGCGGCGACGGTACGCTTCATCGTTTCGTCAATGACACCCGCGGTCTGAAGATCAAGCAGAAGATTTATTATTACGGCGCGGGAAGCGGCAACGATTTTCTCAACGACCTTGGCAAAGAGAGAGGCGCCGAGCCGTTTGATCTCTCCGAATACATAAAGGATCTCCCCTTCGTCCGTGTGAACGGCAAGGATCTCATTTTTATAAACAACGTCGGCTTCGGCCTTGACGGCTACGTCTGCGAGACGGGCAACCGCGAGCGCAAGGAAAAGAAAAAGCCGATAAATTATACCGTCATCGCCCTGCGCGGACTTCTGCGCGAGTTCAAGCCCCGCCGCGCGACTGTCACCGTTGACGGCGTGACCCGTGAATACGACCGCGTATGGCTCGCTCCGACTACAAACGGACGCTATTTCGGCGGCGGAATGAAGGTCGCGCCCGATCAGGACAGGCTTGATCCCGACGGAAAGATGTCGTTTATCATCGTGCACGGTCTCTCCCGCCCGCGCATAATTCCCATCTTCCCCGAAATATTCAAGGGCACCCACGTCCGCCACACGAAATATATCGAAGTCGTCAAGTGCGACGAGGTGACGGTCAGGTTCGACACCCCCTGCGCAATGCAGATCGACGGCGAAACGATCTCGGACGTCACCGAATATACCGCGTACAGCAGAAATGCGGCGAAGGAACGACGTATGTAAACAGTGCAGAGTTAAGAGTGCAGAGTGCAGAGTTAAGGTAAAATTCCGAGCCCCGGCGGGCTCGGAATTTTTTCATTAAATCAAAGGATGTCCCCTCATCACCCGGGGAAAGTGATGTATTTCTCCTGTGGAGAAAAGTGAAGTATTGGCTACGCCAAAGTTAAGTTTGCGCTCCGCGCAAGTGAAGTTTCGCCCTTCGGGCGAAGTTAAGGAAGAAATTTGCCTGAGGCAAATTTCAATCTTAATTAAAATTGCTTGTGCGGACAAAGCGTTCTCGCATTTCAATAAAAATGAAAATTTTCGCCAAAGGCGAAAATTCACCATAACTTCGCCGCAGGCGAAACTTCACTCGTGCGAAGCACGTGCGGCTCTGGCGGTTTTCCGTAGGAAAATGGAGGCGTAAGCCGAGAAGACAGAGTCGCCTTTGCCGTAGGCAAATACTTTCACTTTCGCGAAGCGAATTTCACGTTTCGCCCACGGCGAAATACTTCACTGAAACACCCCCGAGGGCAAAGCCCTCGGGGGTGTTTCCGGTCAGCAGCCGCAGCCGCAGCCGCCGCCGTTATAGGTCGAGCCGCAGCCGTAGCTGCCGCTGTTGTTGCAGGTGAGAGCGAGAACTACGAGGATGGCGATGATCACCCAGATCAGGCACTCGTTGTTGTTGAAAAGTCCGCAAAGGCAGTTGTTATTCATGGTAGACCTCCGAAAAGTTTTTTGAGGATTTTTCCTCCTCGATAATATATTATGTCGGGGCGGCTCGGAGTGTGACAATTTTTGTCGAGAAAAAGATGCTTAACGGCTTGATTTTAGAGCTTGATTGTGATATAATGGAAAAAAAGATAAAGGAGATAAAATATGATCCTTATTAAGAATGCATATATCAAGCCCATGGTCGGCGAGGATATCGAGAACGGCTCGATCCTCCTCGGCGACGACGGCAAGATCGCCGCTATCGGCGCGGATATCGAGGCTCCCGCGGGCGCAGATATCATTGATGCCGAGGGCAAGCTCGTAACTCCCGGATGCGTTGAGGCGCATTGCCACATCGGTCTTCACAACGAGGCTGTCGGATGGGAGGGCAGAGATTACAACGAAAGTGCCGATCCGATCACTCCCCATATGCGCGCCATCGACTCGATCTATCCTCAGGACGAGGCGTTCGGTACGGCAATTCAGGGCGGCGTTACCACCGCTTGCACGGGCCCCGGCTCGGCAAACGTAGTCGGCGGAAGCTTTGCCGTCATCAAGCTCGTCGGCAACCGCGTTGACAATATGATCGTCAAGCATCCCGCGGCTATGAAGTGCGCTTTCGGCGAAAACCCCAAGCGCGTTTACGGTCAGTCGAAGAAGTCCCCCGTTACCCGTATGGCAACCGCGGCAATGCTCCGCGAGCTGCTCTTCAAGTCGCGCAGATACCTCGCCGACAAGGAAGCGGGCAAGGACGTGTTCGATATGAAGCTTGAGGCGATGGTTCCCGTTATGAAGGGCGAAATTCCGCTCAAGGCTCACGCGCACCGCGCCGACGATATCCTGACCTCGATCAGAATCGCAAAGGAATTCGGCGTCAAGCTCACTCTCGACCATTGCACCGACGGCTCCGTTATAGCAGAGGAGCTTGCAAAAGAGGGCTATCCCGCGTTCGTCGGCCCCTCCCTCGGCGGCAAGAGCAAGGTCGAGCTCATAAACAAGGCGTTTTCTACCCCCGCTGACCTTGCAAACGCGGGCGTGAACGTCAGCATCATCACCGACGCTCCCGTAATCCCCCTCCAGCACCTTCCCATGTGTGCGGGTCTTGCCGCAAACGCAGGTCTCGGCTACGAGGCGGCTTGGCGCGCGATCACCATCAATCCCGCGCGTGCGCTTGAGATCGACAGCCGCGTCGGAAGCCTTGAGGTCGGTAAGGATGCCGATGTCGTTATCTGGACGGCAGACCCCATCAAGTCGGTCGGCGCAGAGGCGTTTATTACCATAGTTGACGGTAAGATCGCTTATCAGCAGTAATTAATTTTTGGAGGCATAAAAATGAAAAGATTTTTAGCACTCACGCTTGCGATCCTGATGCTTTTCTCGCTCGTAGCGTGCAATCAGACCGAAGCTCCCGAGGATACTACCGTCGCTCCCTCGGAGACCACACCTGAACAGACCGTTCCCGAAACCGATCCTCCCGCAACCGAGCCCCCCGTGACCGATTGCGCTCACACCTACACAGAGACCGTCACCGAAAAGCCCAAGGCTCTCAAGGACGGCGCAAAGACCCTCACCTGCTCCGCTTGCGGCGACACAAAGACCGAAGCGATCCCCGCAACCAAGACCCTCAAGGTCCTCGCTATCGGTAACAGCTTCTCCTCCGACGCTACCGAGTATCTTTGGGACATCGCCAAGGACGGCGGCGTTGAGAAGATTATTATCGGTAACCTCTATATCGGCGGCTGTGCGCTTGATAAGCATTACAGCAATATCAAGGCAAATTCCGGCGCGTATACCTACTATAAGAACACCAACGGCAAGTGGACGAACACCTCCGGCGTAAGCGTCCTGAGAGGACTTCAGGACGAGGAATGGGATATCGTCACCGTTCAGCAGGCAAGCGGATCGAGCGGCGTTGAGAATACTTATTCTCCCCTCCCCAAGATCCTTGAATTCATCGCCGAGAACGAGCCGAATGCGGACGTTTACTGGCACCTGACCTGGGCATATCAGCAGAACAGCACTCATTCCTCCTTCCCGACCTACGGAAGCGACCAGATGAAGATGTATAACGCCATCCTCAAGGCTTACGATTCCAAGGTCAAAGGACAGGCGAGCATCGTGGGTACTATCCCCTCGGGTACTGCCGTACAGAATCTCCGTTCCTCCTATATCGGTGACACCATCACCCGCGACGGCTACCATATGAGCTATGATTACGGCAGATATACCGTTGCGCTGACTTGGTTTGCATACCTCACCGGCGGCGACGTTGATAAGGTCGATTGGCTCCCCACAAGCTATGCGGCAACCCTTAAGGATCACCTCCCCGCAATGCGCGAGGCTGTAAAGAGCGCGCTTGCAAAGCCCTTCGAGGTCACCAAGGTCACCGCGGCAAATCCCGGACCGTCAATTACCGAGACGATGACCGATGCCGAGATCCTTAAGGCGCTCGGCAAGAATATCGAGGATTACACCCTCCTCAACTGGCCGCGTAAGGTTCAGTCTTATTACGACTCCACCAAGGGCAGCCACCTCATCGATTCCACCAACAGCTCCGCATCGAACATCCCGAACTTTATCTCCTCGGTTATGCTGACCAAGGAAAATCTCCCCGTTGGCTCGATCGTTATCTGTGACAGCGGATATAAGTACCGCCCCGAATTCTGGATAAACGAAACCACGAAGAATACAAGCTCGACCCGTAACCCCAACACCACCACCCACGTTGCCGAGGTAACCGAAGCTTGGTGGGACGGCATCACCCTCCGCGCGTTCAACCTCTCCACAAGCGTTACAAGAGCTGTGACCGAGGCTGATATCGCCCATCTCCGCATCTATCTGCCCAAGTCGGCAAATCCCGTTCCTCCCGTGAAGGAGCCCGGTATGCCCGATATTAACGACATCAAGCCCGAGGAAACCAAGCCCGCAGAGCCCACCGAGCCCGTTGTTATCGACGACAGCGCAGCATTTACCTCCCTCGGACTCAATATTGCAGATTACGAGGCACTTGATTGGCTCCTCCAGGTTCAGGCATATTACAACTCCAAGAACCAGATCGGCATTTATAACGCACAGACCAGCACCGCGACGAACGTTCCCAACTTCATCGCATCAAAGCTCTTTACCAAGGAAGACCTCCCCGTCGGCTCGGTCATCATCGTCGACAGCGGATATCAGTACCGCCCCGAGGGCTGGGTAACCGAGACCACCAAGAACTCCTCCCGCCCCGGCAATATCACGACCGCGGCAGTTCAGGTAACAGAGGCATGGTGGGGCAACTATACCATTCGTGCGTTCAACCTCTCCGCAGTAGCGACAAAGATCATGACGGATGAGGACGTAGTGCATCTCAGAATTTACGTGCCGAAGAAATAACTGAATGCTTAATATTCGCTATGTTGGAGCGAAGTTAAGGTGAAATGAAAGGTGGACTAATGAAAAAATCAAAAATTCCCGTTATAATATCCGGTTTGATTTTTGTGCTCTTCGCCGCTTTGGCAGAGTATCTTTACTTTAAGCACATTCTGCATTTATGTACGAGTTATCCGGAGTACCAAGGCGGAATGGTATTTACGGGGATAGGAAAAGAGGAAATTCCATATATAATAACCATGATAATAATCATGGCAGCCATGATTCTTGCAGTTATTGCGATTTTTTCGAGCAGTAGATTTATCGGACTTGCGGTATCTGTACTTATTGCAGCAAGTTTGATTATGTGGCTGTGTCAGGATATTCGGTTTGCGGTCTTCGTCTATTTCCTGAGGTTTTTTGAGAATATGCCGGTAATAAAATTCAGCAAAATGGTTGACTATATAAAACCGGTTATTGCTATCCCAGTCATAATCTCCGAATTGACAGCGTTGGCGTTCAAAATAGCGGATATTATAAAGTTTAAAAAAAGTAAATAAATGAATCGGGTTGAGCCGCTGATTTAGCGTGACTCAACCCGATTTGTTTACCATAATTATTAACGCTGCGTCGTTTATCCCAGTTCGCGTTTGTAAAGCTTAAAGAAATCCTCTTCCGTCATTCCTCCGCAGTCGTCGGGCTTGTTCTTTTTCTCGAAGAGGTCGGTGAAACCGCCGATCCTGCCCGCGTGGTCTGTGCCGCCGGTGACGTAAAGTCCGCGCTCGCGGCAGAGGGTGTCGTAGGCTGCTCTTTCTTCGGGGAGAATCGAGGGATGGTAGACCTCAATGCCCTTGATGCCCATTTTTATGAGATCTTCTATGTATTCCTGCTTGTTATGCGGATGCGCGATGACGGGAACACCGCCCGCGGCGAGGATGATTTTGATGCATTCCTCAATGTCGGGAGTGAAGTAGCCGATCGCGGCTTCGAGCTCGGGCTCGCGCTCCTTGGGGGGAGTGAATGCGTCCTTGATGAACTGCGGATGCTCCGCGTGCTCGTAAATGCCCTTCTTTTCAAGAACCGTGAAGACCTGAGTGTAATAGTAAAAATCGTTTCCGGGGAAGGCGTCGAGGACCTCCTGCCAGGTCGCTCCGGGACGGAGTGAGCCGTTTGCGAGCGATTCTTCAAAGAGGAGATGGCATCTTTCTCTGTGGCGCGAGGAGCAACGGTCGATAAGCTCGCGCATAGCGGGATGCTCGGCGTCAAAATCGTAGCCGAGCAGGTGGAAGCCCGTGCCGAGCCCCTTGGTGATGAACTCGATGCCGAGCATAGAATATATCCCCGCCTTGCGGCAGGCAACGTCAAAGCGGTGCGCGCCCTTGACGGTGTCGTGGTCGGTAAGTATCAGCGCCTTGTGCCCGATCTCTTTGGCAATATCAACGATCGCCTCGGGTGAGAGAAAGCTGTCCGAAATGTCGGAATGAAGATGACAGTTTGCAAAAAACGCCATTTTACGCCTCCATGGGTGATAATTTACCTTATTATAGCACAAAACGGTGAGTTTTGCAATAAATTTTTGAATTCGGGATTATTAATTGTCCCATTTACTTTTGGTCGTTCTTATGTTATAATATAACTAATCGATAAACTTGAATTTGATGAGGCGGAAAACAATGGTAATTGAAACAGAACGTTTACTGTTAAGAGAAATGAACGGTGATGATTTTCAAGCACTTTACAAGGTATTGGCAGATTCGGAAATAATGCAACATTATTCCTATGCATTTGATGAAAGCAGAGTAAAAAACTGGATTGAGCGAAATATTGAAAGGTATCGGGTATTTGGTTTTGGACTGTGGGCCGTATGCTTGAAGGAGACAGGCGAAATGATTGGTGACTGTGGTCTGACAATGCAGCTTATCAAAGGAGAAATAAAACCTGAAATCGGATATCATATCAGAGCTGACAAGCAGCGAAAAGGGTATGCAAAAGAAGCTGCGATTGCTGTCAGAGATTGGGCTTTTAACAATACTCCGTTTAACATCATTTATTCTTATATGAAATATACCAACGAAGCATCTATCAAAACTGCTATGTCATATGGTTGCAAACAAGTAGATGAGTTTTCTGATGAAACAAATGGAATTACAAAAGTATTTGCGATTTTAAGAAATGAGTGGATTCACCGATAAATCCCAATTTGTCTAATAAAAATAATATAACACGCGAAAACCACGGTTCAGATCGAGCCGTGGGTTTCTTTTGTTTTTCAGTAAGCGCGGAAAAATATAAACGCGGTATAGATCGCGTAAAGCGCGATGCAGATCGCGCCCTCGAGTCTGCCGATCCTTCTGCCCTTTGCCGCAAAAAGGTAGACTATGAGTGTGACTATCGCAAGGAAGCTGACGTCTGTGAGAAGTCCGCTTTCGACGCGGAGGGGTGCGATTACTCCCGTCATTCCGAGGATGAAAAGAATGTTGAAAAGGCAAGAGCCGACGGCGTTGCCGACCGCGATCCCCGCCTCGCCCTTTTTTGCCGCAACGAATGAGGTGACGAGCTCGGGCAGGGAAGTGCCGAGGGCAACGACGGTTAGTCCGATAAGCGTTTCGCTCATTCCGAGCCTTGCGGCGATCACCTTCGCATTATCAACAACGACGTCACCGCCAATCACAACGGCGGCAAGTCCGCCCGCAACGCAAACCAAGCTCAAAAGCCACGAAAGCCGCACTCCGTCATCCGTGTCGATAGGATTTCGGAGTGCTTTTCTTATGATGAAAAATAAATATACGGCAAGTGCGCCGAGGAACAGAGCCGCCTCGTAACGCTTGACTGTGCCGTCGATAACGGTAACGGCAAGCGCGCCGGTCGCAAAAATATTCACGGGCATATCGCGCTTTATCACGTCGGCATCTGCCGTCAGCGGAATGGCGAGGGCGGTGATCCCGATGACGATCAGGAGATTGAAAAGGTTTGAACCGATAACGTTTCCGAGCGAGATGGCGCTCCCGCCGCCGATGCTCTCGGAAATGCCGATTGCCGCCTCGGGCGCACTTGTGCCGAAGGATACTACGGTAAGTCCGATGACGAGCGAGGGTACGCGAAGTCTCGCCGCGATCGATGAAGCTCCGTCAACAAAAAAGTCCGCGCCCTTTATAAGCAGAAAAAGTCCCGCGATCAAAAGAATGTATTCCATTTTCCACCTCCGAGGATAGTATTGTCCGAATTGTGCGGAAATATTATTTGACGCAGATTATGCCCTTAATCGGCATAAAACGGCAAATAAAGCGGCAACTCTACTGCAGGTAGAGTCCACTCTACACAAAATTTACCTCTTTTTCAAAGAGTATCTTGACTATTGACAAATAAAATAGTATAATTATGCTACAATCATTTTCCCATGGAGGAATTCACTCATGAACAGAAAGAAAGCATATCCGCTTTATGAAACAACAGTATTCCGCGATTTTCGCGTAATGGTCGAGCAGTCGGCTGAAAACTTCCCCGACAAGCCCGCAATTTCCTATAAGCTTAACCCGCGCGATAAGGAAACGCAGAGCGTTACCTATCTTCAGGCGAAGAACGACATCCGCGACCTCGGAACAGAGGAGATCGCCCTCGGTCTGCGCGATAAGAAGGTTGCTATCGTCGGCGGTGCATCCTGCGGTTGGGTATATACCTATTTCTCGCTGATGGCGATCGGTGCCGTTACCGTTCCGCTTGACAAGGAAATGCCCGCGCCCGACCTCGCGGCTACCATCGAGCGCGCATCCTGCTACGCCCTCTTCTACGGCGCAGAGATCGCAGGCAAGCTCGATTATCTCAAGCAGAACACCAAGGCAGAGCTCTACGTTTGCATGAACGGCGATCCCCTCGCAGATGGCGACCTCGCGCTTGCATCCCTCATCGAGGCGGGCGGCAAGAAGTTCGCCGAGGGCGACAATTCCTATTACGATTACGAGATCGACCCCGACCGTCTTGCCACCATCGTTTTCACTTCGGGAACCACCGGCAAGGGCAAGGGCGTTATGCTCTCGCAGACCAATATCGTAACCGATATGACTCAGGGTATGTATCTCTTCGACATCACCCGCAAGACACTCAACGTTCTCCCTCCCCACCACACCTTCGGTTCGACCGTCAACTACGTCGGCCACTACTCGCAGGGATGTGAGATCTACATCACCTCGGGTATCAAGTACCTGCTCAATGAGCTTAAGGAGCAGCAGCCCACCCACCTCGTTCTCGTTCCCCTCTTCGTTGAAACTCTCTACCGCCGTATCTGGGCGACAGCAGAGAAGAACGGCATCGACAAGAAGCTGAAGACTGGTATGAAGCTCTCGAACGCGCTCCGCAAGGTCGGTATCGACAAGCGCCGCTCGATCTTCGCGCAGGTTCACGAGACCTTCGGCGGCAAGCTCGAGATGATCATCTGCGGCGGTGCGGCACTTAATCAGGATATTATCGACTTCTTCGACGCTATCGGCATCACCGTCCTCAACGGCTACGGCATCACCGAGTGCGCTCCCCTCGTAAGCTGTAACAGAAACGAGTGGCAGAAGAACGGAAGCGTCGGCCTTCCCATCATCGGCGAGGAAGTAAGAATTTTCGAGCCCGATGCTAACGGCGAGGGCGAGATCTGCGTCAAGGGTCCCAACGTAATGATGGGATACTACGAGGAGCCCGAGGCAACCGCGGCTGTTATCGACGAGGATGGCTTCTTCCACACCGGCGACTACGGTAAGCTTGACTCCGACGGCTGGCTCTATATCACGGGACGTAAGAAGAACCTCATCATCTTCTCGAACGGCAAGAACGTATATCCCGAGGAGATCGAGACCGAGATCTCGCGTATCCGCGGCGTTCTCGAGGTAGTTGTTTACGCGGGCGAGAGCAAGAAGAATCCCGAAAAGGAAGTTATCGTTGCCGAGATATTCCCCGACTACGAGCAGCTCAAGAACGACGGCATCGTTGACGTCAAGGAATACTTCGACGAGCACGTCAAGATCGCCAATACCCACATGGCACCCTATAAGAAGGTAGGCCTCGTCAAGATCCGTAAGGAAGAGTTCATTAAGAATACTTCGAGAAAGATCACGAGATTCAATATTGATAAGTCGATCGACTAAAAACAGCTCAAAAGCTTTTGAAAATTCTTAAGAAACTT
>JAZTXK010000030.1:0-71424 GCA_045636385.1 Eubacteriales bacterium
AGAGAGTGCGGAATCGCCTGCGGAAACGCCTGCGAGCTGCATATATTCAAGAATTGCAGCCTTTGCCTCCTCGCGGTTGAAGGAGATCGAGGGATAATCGTGGAGGTTATCACGGCTGTTGTTGCCGCTTGCATCCTTGGGGTATGCCCAGGATACGGTGGACATAGGCCAGTAGATGGTCTCTGCCATACCGGTGGAGTAGTAGGAGAGTGCGAGAGAGGTGTTCATAGCGGACATGATAGCCTTACGAACGTAGATGTTGGGAACCTTGCCCGCGTTAACGCCGATGTAACCGTAACCGAGCTGATCGGTGTAGGTCTTCTCGATGCCCTTCTGTGCAAGGCCGTTGATGAGGTCGATGTTAGCCTGAGTGAACTGAGGAGTTACGAAGTGAACCGAGCCGGATTCGAGAGCGGAGATAGCGTTCGAAGCGGAAACTACCTGATAACGAACCTTCTCGATCTTGGGCTGACCCATCATGAAGTTGTTGTTAGCCTTGAAGTAAACGACGTTATCCTTGAAGAAGTCGCCCTCTGCGGGAGTGTCGCTGTTCTGGGAGTCGGTAACCTTGTATGCGCCGGCGCCCATGGGGAGCTTAACGTTTCTGGAGGACTGAATTACGTTCTTCATATAGTCGAAGGAAGCGTAATCAACGCCGAACTTGTTGTTCGCAACGTCAACGGTGTAGCCCTCTGCGTAGTAGTGCTGGGGAGCAACCGAGAACGCGAAGTTCCAGATAGCCTTGGGGTCGGTGCCGTTGATGGTGATCTGAAGAACGTCGTATTCCTCAGCATTTACGGGCTTGCCGTCAGCATCGTGCTCGTGAGCAACGGTGTAGGTGCCGTTAGATGCGGTTACGGAGGTAACATCGGTGGTGTGACCGAGGGAAACGATACCCGAGATATTGGGAACGGTAAGCTCGCCGTCCTTCATGTTAGCGCGAAGGATAACCTCCTTTGCCTTTGCGGCGTAGGTGGTGCGGAGCTTGTTAGCGGTTGCCCAGTAGGAGAGGATGATGTCGAGCTCCTGCTCGATCTTGGAGTTGTAAACGTAGTCGATAGCGGAGTTCATATCGGTAACAACGTCGGAGTTGTAAAGGCGGGTGACCTTTTCGATCTTCGACTTGATATCCTTATTGGTTGCGGGATCCTTTGCGTACTCAACGGTAACGTAGCCCTCTGCGTACATGAAGGAGGTTACCTCGTCGAATTCGCCGGTGGACTTATAGGGCTCCTCGAGGTATGCTTCCTTTGCGGAGATATAGTCGGTGCCGAGCTCTTCCTTGAAGAGGCGGAGAGCTTCCTCGTAGTCTGCGAGGAGGGTTGCGGTGGTTACCTCAGCGGCGTTGTTCGAAACGGCGTTGATATAACCCGAGGAGAGGGAGTGCTTATTGATGGCGTCAACCATCTTGGAGTAATCTGCGCTGTAAGAGCCTGCGGTCTGGGTCTTGCCGACGGAGCGGAAGAGGTTGATAAGCTCATTGAGACGGTTCTGCGCGCGATCGTTTGCGGCAGAGGTGATGGTATCGTCAACGTCGGTAGAGCCCGAGCCGATGGTCTGGGTGCGGTAGTCCTGAAGACCTACGATATCGGTCGAGTACATAGTCGAAGAACCGGTATATACGGGATCGAGGTAAACGTAGAGGTTGAAGAGGACGTCCTCCATGGTCATGGGGTGACCGTCGGAGTAGACGATATCGTTCTTGAGAACGAAGGTGTAGGTGGTCTTGTCGGTAGCGGAATCGTAGTTGACAACGTAGTCGAGAACTGCGACGGAGTGATCCTTACCGTAAGCAACGGCAACGTCACCGTTCACGTAGTCGGAGCCGAGCATACCGACCTGAGTCATCGAAACGATGGTGGCATCGGCACCGGTGGTAGAGAAGAAGGGGTTGAAGAGACCGTCGAGCTCTTCGGTCATGATTACGAGCGCGTCGGGTGCAGAGCCCGTAGTGCTGCACGCTGTGGTCGATGCGAGAACGCCTAAGAGCATAACGGCGGCAAGCATCAGTGAGAGAATTCTCTTTGACATTTTAATTTCCTCCATTTTGTATATCAAAAAATTAATTCAAGAATGTGAGCGTGATCTCGCCCGAGGCAGGATCTGTAACGATCGAGATCTTGCTTTCTGCTCCCTCGGCGAGAGATACCTTGATGCCCGAGAGCGAAATGCTTCTGTTATCGCCGTTTCCGACGAGCGCGCCGAGCGAGTATTCCTGCGGATAGATGTCGCCCGAGATAATGAATTCGGAGCCTTCAACGGTGATGCCGTCAAGTGCAGCGTCTGCGGAGAGCTGACCGCAAAGGAGTCCGAATGCCGAGCCCTGCATACGCGAGCCTGCGGCAAGGGTGTATTTGATATTCTCAAATTTTACGTTCTTTATCGACGCGCCCGAGGAGAGCGAGCCGAAGAGACCGCCGTTGGTCTTTGAGTTATCTGCCTGAATAAAGGTAATGTTTGAGAATTTGTGGCCGTTACCCTCGATCTTGCCGGCGAAAGCACCGCCCGCGAGTGCCGCGGACCAGTTCAGACCGGTGAAGTCGAGGTCTGCTTCGATGTAGTAGCATCCGCCGAGCTTGCTGTTCTTGACGAACTGTTCGGCAGTCGAGATGCGATACCATTCGCCCTCGGCGAATTTGGTGTAGACGCAGATCTTTTCGGTCGCGCCGATACCGTGCTCGTAGTCGATGTCGCCCGAAAGCGTTTCGGTTACGGGCATAGTCATTGCCTCGTCAAGAAATGCGCCGACGAAGGTCTTGCCATCGATCTCGGGGAAGGAATTCATATTGAGCTTGCCCGAGGTGAGATCCCACGCGGGAACGTCGAGCGAAATGAGCTGCTTTGATTCGTAAAGATCGAAGCCGCCCTCCGCATTCTGAACGTAGAATTCAAAGTTGAAGTAGGGGATCCAAGCTGCGTAAAGCGTGAGGAAGGGCTCCTCGGAGCTGTAATTGCCCTCGGGAACCGAAAGGGCATCGGTTTCGAAGTTCCAGCGTCCCGAGTAGGTGTAGCCCTGCTCAAGTCCCGACTCGGAGGTCGGTCTGCCGTACGCGTCAAGGGGATTGCCCGATGCGTCGGTACGGAGCGAGCACTCGCGGTACCATCCTGCGAAGAAGCAGCCGTTTTTCGAAATTCCGAAGGCGCGGTCGCCGCGGCGGCTGTCATCGGGAGTGATGAGCTTTAGCTGATAATTGCCCGAAGCGTCCTTTTTCGCGTCCGCGAGGCTGAACACGTCAACGACCTGAACGTTTTCCGTGTTGGCGAAAGCACCGCCGCAAGGATCGAAACGTACGCTGACCGTATACCCCTCTTTATCGAGCCCCTCGTAGGGGAGCTCCCATTGGGAGCATCCCGCGAGGACACAGAGGACGGTAAGCATAGCCGCAAGAAGCGCGGTGAGCTTGATTTTAGTCATTTTCATTTTTGTCTTTATTTTCTCCTTCCTCTGCCTTATTGGCATTTTTGCCCGTAACGCTGTCCTTGAAGATCAGCGCAAGAATAGTGAATACAAGAAGAGTGGTGAGTACGATGAGAATGGTCTCGGTAGCATCGGTCTTGTCCTCGGGCTCGGTTTCTGCGGGAGGCTCGGTCTCGGTGCCGTTTTCAAGGGTGAGAAGCTTTTCGATTCTCGCCTCTGCCTCGGTCAGCTTCTGGTAATTGGTAACGAGCGCGCGCTGCTCGAGAGTCGAGATCGCATCGTATGCCGCGCGTGCAGCCTCAACTGCCGCCTTGTCGTCAAGCGAAACCGTTTCGGGGAGCTTGTCGATGAGGGAGATAGCCGCGAGGGTTACGTCGTCGGCTGCCGCAGCGCCGAGAAGGACGTTATCGAAGTAGTTGCCGAGGATAAAGGAATCGTAATTCTTACCGTTAGCGGGGCAGACCATAGTGATCTTGTTTTCAACGCGACCGATATAGTCGATGAAGTTTGCGCCGTAGTAAACAACGTAGGGCGAGTCGGCGGCGTTCCACATAAAGCAGTCAACGATGCCGAGACCCGAGAAGATGATCTCCTTGCCGTTTCCGTCAACGAAGTTGTAGTCGCCGGTTGCGGGGATGTTCTCGTAGGATGCGAAGTAGTTATAGTCGAATTCTTCCTCGAGGATAGGCGCGTTATAGCTCTGGAAGGTTACGAGAGTGAGGCTTTCGCAATCGAAGAACGCCTTGTGACCGATGGAGGCAACCTCCTTGGGAAGCTCAACGCTCTTGACGTCGCTGCCCGCGAATGCCCATGCGGAAATTCTTGCGGTGCCGTCCGCAACAGTCGCGTTCTTGCCCTCACCCGCGTAGGTGATGAGCTCAAGACCGTTCGGGATCACGCGGTAGAGCGAGCCGCCGATGACCTTTACGTTCTCGGAGAGATCGTAGTCAAGGGAGATCTCGTCGTAAACCTTGCCGTTGAAATCGACCTTGTTGACCTTTGCGAAGGGCTCGAGGACGCACATCGCGAAGGGGTTGTCGCCGATATCGGTGAGCTTTTCGCCGAGGACGACGGTGAAGGGAGTCTTTTCTTCCTTAATAAAGGCGTGAGAACCGATGAATTCTGCGCCCGAGAGGTCGATCGAGGTAAGTGCGGAGTAAGCGAAGCCGTAGTCACCGACAGAGGCGATCTTATCGGCATTCGTGAGAGTGGTAAGTGCGGTGCAGTAGCCGAATGCGCCCTCGCTGATCTTGGCACCCTCGGCAAACTTGACAGAGGTGAGTGCCTCGTTGCCCATAAAGGCATATTCGCCGATCTCGGTTGCCTTTGAGAGGTCGACCGACTTCAGCGCGGTGTAAGCAAAGGCATTGTTGCCGATCTTGGTGACGTTTGCGAAGGTCATGCTCTCAAGTGCGATACAGTTGTAGAACGCGCTGTCTGCGATCTCGGTGAGTGCCGCGCCCGTCTTGACTGACTTGAGGCTTCTCATATAGGAGAACGCCGCCTCGCCGATCTTTTCAGCGGAGGAGAGGTCGATCGAGGTTATGATAGGTGCGTGGTAGTGGTAGAGGTAAAGTCCGTCATCGTCGGTTGCGATAGTACCGAAGCTCTGATCGAGGTATTCGTAGGTTGCGTCACCCGAGAAGGCGTACGCGCCGATCGACTTGACCTTGGAGAGGTCGATCTTCTCGAGCTTCGATGCGTTGTAGAACGCGTAGTCACCGATCTCGACGCCCGTTCCGAGCTTGACTTCGGTAAGCTCTGCCGCGCCGTAGAACGCGCCCTCGCCGAGCTGGACGTTATTGCCGATAGTCAGCGAGTGGATGGGAGAGGTGAATACGTAGTAGTAGATACGGGAGTTATCCTCGAGTCTGTAATACTCGTAGGTCCAGTTGTCATTGGACTCGGAGCGGAATGCGTTCTTTCCGATAACCGCGCCGTTTCCGATAGTGACGCTCTCGATCTTGCCGCAATCGCGGAAGGCGTTCGCGCCGACCTCGGCGTTATCCGCGATCTTGACCGAACCAATCTCGGTTCCTCTGAATGCGGAGGTTCCGATATACTTGACAGCCGAAAGATCGGGAGTTGCCTTGATGGCAGTATTGATGAAGGCGTAGTCGCCGATGTGGGTGAGCTTGCCGAACTCAAAGCTTGCAAGCTCCTCGCAGCCCGCGAATGCGTAGTTGCCGAGCTTGGTCACGCCGGGAAGCTTGACGGAGGTGAGGTAGGAGTTACCCGAGAATGCACCGTCGCCAACGGTAGTGACAGTTGTGGGAACCTCAACGCTCTCAGCAGTGGGAGCGCAGAGAAGAAGTGTTTTTCCGTCTGCGGAAAGGAGGTAGGGCTTATTTGCCTGCGCCTTGAAGGTGGTGTTGCCCTCGGCTACAGTGAAGGATTCAACCTTTGTGCCGCGGAACGCGTACTCGCCGATAACGGCAACATCCTTACCGATGGTTACGGTAGTCAGGTTCTTACAGTCAGCAAAGGTTCCTGCGGGGATTACCGATGCGTTGACCGAAATTTCCTTGAGTGCCTCGCACTTTGCAAATACGTACTGACCGAGCTTGATCTTTTCAGCCTCGATAACTACGGTCTTGAGCTTGGTACAGCCCGAGAAAGCGTAGGAAGCGACAGACTTGGTCTTTTCGGAGAGAGTGAGCTTCTGGAGATTCTTGTTGTTTGCGAATGCGTATTCGCCGAGCGCAACGCCCTCGGTAAGGGTGATGGCGCCCGAAATGTTACAGTCCATAAACGCCTTTTCGTTGATGAACTTGACGTTTCCGATACCCTCGACGGAGACGAGCGAGATACAACCCGCGAATGCGCCGTAGTCGATGGTGGTAAGAGTGGAGGGAAGAACGACGCGCTTGAGCGCGGTCAGGTTAGCGAACGCGAAGCGTCCGATCTTTTCAACGCCCTCGGGGATGATTACCTCCTCGATGGTGTTGTCGCCGAGGTACCACATCTTGGTGGTCTCGGGAACCTCCTCGGAGATCTCGTCCTCCTCGGTCTTGGGAACGTAGTCGAAGTTTGCAAATGCGTACTGTCCGATCTCGGTGATCGCGAGTGTCTCGGGGAAGGTTACGGTTCCGCCGAGTCCGAAGTAGTGCGAGAGCGAGGGGCCGGAGGTGATCCAGGGCTCCTTGACCTCAACGGAGATCGACTTGGAGTAGTAGGTTGCCTTGCCGTCCATTTCGACGTTGACCGAAATGCTTGCAAAGCCCTCGGCAACCGCCGTGATCGTGCCGTTTTCGTCAACGGTTACGATATTATCGTTGCTCGACTCGAATACGACCTTGGTGTCCTTCGGGAAGAAGGCGTCGAGCTGATAGCGGAGGATGACCGACTCGGAGGGGAACATCGAGAGGAAGTAGTTCTCGCCGACGAACTTACGCTCGTCACCGTCCGCGCCGATGTCACGCGAGGTGGAATCGAGCTGATAGTATGCTTTCTTTGTGTAGTAGCCGGTCAGGACGAAGTTGTCGGTGACGGGCTTATCGAATTTCTGGAATCCCTCGTCGCCCTCGCCGAGAACGGTAAGTGCGAGATGCGCCGTCTTCTTGGTAACGGGATCGCGCGCAACGATTCTGGTTACACCGGGCTCGAGAGCGATGACCTTATTGCCGACGATATCGGCAACGTTCATGTTGGTGGAGTAGTACTGAAGGAGCTCGCTCCACTCGGTGCCGGGGTAGAGAATGGGATGGAGTTCGTAGGTCTGGTTGGGGGAGAGGGTGATGCTTTCTTCCTCAAAGTACATATCAACGTACTCGTCGGGAAGAGTAAGCTCGTAGGTCGCGGTGTTAAGCGCGTAGTCGTAGGTAACGACCGTGAGGGTGTTTGCGTTAGCCGCGTTTTCCTTGATCTGCTGTACGTAATCGGTCAGCTCGTAAACAACGTAGGAGGTCGAGTTGAAGTCGGAGTAGATCGAGGTGATGTATTGGTCAAACGCGCTGAAGACGAATTCGTCGTTTCCGTCCATTCCGACGTAACCGAACTGCGCGCCCATCGAATAGTGGTTGTCGTAAATGGCAACCTTGGCGTAAAGACGGGTCTTTTCAGCCGAGCGGTCGTATTCGGTGTAGTACTCAACGCCGGTAACCGCGGGTGCGGAGAAGTCGACGTAGAGGGGGAAGGAGAAGGTGTTGTTGAGGTTGGTGCTCTCGCCGCCGTCGCCGTAATCAAGGAAGCCCTTGAGGGTTACGGTGTAGCGGGTGTTATTTTCAAGCTCCTGCTCGTAAGCGTCGAAGCCGATCTGAATGTTAGCGGGGTAGATCGAACCGCCGTCACCGTAAGACTTACGGATATCCTTTTCGGTCTTGGTGAATACGACCTCGCCGGTTGCATCGTTGGTGATGGTGATCTCGATGCGCTCGGCACTTCTGAGAAGTCCGCCCCAAACGTATTCAAGCGAGTGAACGGTACCCTCGACGTTCGAGATCGAGATATACTTGCGGTCAGCCGCGATGAGCTTGGACGCGGGGTTCTGCTCGAAGTAGTAAGCTCCGAGGAAGGAAACGTAATCCTGATAGAGAGAACCTACGGGACGGGTCGCGTACGCATCGGGGAGAGTCTTGTCGGCAAGGTCGATCGAATCGTCGATCTCGTCGGCGTTGGTCTCAAAGTAGTCGATGTCAAAGAGGGGAGCAACGGTCCAGTCGCCGTAGAAGGCGAGGAAGGGAGCCGAGAGGTTGATCTCGGTGCCTGCGGTTGCGGTGAGAGTTACGAAGCCCTCGATATACATACCGTTCTCGAAGCGGTTGAGGTATTCCTTATCCGCATCCGAGATGGTAACGGTAACGGTCACGTCTGCGGTCGCGCCTGCGGAAACGGTGAGGTTCTTGCCGTTCAGAGTGCCGCCCGAAACGTTGGTGATCTCAACGGTGGTGCCGTTCTCGAGGAGGTAACCCTGCTCGTCAACGGTGTACTTACCGTCGTTTGTCTTGGTATCGCTGATACCTTCGGTCATAACAATTGCTGATATATCGTAGGAAAGTGAAGAAGAACCGAAATTATATACTGAGAAATTGAGGGTGTAAACGCCCGTCTTTGCGGGGTCGTCGCCAAGCTCGATCTTGGACTTATCCATAATGCTTCCGTCCTTACGGCTCTTTGTGAGGATGTAGGCATCTGTCGCGATCGCGCTTGTCAGATTTGCAAGACCCGCGCCCTGCTTTCTTACGGCGTAGGGCAGACCGTTTTTATTGATAACGATGTCAGCGGTGGACATGAGAAGTCGGTTAACGATAGCCGCGATCTCGACGTTGTTGTCGGCAATTGCGGGGAAGTTCTCACGAACGTACTGACGGAGGATAGCAACGAGACCCGAAACGTTGGGGCAAGCCATCGAGGTACCCGAAATTCTGTCGTAATCCTGACCGGGTACGGAGGAGAGGATCATACCGCCGTGTGCGGTGATCTCGGGCTTGATCTCAAGGTCGGGAGAGGGACCCCAGGAGGAGAAGTCGGACATGAAGGGGCCCGAGGTCTGCTCGCGGGAGATCTTGAGCTTGCCTGTGCCGACAGCCGCGAGCATTTCGCCCTCGTCCTGGCTGATCGAGCAGACAGCAAGCTTCGCGTCGCCGACGGTCATCTTGATATCACCCGCAACGTTGTTGTAGATGATGATACCTGCCGCGCCCTTCTGCTCTGCGACCTGTGCCTTTTCCTCAAAGGTGGTCGAGCCTCGGCTTACGAGAACGATTTTACCTTCGACCTCAATGCCGGTATAGTCTGCCGAGCGTCCCGCGCCGGGAATGGTAACGAAATCGTATTCAGCCTCGTTCATTCCCTCGGGGAGAAGGTCGGCTACGAATTCCTTTTCCTCGGAAACTCGGTCGGTGGACTCGATGTAGTAGATGATGGTCTCGCCGAAGAGCATATAGGGAGTCTTCGCGCCGTTGACCGATGCAACCGAGAGCGCACCCTTGTATGTAGAGGGAGAACCGACGGTACCGTTGTCGGGGTTGGAGGTCAGACCGAGGTTACCGTTCTTCTCGGAGCCGTAGGTGGAGGTGAAGCTGTTCGAAGCCGCAACAACCATGCTGATTCCGAGCTCGCGGATGCGGTCGTAAACGCCGCTGACCTTTTCCTTATCGCCCTCACGGGAGAAGCCCGCGGAGGTACCGATCGACATATTGATAACGTCAACCTCAAGAACTACGCAGTCCTCGAGCGCCGCGAGAATCCAAGAGGTACGCGCGGTGTCCTCGATATCCGAGAAGATCTTCATAATTGCGAGCTGTGCGTTGGGAGCAACGCCGGTGATAACGTCGTCCTTACCCGCGATAACGCCCGCAACGTGAGTTCCGTGGTCGCTCTGGATCGGGAAAACGTCGGCGTCGCCGTCAGCGTAGTCAAATCCGTAGGGAACCTTCTCGCTGATGTAAACGTCGGAAGCTGTAAGACCCGACTGCTTATCGGATGCAACCGTGTCGCCGACAAAGCCTTCGACGTCCGAGAAGGTCATACCGAGCTCATCCGACTTCGCGGTGAAGTTGTCGGTCGAAAAAGCGGTGTGGTAATAGTCAAGACCCGTGTCGAGAACGGCAACTACCGTGCCCGTACCGTCGTATCCGCAGCCGATGCTGTTGAAGATACCCGTGTCCTGAACGTTGACCTTGTTTTCAACGAGCTGATTTTCCATCGACTTGTAGACGTCGCCGACGATAACCTCGGTCTTTCTGCCGAGAGTCTTGCATACGTCCTCAAAATCGCGGGCGGTGATGAGGATCTCAAAACCGGCGATAACGGTGTCATAGCTGATGCCGAGCTCGTAGGAATAGCCTGCCGCGTCGAGCTTTTCGATGAGCTTTGCGTTTTCCTTCGCGATCTTCTCGCGGAGAGCCGCAGCCTCGTCGCTCTGCGCAAATTCCGAGATGCTCATAGTCTTATCAGAGCCCTCGTAAGCGTCAAGCAGGCTTTCCGCGTCGGTTTCGACGATGACAGAGATGATCTGATCGTCCTTGACCGCGCTCGGGAGCGACACGATGGCGCTCGAAAAGTATTTCGAGATATCGTGGTTGAGCTTGCCGTCAAAAAGACCTATGTAGGTCTCTGCGGCAACGTCTCCTGCCGCGTCAACGCAAACTCCGACGATCATTGTTGTCAGCAGAAGCATCGAGAGCACTGCCGACAGGATCCTTGTTTTCGTTTGTTTCTTCATTTTTCCTTTGCCTTTCGCATAGTTCTGTAACGGTAAACATATATTATATACTTAATATAGAGCTTTTATAATAAAGATTATATATAAGATAAATTTAGCGCGACTGAACAATTATACCACAACAGCGCCAAAATATCAATACCTACATATAATATATAACAATTTGTTTCCGTAATGGCGGAAAGTAATTCATAAACGGCATTTTTGAGCAAAAAATAGTGCAATTAATTTTACAAAAAATTCATTGATATTAAAGCGTGCGCGTGATATAATAGGACGGAAAATTAAGAAACAAACAGGAGAAAACCAATGAAGAGAATTATTATGCTCATCCTCGCGCTCACGCTTATGGCATCTTTCGTTGCCTGCAACGAGGGCGGAGAGGTAACCACCGAGGCTCCCGAGACCACCGCAGCACCCACAGTAACCGACGCTCCCGCAGAGGAGACCACCGCAGCCGAGACCGAACCCGCATTTGCAGGCTACACCGTAACCGTTACCGATAAGGACGGCAACCCCATCGCAGGCGTTCAGGTTCAGATGTGTGACTCCAAGGGATGCCGCCTTCCCAAGGCAACCGGCGCGGACGGCACCGTAACCTTTGATTACGAGACCAGCGACTTCCACGTTCTCATCGCAGCACCCGTTGACGGCTACGCAGTCGACACCACCGAGGAATACTGGTTCGAAAACGGCGGCAAGGATCTTACCATCGTTCTTGAAAAGAACTGAAAATGAAAAAGGCTGATTCACACAAAGTGCATCAGCCTTTTTTAGTTTTCCTTGCCGCTACAGTATTAAGCATCAAGACTATCCTTGTCAAGCAAGAATTCTTTAACACCCATCATAACGTAGCCTTTTTCATCATGCCTCGGCTTCATGCTTTTTTCGACGATGATGATCTTTTTAAAGGAATCCATAGTTTTATCGAAGGAGGCGGTTTCTTGCTCGTACTTTGTCCGATCGTGTATTGCGTATGCGGATTGAATATAATATTTTTTGCTGCCGAGAGTTGCGATAAAATCAATTTCGCGTTGAACGCGGCGTTCTTTGCCGTTATCGTCTCTTTCGCGTGATTCCACCGTGCCGACATCCACCTGATAGCCTCTGTACCGAAGCTCGTTGTAGATGATGTTTTCCATAATGTGCGTACCTTCGATCTGGCGGAAGTTCAATCTCGCGTTACGGAGTCCGATGTCCTCAAAGTATATCTTATACGGAGTACCGATGTACTTTCTGCCCTTGACGTTATATCTCTTTACTCGCGAAAGCATAAAAGCGTCCTCCATATGGCTGATATAACGATCAACCGTGGCATCGCAGATTTTTCCGCCGTGAACGGTATTTATGGTATTGGCAATATTGCGGGGATTGGTCAAGGTGGAAATGCCCGACGCTATAACGTCAAGCACCTCGCCTATCGTTGCGTCGTCACCCAGCGCATAGCGATTTTTGATATCGCGCAGATAAAGATTTTGCATTTGCGATATAAGATATTGCGATTTTTGTTCTTCGGTGGGCATCAGAGCTACCGCAGGCAAGCCGCCGTAGATCGAATAATCGTCAAAAGCTTCGCTTTTATCCCCCTTCATAAATGCATAATATTCCGAGAATGAAAGCGGAAGAACGTGAACCTCGTCGCCTCTCCCTTCGAACTCGGTTAAAATATCCTTGGATAAGAATTTGGAATTGCTTCCGGTAACATATACGTCAAGATTGTTCTTGCGTAAAAAACCGTTCATAACAGATTCAAATGCCCCGAGCTTTTGCACCTCGTCGAGCAGAATATAGTGCATCCCGTTGTCAGCGATCTGCGGCATCAGCCAGTTCAAAAATTTTTCGGGATCAACCTTTCTGTTTTCTCTCTCGTTATCAAGAACGATAGGATTTTCGCCGATTTTCAATAAGTCGTCAGCCGAGTCAAAGGCAAATTTTATAATATGGCTGTCGTCAATCCCCTCCTCGACGAGATGATTGTAAAACAAAACGTTGAGTAGATATGATTTTCCGCTTCTGCGAATTCCGGTAATAACCTTGATAAATCCGTTGTGCTTTCTAACGACAAGCCTGTTTAAATATATATCTCTTTTTATCTCCATAACAACCTCATCTAATATTTTTGCCTCAAGCGGCGTTTTTATTAGATACATTATACATTATTATTGCTAAAAAGTCAAGTGCTCATCTAATATTTTTGCCGTAAACGACGAAAATATTAGATGCATAAGCCGAAAATCGTAATTTTACAAGAATAATTGAAAAATATTGTTAGAATCCCCAAAAAACTTCGTCTTATAGGTTGAGGCGCCATCATAGGAAAGGAGAATGATATGGACGATTTAAAAATCATAGAGATGTTTTTCGCCCGCGACGAGCAAGCGCTCGGCGAGAGTCAGCGAAAATACGGCAGATATATCGAGGCTGTTGCTGAAAATATACTTGGAAGCAAGGAAGACGCGGAAGAAGTCTCAAATGACACATGGCTCCGCGCGTGGAATTCGATACCGCCCGAAAATCCGAAATCGCTTAAAGTGTATCTCGGCACGCTCGCGCGAAATCTCTCTTTTGACAGACACAGAAGAATGACGGCGGAAAAGCGCGGCGGATGTGAGGTCGCCCTCTGTCTTGAAGAAGCGGAAGAGTTCCTTGCAGATACAAAAAGCGTTTCGGAAGAATATGAAAAGCGCGAATTTACGAAATTTTTGAATGAATTCCTTCATTCACTCCCCGACCGCGAATGCGATATCTTCGTGCGCCGTTATTTCTACTGCGATTCCACAGCCGATATAGCGAATAGATTCGCCGTAAAAGAGCCGAACGTCCTCGTTATTCTTTCGAGAACAAGAAAAAAGCTGAAAAAGGCACTTGAAAAAGGAGGTTACACCCTATGAAAACAAATGAATTTTTTGATGCTATGGGAAATATCGATCCCGCGCTTATCGAACGTGCCGACAAAAAGGCTGTCAGAAAACGTCCGTTTATAAAAATCGCGGCGATCGCGGCGGCAGTCACGCTCCTTGTGGGCGGAATGATCGCGTTGCTGCCGTTGATGCTGAAAGGCGAGCAAATAATGCAGGATGTAGTTGTATGGGAGAATATCTTTATGATGTTTTCTCCCGAAAATGAAGACGGCTTGATCTCCGGGGAAAATCACGGGGGAGAAATTATTGTTACCGAGTCGGTTTTTGCCGAAATAATCAGTGAAAATTACGCGGACTATATCATCGGTTCAATAATTCCGACCGCTGAGCAAGCGTACATCGGCGAAAAGCTTGGCGAGATCGAGATAAGAACGGGTTGGTATCAGCACAGCGACGGTGCGGAACGTGACGTAATGACCGTAAAGGCTGAGGTCTACGAGATCGTCGGAGTGTCGCGCAAGTCGGCGGTTGCGATCAGATATCTTGAAAAAGCCGCAAGCCTTTCCGAATATTACCCGTATTTATACTACTACGCTACCAATCAAAATTACGAAATGACTACTCTTTCGAATTTTTATACCGATCTGAACGCGGACACTTATCTGACGCTATCGAAGGACGCAATGCTTATGGAGGTTCCTAAGGAGGCTTCCGGCAATATAAGAATCGATAAATACAGTTTTAACACCGACGGCAGTGATGAATTTCGTGAGCTTTTGCTCTCGCTTGACGGAGAAGGGGAAATCGTCGGCTATTACGATGAAGCGGGCGTTTCTGTTAAAAAGGGCGAACGAGCGCTTCAGATTGTTTTCCATCTTGAAACCGCGAGCAGATCTATGGGTCATATCTACGTTTTTGATAACGGAACGATAGTGCTTGCGGAGGTTGGCGGCAGTGCCCGCGTTACGGTATTTGAAGTAGGCGTTGATGCGACCGATGCACTTTGGGAAGCGTTTGAGAAAAACGCACATCCCGATAAGGGTGAATACGCCGAGGACGATCTCGTCGAAGCTGTTACCGGCGAGGTCAATGAATAAGATATATCTGCACCTCCCGAATTCGGGAGGTGCAGATTGTTTTTTTAGGGTGAATGATAAAGCCCTCCCTCAAGGGGAGGGTTTTATCATTCCAAGCGGTCGGCGGGGCGCCGCCCGCTTGAAGCGCATTTGCGAGGTTCCACCTCGCGCTCCGCTAAAGAAACTTTTTGAAAAAAGTTTCTTTAGAATCTTCAAAAACTTTTGATCTTTTTAGTTGAGTGCGTCTTCGATTGCGGCTTTCAGTGTTTCGTAATCGACCGAGCCGTCGAAGCGGGCGGTGATGACGCCTTCCGAGTCGAGGACGAGGGTCATCGGCCACGTGTCGCCGCCGCCGAGGGCGTAGAAGTAGGAGTCGGTCTCGTCATTCTGTCCGAAAAGCATCTTCGAATCGGGATAATTCGCAAGCACGAAGTCGAGCGCGGTATCTGCGGCGTAGCTTGAATGGATCGCGATAAATACCGCTTCGCCGTCAAATTCGGTTGCAAGCTCGTCAAAGTGAGGAAGCTCGGCAACGCAAGGGCCGCACCAGGTGCCCCAAAAGTTGATAACGCGAACCTTACTGTTCGTGGTGGTCACGCTGAAGCCGAATGTCTGGTCGGAATTGTAAAGCGGAATCTCGTCGTCGGGGCACATCTGTCCGACCTCGGCGCCCGTTGTGGTTTCGGGGACTGTATCGATGAAGTTGTAGTAAACAAGCGCGCCGCAAAGGACTACTGCAAGAATTGCCGCGACGATTCGCTTGCCGATCTTATTCTTTTTGATGATCTTTTCGTCCTTTGCCTCCTCGCCGGTTAAAGGCGCGCCGCCCGGTGTTCCGGGATCAAGCAGGAAACGCGGGCCTCTGCGGTAGATCGCGGAGGTCGGGCATTCGGAGATACAGTCGCCGCACTGAATACATTCGGTGTCGCCGACCTTTGAGATGTCCATCTTGCAGACCGAAAGGCATCGTCCGCACTCGGTGCATTTGTCGTTTTCAACCGAAACGCCGACGAAGGAGATCTTGTTGAAAAGACCGTAAATGAGTCCGAGCGGGCAGAAGAAGCGGCAGAAGAAGCGGTAAATGAATACCGCGCCGAGCATAAAGACGACGAGAAGGAAGAATTTCCAGGTGAAAAGCGGGCCGAGCATCGAGAACATATTCTCGTTTTCGGGGTTTGAAAGGAGTCCGACCGCGCCCTCAAGCGTTCCCGCGGGGCATATGTATTTGCAGAATGCGGGCAGAACGAACTCGCGGAAGGCGTAAATGAGGGGAAGTGCGAAGACGAAAACGGCAAGGATGACGTACTTCAGCTTCGAGAGTATTTTTGTGAAGCGATTTTTCTTGATTTTGGGCGTTTTGATCTTGTAAATAAGATCCTGAATGAGTCCGAAGGGGCAAAGAAATCCGCAGATCCAGCGTCCGAAAAGGAGCGCATAGAGCAGAATGATGCCCACCATATAGTAGGGGATCGACTTGTTTGCCGCCGTCAGCGCGTTCTGAAGCGAGCCGAGGGGGCAAGCGGCAGATGCCGCGGGGCAGGAATAGCAGTTGATGCCGGGTGCGCAGATGCCTTTCAGACTTCCGCGGTAGATACGTCCGTTGCCGAAGCCTTTGAGGTTAGCGTTGAAGAGAAGTGCGGCGTAGAGCTGGATGAGTCGGCGCTTGGTTGGCTTGTGAGAGGAGAACCATTCTTTAATTTTCATCTTTCTTCCTCCTTAACCCAGACCGATGCACTCGGTGCAAATGCGGATTGCTTTCTGCAGAACGTCGTAAAAACCGTCCTGCGTCATGCCGATAACGATGAGCGCGCAAGCAATTCCAACGAGAATGAGGCGGGCGATTTTTACCTTGTTTTCGTTATTTTTGACAGCTTTTTTATCTGATTTTTCATCCGAAGATATAGCAACTTTTGTCCACTCGATTTCCTTTTCTGCGCTCTTTCTTTCGATGATCGAAAGTGCGAAAAGAAGCACGCCGGAGACGGTCGCGCCGATTGCAAGCGCGGTAACAACTCGCAGAAGCGCGGGTGTGAGGTTTGCTACGGTGAAGGAATCATAGTCGCAGAGAACGATTACTGCGGGAACGAAGGAGATAGCGCAGATCAGAGCGCAGACCGTGCGCGCGATCTTTCGGATGGAACGCTGACGCGCGATTCCCGTGTGGGTACAGTCAGCGGGGAGCTTCTTTTGCAGTATTCGAAGCTTGATGAAGGGATCTTTGTCGATTTTTAACTTGGAATTGGGCATAGGAAGTGCGATATTGAGAATAATTCCCGCAAAAACCGCACCGATTGCCACCCAAAGCGGAGCGGCTATCTTGGCGTATTCCGCACCAATGCTTTCGGGCGTGTAGGGCGAATCGCCCAGATTATAGATCGCGTAAGCCGAAACGATCAGACAAACGGCGGCAACGATCAGCGCGGTGGAGATAACACAGCCGCAAACGGTATGTATCAGCCGTAACTTTTTCTCGTTCATTAATAAAAACTCCTCCAGAGAATAAATGCATATTAAATCATTATATTATACCATATTATTCGGAAAAAGTCAAATGCGAATTTAGGAGAGCAATATTTGACCAACGTATAATAAAAGTTTTTGAAGATTCTTAAGGAACTTTTTTCAAAAAGTTCCTTAAGCAGAGCTCGAACACTTGCCTTCGGCAAGCTACAAATCCGATTTGTCGGCTCACGCCTCCATTTTCCTTCGGAAAAACACCGGATCTGCACGGAGTCTCGATTCAATGCGAAGGCTTAAGCCTTCGCTTCTGAGCTTCAAAATCCCGAAGCTCTGCTTCGGGATTTTGGACAGAGTCAATACTTCCCGAATGTAGGGAAGTATTGTGCTCTGTCCCCCCTTTTTATAATATTCCGTCCTTGACTTCCTTCAGGCTAAAAAATCCCGCGCGGCGCTCTATACCCACCCTCCCCCTCCCGCAAGCGGGAGGGCATTTTGATAAAATTCGGGAGCGCAAATGCGCTCCCGCAGGTTGTTTTTCAGTTAACTCTCATCCGTTCAGCTGCCCATTTTTCATAAACTTTTATGCAAATAAACCTTTGATAAATGAAGTATAATGCTATGTTTACGATGATAGAAATGATAAATAGAGCTATACCCATAAATCCTGCTTTTTTACCGAATACCAAATGCAACACGTTCAAAAGCATACTCTGAGGAAAGATCAGAAACAGCGGAACGGGGATCCCGATAAATCTCGCAAGTGAAATCAATCCGTAAGTCGAGGAAAAATATATCAGCAAGCGTTTTCCTTTCTCCGAGAAATATTTTGGTGAAAACTCCGAAAGATTGAATTTTTCGGTTTCTATTTCGGCGAGAAAAGCACGCTTTTCTTCGGTTTTGCTTTGAAATCTGAACAAAGATAATGCATAAAAACCGATGAAAGCGGCTGACTGCAATAATGCGTAGAAAACAGTAAGAAAGATGTTCTGCTTTTCTCCCGATGCGAAAGCCTCACCGAATTCAAGCACGGCACCGCCGAAAAACATACCTACAACTGTGGTTAGAGCGAGATAAATAACGAAAAGTATTGCGTTTATTAAGAAAATTTCTTTAAGAAAACTTTTTAAATTTGGTTTGCCCATCTTTTTCTCCTTTAATGATGCGGGCTTAGTACGCAAATTGAACGACTAAGCCCTCTTTCTTATTTTACAATAATTTTGTTTTTCTTGAAAAGCACGGTAAACAATACGGTAAATACTGCAAGATTTGCTCCGATTATCAGCAAACGCTCGGGAATATTTGCGTAATAACAGTCCCATACGTCGCCGATGAGGTCGTTAATTTGCATTGTGTACCAGAATCTCGCGATCTTTGAAAACGCGGGGTTGCTTGCCGCTATTGTGGGCACCGTTCCGTTGAATATCGCGATCATTGATACCACTGCGGATGCGGCGCTTTGATTCTTTGTTTGCACCGTCATCAGGCTTCCGAATACGAGAGTGGTAAGCGTTCCGAGTAGGATTGAGAGCACGAACCAAAGCAGCGAAATGCCCGTGAGTCCGCCGATAAGACCGAAAATAACGGCAATTACGCAAGAAACGGACATAATATACAGCGTTATTCCGAGCAGATATTCAAGCGGCTTGACGTTTGATATGATCAGCATTCGCGTGACTCCCGTGAACTTGTCTTCGCGGATGATTCCGTTGATGGCGGTGAAGGGTGTCATACCCGTGAAGACCGTGGACATACTCATCACTATGCTCATCCGATATATTTCCGATCCGTCGGAACGCATCATCACGAATATCAGGCAGATGAGAGGAAAGACCGCAAAGCTGAATAATATGCTTGTATTATGCGCCGTGTCGAGCATTTGCTTCTTCAGAACGGCAAGTATTCGTCTGAATTTCATTTACTTGCGCCTCCCTTCGTGATAGCTAAAAATACGTCCTCGAGGCTCGGCTCGGAGGAATGTATCGAAACTATCTGTCCGCTTCTCAAATAATCGGAAACTGTTTCGGCGGCCTCCGCTTTGTTGGGCAGAATGATCCTTTCGCCGTTCTTGAGCAGTATATTGAGCGCATTTTCAATATCGTATTTACGGCAGATCTCGTCGGGCGCGCCGTTTTCTATCAAAACGCCGCCGCAGAGCATAGCAACGCGGTCGCAAAGAGCCATCGCTTCGTCCATTCTGTGAGTCGTCAGAAAGATCGTCGTTCCCGCATCCTTAAGCGATAGGATGAGCTTGTGAACGTCGGCGGTGTTCAGCGGATCGAGCCCGCTCGTCGGTTCGTCAAGAAATAAAAGTTTCGGGGAATGCAGTATCGCTCTTGCAATGATAAGGCGCTGGCGCATTCCTTTTGAAAGCTTGTAAGCTTTGGTCTTGGCGTTCTCGGTCAGATTGACTTTATCGAGCGCTTCGGATATGCGATTTTTGTCCGTGCCGTGAATATCGGTATAAACGGAAAGGTTCTGCTCGCAGGTCAAACGCTCAAAAAGTCCGGGAATGTCGAAAACCATTCCCATTTTCGAATATTCTTTGTCGCCGAGTTGTTTAGTATCGGTGCCGAATACAAAGGCTTTGCCGCCCGTCGGTATCAACTGTCCCGTAAGAATGTTGACAAGTGTGGTCTTTCCGACGCCCGACGGACCTATAAGTCCGATGATCTCGCCCGGCTTTACTGTAAGATCAATTCCTTTGAGTACCTTGTGACCCTGAAAGGACATTTGAAGCTGTCTTGTTTCAATGATGTATTCCATATCAAACTCCTTAAGGCATAATGAAAAATGCACCGATAGCGGGCGAGGTGTTCTCGTCGTATTTCAGCCAACCGCTCCCGATCGCGTGTTTGACAGCGTAACCGAGGGGATGGCTTGTAATACATATCGATCCGAGCAGTGCATCGACCGTTTTATCGTTTTGTCGAATGCACTCGGGAAGATCGGAGCAAAGAATATCACGGACGGTGACGTTCATTTTCTCGATCATATCTGTGATACTGCCTATCAGCTTTTTGCGAGTGCGTGCGTGCTCCCAGAATTCCGTGCTGTACTGGTTGGCTTCGCAGTGCTTGAAGACGGATTGAGCTTTGTCTTTACGGATGATCACTACGTGCGGAATATACGTGTTGTCTTTTTTATTGGCGTAGCCGTATTCGACGAGCTTTTCCGCGAGCGTGATATTTTCGGGCGGCTTCCCATCGACCATAAGGCGCAATTCGCGTGCTTCGTCCACAGAAAGATTTGCCGGGGTTCTGTTCCATATTTCGCGGTATCCGAAGCGGTAATGAACAAATCCGTGGGCTTGGCTGTGAAAACCGACGGAATCGGGAATGAGATTGCATTTTTCGAATGCGACTACGTCCCATACGCCGTTGTTCGGTCTTTTTGTATTGCCGATCGTGGTCTTCGGAGAGTTCTTGGCAACCAGATAAAAGCTTTTGTAAAAGTCGGGGAGAAGCACCCATTTCGCTTCTTCATAGCTTTGATAGGGGCCGTAATAACAAAATCCCGCTTCATCGCATTGCTCCATAAATCTATCTATGTTTTCGGTCAGGAGCGCAACGAGCTGAGGCATAATGCCTTCGAAATAATAATGGATCTTTTCCTGCGCCGTGCGGCTGATGATGGGAAAATTCGTTTCGTATTTGTCCCCTTTTTCGATGAGCAGAGTTTGTTTTGTAAGATGATTCAGAATATCTTCCATATAGGGCAGTGCAGTGCCCACCTCGATCGCGAGTTCTTCTGCTGTCATTGGGTTATCGTAGCACGCGAGGAAGATGTTCTGATTGAGCTTGGGATCGAGCAAAGTCCAGGGCTGTCCGAGTTCTCCCGGTTTAGTGCAGATATTCGAATATGTAATTTCTTCGGGATTATAACTTCGCTTGCCAAATTCTCTTGCCATATCCATACCTTCTTTCAAAATTTCTCTTGCACGGAAAAGCCGTGACTTTACCGTGTTTTCGGGGAGTGAGAGTGCCGATGCGATCTCGCGGACGCTTTTGTTTTCGATGTAGTAGGCAACGACGATGTCGCGGTAATCGCTCTTGATGAAAGCCAGCTCGCGGCGGAGCAGGGACATTTCCTCCGCGTGTATTATTTCACCGAGGATATTATCGCTTTCGTCTTCGATCTCATAATCGCCGATGTCGGAACCGGTTACCGACTCGTTACGGTTATGCTTTCGTGCCGCCCATACCGAATAACGGTTGCGCGCGATCTGCCATACCCACGCCGAAAAGCTCGTCGGGATAGTTCCGCCGTGTAAAGACGTAATTATCTGAAGCGCAATGTCCTGCGTAAGGTCTTCCGCCTCGTAATGATCCCCCGTCTTTTTCAGGCAGAAGTAAAAGAGCTTTTCCATATAGTTCTCGGTAAATTCCTTTATAAGCCGATCGCGCATATCGTTCGCCTGTTGCATCGTCTCACCTCCCGTCACCTCTATAGTGTGGCGCTTTTGAATTTGGTTGCATAGGTTTTTAAAAATTATATCATATTTTTTTGAATTTGTAAAGTCACACAAAAAACACCAACATTTCACCCTCTTTTCGCGCAATTTTGTGTAATGTTCATATATATTTAATATATTTATGGTATACTATACTATGTGTCAAAATGCGATTATTATATATAATCGGAAGCTTAATTGAAAGGATCACCGAAATGATTAAAATTTCTCACCTGGTGAAAAACTACGGCAATTTCACAGCCGTGGACGATATCAGCTTTGAGGTTGCTAAGGGCGAGGTTCTCGGATTCCTCGGTCCTAACGGCGCGGGCAAGAGTACCACGATGAATATGCTCACGGGCTATCTTTCCTCCACCTCGGGCTCGATCAAGATCGGCGGCGTTGACGTGCTCGACGACCCGCTGAACGCAAAAAGACTGATCGGTTATCTCCCCGAGCAGCCTCCGCTCTACCCCGATATGACAGTTGAAGAGTATCTCTCCTTTGCTTACGACCTCAAAAACTGTAAGCTCAACAAGGAAAAGCACCTCCGCGAGATCTGCGAGGTTGTTAAGATCACAGACGTTTACCACCGTATGCTCAAGAACCTCTCTAAGGGTTACAAGCAGCGTGTCGGCATCGCTCAGGCGCTTGTCGGCAACCCGCCCGTCATCATCTTTGACGAGCCCACCATCGGTCTCGACCCCAAGCAGATCATCGAGATCAGAAACCTTATCCGTACCCTCGGTAAGGAGCACACCGTCATTCTCTCCACCCACATCCTGCAGGAGGTTCAGGCGGTCTGCGACAGAATCGTTATCATCAACAAGGGTAAGATCGTTGCAAACGAGCTGACCGAGAACATCTCCCGCGCAGTTGAGAACACCCGCCGCTTCAACGTCAAGATCAGCGGTCCTCAGCGCGACGTTCTTTCGATGCTCCGCAACCTTCCCGGCATCTGCTATGCCGAGGTTCTCGCGGCACGTGACGGCGATGCTTATACTTATATGATCGAGAGCGAAGTCGGTATCGACATCCGCAAGAAGCTCTTCTGGGCGCTTGCTGATAAGAAGTGGCCGCTTATCGGTCTTGAGGCTCTCGGAATGAGCATTGAGGATATCTTTATCGCCGTTGTCGATAAGACTGCTCCCGAGGCTCAGCAGAAGGCAAAGAAGAAGACCCGCTACGAGGGCGTCCGCGCGGCGGAGGAAAAGGAAATCGCATCCGATATCGTTGATAAGACCGTAGAAGAGCAGAAGAATGCTAATTTTGAGGAAGAGGGCACCGATTCCGCTTACTACGAGGATCATTCGATCAAGGAAGACACCTTCGCATCCGACGACAAGAAGGACGAATAACAGAAAGGAAGATCAAACGCAATGCTTGCAATTTATAAGAAGGAGATGCGTTCGTATTTCATCAACCCTGTTGGATACGTGTTTATCGGCGTTTTCCTTGCGCTTTCCGCAGGACTTTGCTGCTATACCACTCTCCAGAGCAATACCTACAGCACCGCATCCTATTACTATTGGCTCATACTCAGTATGATCATCATTATCCCGCTTCTCACAATGAGAACCTTCTCCGAGGAGCGTAAAATGCGCACCGAGCAGATGCTCCTGACCGCGCCCGTTTCGATCACGGGTATGGTTCTCGGCAAATATCTTGCCGCTATGACCATCTACGGCGGCAGCCTTCTCGTTTCCTGCATCAACCTTATTCCTCTTTACATTATCGGTAAGGAAGAAACCGCCGCAGACCCCGACGGTCTGACCATCAAGGGCCCCGTTACCCCCGAGATCGTAGGCTCCCTCCTCGGTGTGCTCCTCGTCGGCGCGGTATTCGTCGCGATCGGTATCCTCATCTCCTCGATGACCGAAAACCAGCTCTCCGCGGCTGTCGTTACCATCGCAGTTCTCGCAATAATGCTCATCCTCAATATCCTCAATAACGTAGGAACAGAGGAAGCGGGCACCAGACTTATCAACAACTATGCAGTCCGCTACGTTATCGACTGGATCAGTGTCGTTTCGCGCTTCACCAATCTCCAGTACGGTATTCTCGACTGGTCTGCAATGCTTTACTACGTATCCATGACCTTTATCGCAATCTATCTCACGGTGCGCGTTTACGAGCGTCGCCGTTGGGCTTAAGAGAAAGTGAGGAACGATAAATGAAGAATTCTGCACTCTCCTCCCGTAAGCTCAAGTACGGAAGCCTTTCCGTAGCGATGACCTGCGTTATCATCGTAGCCGTCATCCTCTTCAACGGTATTTTCAAGCTTCTCGCTGATAAGTACCTCTGGTACACCGACCTCACCCGCGACGAGATCTATACTCTCTCCGACGTAGCGGTCGAAGCGGTTGCAAACATCGATAAGGACGTTCACATCCTTTTCTGTGACGATCCCGACAATATCGAAAACGAATATTACAGCAAGATGATCTACAAGACCGCTCTCGGTCTTGCGGAGCAGAACGACTATATCCACGTTGATACCGTCAACATCTGGCGCGAGCCCTCTGCGGTCAACAAGTTCAAGACCAACTCCAAGGACTCGATCTATTCGACCGACGTTATCGTTTACTCGGGCACCGAATTCCGCGTTTACGCGCTCAGATCTATGTTCGTATTCAACGAAACCAACTCCGAGACTCCCTGGGCATATCAGGGCGAGAAGAAGCTCGTTTCGGGTATTCTCGCAGTAACTCAGGCTGAATCTCCCATCGCTTGCATCACCGTCAACCACGGCGAGCCCTTTATGACCAATACCGCTCTTGCAGAGACTCAGTATATGATCGGTCTTCTCGAGGACGGCGGTTATAAGGTAGAGCTCATCGACCTTGCTCATCAGGAGATCCCCGAGGATTGCCGCCTTATGGTCGTTTACGATCCCCAGGACGACTTCCTTGTTTCGGACGGCGTTTCCACTATCTCCGAGATCGAGAAGCTCGACCGCTTCCTTGACGGCACCAACGCGCTTATGGTATTCATCAACCCGACCACTCCCGTTCTTCCCAATCTCGAGGAATACCTCGAGGAGTGGGGTGTTAAGTTCAACCGCCATACCGACAATATGGGCAACGTACTCGGAACCACCGTACGCGATTACAACAACTCGCTCACCGAGGACGGTCTGACCCTCGTTGGTACCTACGCGACCGACGGTCTCGGTGCTTCTCTCCACAAGGATATGAGAACCACCTATCCTCCTAAGGTCATCTTCAAGAACGCTATGGCGATCTCCTATTCCGATACCTACGAGACCGTATGGTACGAGGATCAGGAGGACAAGTCCTACACCTTCAGCTACGGCTCTTACTATAAGGACGGCGTATCCCGTTCGATGTTCGACGTATTCGTGTCTCCCTTCACCGCTACCGAGATCGTTGACACCACCGTTGTAGGTCAGGCAACAGAGCAGGATCCTCTCAAGCTTATGACCATCACCCGTGAATCGAGAATGGTAGATAACGAAAACGAGGATTACTCCTATGTTCTCGCTTGCGGCTCGACCGAGTTCCTCTCGAGCACTCTCCTTCTCTCGAACACCTACGGTAACACCGACCTTATGCTCAGCGCACTCCGCGCAACCGGACGTGAGTTCATCCCCGTCGGACTTGATCTCAAGCCCTTCGCATCGACCACCATCGAGACTCTCACCACCGCAAGAGCTAACAGATACACCATTACTCTCATCGTTGCTCCCACCCTCATCACCGCCATCGCAGGCGTTTACGTTCTCGTAAGGAGAAAGTACAGATGACGAACGGCAAGGCATTAAACGAGAGCACCGCGCGTCTTCGCCGCCGCCGTTCGGTGGCAAAGATGCAGAGAAACTGGATAATCGCGCTCGCCGTGCTTACCGTTCTGCTCATCGCCGCATTCATCGTAGTCGATTATATCGTAAATATCGTATATTTCGAGGATTACGACGGTGCAAAGTATCAGATCAAGCAGAAAAACGGTATCTACGTTATGTGTGACGATAAGGGCGACACGCTCGACCTTTCGGTTTCCGCGGATACCTCCAATAACATTTATATCTACGTGACCGCGCTCGGTACAGAGGTCGAGGTCGATCCCGAAACGGGTATTAATACCGTTTATTCGGTAATCGATACCGTCGAGGGTGAGGAAGTCGGCGTTTCTGACAGAATTCAGATGTTCAAGCAGATCAAGCAGGCTGATATCGACAAGATCGAGGTCCACAACGCGCACGGCTCGTTCACCTTCTACGTCGACAAGGACGGCGATTTCCAGATCAAGGGCTTCGAGGGCACTCCCTATTCTCAGGTTATGTTCTCCTCGCTTGCAGTTTCCTGCGGATATTCACTCTCGACGAGAAAGATCGAAGATCCCATCAAGGACGAAAACGGTCTTTACACCGAATACGGACTTGCTCCCGAGGTCAGAATCGACGAAAACGGCAACGAGTACAATTACGAGCCCTATTGGTACAGAATTACCGACCTCAACGGTAATTCCCACACCGTTTATATCGGCGACGCAGTTCCCTCGAATACGGGATACTACGTTAAGCTGACCAACCGCGATGCCGTATACGTAATGAATTACAGCATCGACGGCTCATACCTCGGTATGTACGACGGACAGACCTACGACAGCATCGAGAGCGTGCTTCACGTTCCGATCGAGGAATTCGTAACTCCTATGGTAACCTATCCCATGGAGCTCAACAACTACTTCGACGTCCGTTCCTTCGCTCTTTGGGAGGGTGATAAATTTAACTCCATCCCCGAGGACATCACCGACGAGGAGCTTGATAAGCTCGATCTCGATCCCATCGTGTCCTTCACCTATTGGGATCTTGAAGAGAGAACGGGTACCTTCTACGCGAACACTCCCTATATTCTCGCATACCCCGAGGGTTACGTCGCTAACGATAACGCGATCGACACTACTCTCCAGTCCTTCTACACGATGTCCACTCTCGGCGTCGTCAAGCTCGGCATTACCGAGGAGGATCTGAAGACCTACGGTCTCTACGAGCCCGAATACGTTATCTATTTCGATTTCCAGGGCAAGTACGAGCACCTTATCTTCATCAGCGCAGAGACCGAAAACGGCACTCGCTATATGACCTCGGGTATCTACGATATCATCGTTGAGGTCGACCGCTCCAAGCTTCCCTTCCTTAGTTATACGAGAAATGACTGGGTAAACGACCTCTACTTCTCGATGAACCTCGCGTGGGCGAATAAGATCGAGGTCGAGTACGACGGCAAGCTCTACACCTTCGAGCTTGACAACTCGCAGTCTGATTCTATGTCGAATCCCACCTACTCCGCGGATGCCAAGAATAAGGGCACCATCACCTCGGATAAGATGACGATCCACGCATACGATTCCGAGGGCAACACTATGGATGCGATCTCGCAGCTTACCGTTGTCGATAAGAAGGGCTTCACCTGGGTCATCGACCACGAGACTGTCAAGGCTTATAACTCGGCAGGTGAGCGTGTCAACATCACGGGCGGCTATTACGACACTAATAACCGCGACGAGGAAGTAGTAGCTCTTCAGGGCTATATCGACACCACCGATTATCAGATCTACGTTACCGCAAACCAGATCCGTATCCAGACACACGACGGCGCGCTCGTCAAGGAGTATCTGCGCTACGGTATGTCGAACTTCCGTAAGTTCTTCTCGGCGCTCCTTTACGCATCGAAGCAGGGAAGTGTTCACGACGGAACCAACGGTCTGACCGAGGAAGAGGTCAATGCAATTCTCGCGAACCGCGCGAACTACGACGTCCGCATCAAGGTCGAGACCACCTATGTGGATCCCGACACCAAGAAGAACGTCGTATACGAGTATAAGTATTATAACTACTCCGAGCGTCAGGCGATGATCACGGTCAACGACGGCGACGGCGAGTTCCGAGTTCTCCGCTCCTTCACCAAGAAGGTAGCCGAGGATGCAGGCAAGGTAATCTCCGGCGTAGCTATCAACGCGACCGATAAATATTCGTAATTGAATAAACGAGGCTGAGTGACACGTGCGCTCAGCCTCGAATAATATAGGAAGGTAAATTTTCGCTAAGGCGAAAATTTACCTTTCAAAAAACTTCAAAAAAATTTGTGAATTTTTCAAAAAAAGTGAAACCTTCCCCGAGTTTTTCGGTCTTATAGGGTGAAACCGAAGCAAAGGATGTGAGATTTTGGACGACAAGAAGATTATCGAGCTGTTTTTCGCGCGGGACGAGCGCGCACTCCGAGAGTTCTCGGCGAAATACGGCGCGCTTTGCAGAAAAATCACGAGGACGGTCCTCGGAAACGACCTCGACGCCGAGGAATGCGAGAACGACACCTACCTCTCGCTTTGGAATTCGATCCCGCCCGAGCGTCCGCGCCGCCTTTCGGCTTACGCTGCAAAGATCGCGCGAAACCACGCTTTGAGGCGGCTCGAGTATATGAACGCGCAAAAGCGCCGCGCGGTGCTCCTGCCGACGGAGGAGCTTGCGGAGCTGATCGGAGTCGAGGAGGATCGAAGCGCCGAGGAGTTGGCGAAGCTCATCTCGGAATTTCTGCGAGGAGTGAGCGACGATGAAAGACGCGTTTTCATCCGTCATTACTTCTCCCTCGAACCGCTTGAGAAGATTTCGGCTGACGAGGGCTTCAGCGTCGGAAAGATCAAATCCATGCTTTTCAGAATGAGACAAAAACTTCGTATCTATCTAAATAAGGAGGGTTTTCAAGTATGAACAAGGAAAAAATGAATCAGGCGATCGGTATGCTTGACGAAGACGTCATCGCCGATGCTCTTGAACCGAAGAAGAGAAGTGGGGGCGGAGTGACCCGACGTAAGCTCACCGTTGCACTTATCGCGGCAACACTCGCCGTCGCGCTTCTCGTCGGCGGTATCGGTGCGGCACTCTCGCGTACGGGCGGTAAAGGACCGATCTCGCTCCTGCCTCCCGAGGACGCGACCGTCATCAGAAACGTCACCACAACTCTGCAGGTCACGTCCGGCACGCTCTACGGAAGCGGTAGTTACCCCTCGGTTGAGATTCAGGTCGGTGGTGCCCCCGCAGGCGAATACGCCGTGGTAAACGAGCTCGAGCTTGACCGCGAGCTTTATGACAGTATGGTCGAGAGCAACGATCCCGACCGCATCTGGGCACTTAAGCTTGACGTCTCGCCCAACCTCTATATGAGCGAGGAATATATTGAGCGCGAGGTTGCATATTGGATGTCGAAGGCAGAGGCGGAGGACCTTTCCGCGCTCGCTGACGTCTACGCGCAGTTTAAGAACGATTTCGATATCAACGCGCTCTACGAGGCAAACAAGGATAAGTACAATCTCGACGAGATCTATAAGTATTTCGCAAGCGGTGAGCTCGAGGCGGCTCTGCTCAATAAGGACGTCGATTCGCTTATGAGAAAGGCGGAAAGTCTTTGGAACGAGTGCGCCAATATCAAAAACGGCTATTGGAAGGGTCTTGCCCCCGCGATCCGCAAGGCTTTGAACGATTTCGGCATTGAATTTGTTGAGGAAGACGATTCCTTTATCATCTTCGTCACCGAGGGAGAGCTCCTTGCGATCCAAGGTATCGGCGGCGTGAAATTCTCGAAGGCAAGCAAGTACGATTTAACCTTCGCACAGATCCCGACCGTTACAGAATGGCGCGGAAAGCTCGTTTCGAATAAGCTTGCACAAGAGCTTGCGAAAAACGAGGGCAATAAGGACGTTCTCTTTGCCATCACCGCCGAGCCCGCAGCATTCATCGAGATGATTGACCGCTCAAACTACGAGGCGAGTTACCTTGAGCTTTTCTCCGAGGCGGCAAAACGCCCCGCGTACCGCGCGGCACTTGAAGCGGCATCCGCAGATCCCGCAAAAATGCAGACGGCGATCGCCATCTGCGGTGAGGCAATGGTCACCGATTACCTCTGGGACGGCTATTTCGACGCCGCACGCTTCGATCTTGGTACGGTCGAGCTGAACGAAACTATCGAAATCATGCGCTCGAACCTCTACCGCGACGCCTCCGAGATCTACGCCGAATTCGCGCCCTATGTCCGCTATATCGAGGTCAACGAAAACGGTGTCGTAGTTTTCTACGTCACCGCCGACGAGCTTGCCGCACTCACGACTGCACGCGAATATTGCTTCAAGCTTGCGTCGTAACGGGTGATCGCTATGACTACAAGAAAATTTATACCTTTATTAATTATAGCACTCCTGCTCCCGCTTGTCCTCGCTTCCTGCGAGGGCATCGGGGACGGGGCATTGTCGAATGAGGCACAGACAACCGCCGAGCCTTCCATTCCCGATGCGGTTGAAGCGGAAACGGATTGCGTTCTGACTTGTTATGATGACAAGGGAAACGGTACGTATCGAGCAAGAGTTCCCGTTGCAGATATGAGCGAGCTGATGGAGCTTATTATGACTGGCGAGTACAATAACTCTGCCGGAATTACTTCTTCGGATAGTTACGTATTACTTGATTTCCCGGACAGAATTGACGTTGACAGCAACGTGGGAATTTTCAATGATGTGAAAATCTACACCGACGATTATTATGTTGTCGAGAATTTTCATCCGGATTCAACGTGGTCGCCGGAGGTGGATGGATTTCCTATCGGGAAAATCGAGGGCATCTACGATCAAGTGATTAAGCTTATGAACGAGGCAAAAGAAGATATCTCAAAAGCCGAATCCGCCGCGGGATTTGCCTTTGATACGCTTATTGTGTGTGCGAATGCGATATATAGCTTTGATGCTTCGGATTTTGAAGATCTCGGCTGCATCGGTGTCAGACGTTTGATTTATGATGATAAGAAGGGCGACCAATGGTGGACCTTTACCTTCGATAGCTGTTCGGAGGATGAGATACGCGATATCGCATCCAAACTCAAGTCGCGCAGTGAAATAACTTCGGTGGAATTCAATTATGTAATGTCGTTTGATTGGTGAGAAAATGATGCATGATCTGAAAAAACTGTTTTCATTACTGATCGTCACGCTGATGATCTTCTCCCTCGCCGCCTGCGCGGGCATCGGGGACGGTGCGCTGATCGGTGATATTGAGCTTGACGGAGTGCGCATCGTTTGTGCCGTTGAGGCGTATACCGGTGATAATGAGCTTCTTGACTCTTTCAAGATGGACGGCGCGCCCGCAAACGAGCTGTTTGCGTATATGAGGGAATACGAATATGACGAGCAAGTTATCGACAGCATAATGTCTGATCCTTACGTGGTCGTTTCATTTGAGCGTTATGATCTCAAGGGCGGGAAGCTATCCGATCTTGATCCCGAAACCGGACGTAAATACCAATACCGCGTGACTGGAAACGATAACACGGCGCAAAGATCCGCCGAGTCGGAATACTACGACAGCCTCGGCAACGCGAATGGACTGTACCAAAAGATAGTGGAGCTTTTCAACGTCCGAAGTCAATCGAACGGTTATTTTTGCTCCATTTATTCGAGTGAGCCGCACAGCGCGTACGTCAAAGCAAAGGCTGATTCCGGTTATAGATTATATAAGCTGCTAACCGATGCGGAGTACGTCACGGGACTTGACCGTACCGCCAACGAAAAGGCATATTATATCATCGGTTTCAACGGTGCGTCGGATAAATGTTATTACATTTATGAGGACGATTTCGTTGAGGAATTTGATTCGACTGTCGAGGACGGAGATCTTTATAAACCGCTCGGACATGTAAAGGGGATATATGCGACGGCTGAAAGGTATTTCATAGAAGCCTTGAAGACTGCGAATAACAAGGACCGTGAGGTGGGAGCGTACCTCAATCGCCTGACGGTAAGGACCAAGATGGGCGTTATGACCGTTAACGATTTCAGCGATATAGGTTGCGTTTACTTAGAAAAAGATAATCCGTCGATGAAAAATGGCGAGTATTGTTGGCGAGTATATTTTCAAAGAGTCTCATCATTGTATGAGCTTGAACAAAAGGCAAAAATACTGGAGGCAAGGGAAGACGTCACTTACGTCACGCCGATAGGCTTTATGACTATTGACGATTAAATAATCCCTGCATAACAAAAAACGGGGCACGGTCTTGTATCTGCCCCGATCTTATTGCAGTGATATATTTCGTCCTTGATTTTGCTTCAGCCGAAACCTTTCGCGCGGTGCTGACTACCCACCCCAACCCCTCCCGCAAGGGGGAGGGGCTTCTTCTTAGTTCGCGAACTCTCTGAGCCTATTTTATTATAATTGAAATTTGCCTCGGCAAATTTCTACCTTTACGTTTCGCAAAGCGAAATATATCGTATCGGCAAAGCCGATATATCGTATCCGAAGGATATATCGCGCTCGCAAAGCGAGCATATCGCGCGCCGCGCACGGCGCAACTCCCGGACTTAATCACATATCAACCTCCGATCTGCCCGGGACGTCGAGGGCGCCATCCCCTACGGTGATAATTTTGTTTGTGCATATTGGTTTGGTTGGGCTATATAATATAGTTCATCAGGGGAGAAGGAGCAAAAATCTCCCCGTGGGGAGATTTTACTCCTCCCAAAATGTCGGCGGGGCGCCGCCATTTTGACGCGCAAGGGGGATTTCGCCCGCTGCGGCGGTCGACTTAAGGAACTTTTTGAAAAAAGTTCCTTAAGAAACCTCAAAAACTTTCCCGCTGATGTTTGTCGTTAGCTTTTTCTAAAATCGAAAATTTCCGAGCCATCGGCTCGGAAATTTACCTTACTTCTTCACTTTTCACTATTACCTCTTACCTAAACAAAAAGACCGCCGAAGCGGTCTATTTGTTTATTAGCCAAGCTTAGCCTGGTTGATCTTAACGCCGGGGCCCATCGTGGATGCGATTACGCAGCTCTTGATGTACTGACCCTTAGCAGCAGCGGGCTTTGCCTTGATAACTGCGCCAACGAGTGCGTCGAAGTTCTCCTGGAGCTTCTCCTGGCCGAAGGAAACCTTGCCAAGAGGGCAGTGGATGATGTTGGTCTTGTCAAGACGGTACTCGATCTTACCTGCCTTTGCCTCGTTTACTGCACGAGCAACGTCGGGAGTAACGGTACCGTTCTTGGGGGAAGGCATAAGTCCCTTAGGACCGAGAACCTTACCGAGACGGCCGATAACGCCCATCATGTCAGGGGATGCGATTACAACGTCGAAGTCGAACCAGTTTTCCTTGGTGATCTTCTCAACAAGCTCTGCGCCGCCAACGTAGTCTGCGCCTGCAGCAGTAGCAGCCTCGATCTTAGCGGGATCCTTAACGAATACGAGAGTCTTAACGGTCTTACCGGTACCGTTAGGAAGAACTACGGCACCACGAACCTGCTGGTCAGCGTGACGGGAGTCAACGCCGAGGCGGATGTGGATCTCAACGGTCTCGTCGAACTTAGCCTTTGCGGTCTGGCAAACGAGAGCCATAGCCTCAGAGGGATCGTAAGCCTTCGAACGGTCGATGAGCTTAGCACTATCTACATACTTCTTACCCATTTTAGCCATTTTAACTTACCTCCTCTTAGTCTTCTACGGTGATACCCATGGAACGTGCGGTTCCTGCGATCATGCTCATTGCAGCCTCGATGGAAGCAGCGTTGAGGTCGGGCATCTTGGTCTCTGCGATCTTTCTTACCTGATCCTTGGTAAGATGAGCAACCTTGGTCTTGTTGGGCTTTGCGGAGCCGCTCTCAATGCCTGCAGCCTTGAGAATAAGAACAGGTGCGGGGGGAGTCTTGGTGATAAAGGTGAAGGAACGGTCTGCATATACAGTAATAACTACAGGGATGATGAGACCGATGTCGTTCTTGGTTCTTTCGTTAAATTCCTTAGTGAATACCGGAATTGCAACACCGTACTGACCGAGTGCGGGACCTACGGGGGGCTGAGGAGTTGCTTTACCGGCGGGCAGCTGAAGCTTAATATAGCCCAATACTTTCTTTCCCATAAATAAATACCTCCATGTGGTTTTTGGCGGAAGAATTCAGAAATTTTTCTTCCTCCCACTAATTTTAAACCGGAATTACGTTTGCGGCGTCAAACTCTACCGGCATATCACGGCGACCTCTCTTAACGAGGACGGTGATCTTCTTGGTTTCATCCGAAATGGACTGTACGGTGCCAGTGTAGCCATCGAACAGACCACCCTTGATGGTGACCTCGTCTCCAACGCCGACTGCGAGACGGGGAGCTTTCTTTTCTTCGATATTGAGGTCTTCAACCTCTTTATCGGAAAGGGGTGTGGGTTTTGATCCGGGGCCTACGAAGCCGGTAACGCCCGTAATGTTTCTTACTGCGTGCCAGGATTCGTCGTTCATGATCATCTTGACGAGAACGTATCCGGGGAAGAGCTTGTACTCAACCTCTTTTTCCACGTCACCCTTCTTCTCCAGAACTGTCTCAACCGGAATCTTTGCCTCAAAGATCAAGTCTCCGAGACCGCGGTTTTCAACGATCTTCTGGATATTTGCCATAACCTTGTTTTCATATCCGGAGTACGTATGCACCACATACCAACGCACACCGACATTCATTTCATTAATATCGCTCATAATCAGATCAGATGGCTGAGAGCCTCAATGCCGCCCGAGAAGATGATGTCAAGTAATGCGATAACGATTACAAGTGCGATAATAACTACAATAACTGTGATAGTATTACGGCGGACGTCCTCTTTAGAGGACCAGGTTACCTTTTTCAGCTCACTCTTATAGTCGCTGATAAACTTCTTTACCTTAGCCTGGAAGGAAGGAATAGCAAAGTAGCAGATTACGAATGCAGCTACACCGAGAACGATGATGGATGCGGAAACGATAATGTCAACCCAGTTGATGGTGTGATCATGCTCGTCTTCACTTTCACCCTCGTGGTCGTGATCGTCATCTGCAGGTGCGGTGGTTTCCTCTGCGGGAGCCTCGGTTACGTCGCCTGCAACCTCTGCGGTTGTTTCAGCGGACTCACCGGTGACTTCATCGGCAAAGACGTTAGCGGTAAGGAGTGTGAGCATCAGCATTGCGGCAAGGATAACCGCAAGGATCTTTGATGTCTTCATAGCGTCCCCCTTACTTGGTTTCTCTGTGAAGAGTGTGCTTACGGCAGAATTTGCAATACTTCTTCAGCTCAAGTCTGTCGGGCGTATTCTTCTTGTTCTTTTTTGTGTCGTAGTTTCTCTGCTTGCACTCGGTGCATGCGAGAGTAACCTTGACTCTGGAATCATTAGCCATATTGTCGGCACCTCCTGTGATAGTTTATTTGACCGCTTCTTGGTGCGGTCGGTGTACCTCCCTCTTGCCGGCGCGGACAGGGCCTGTGGTGCGAGTCTTGTCCACTCTTTTTTCGTAAAAAGCACACGAAAAAAGAGCCTCTGCCAACAGAGGTAAAAATATTATACTACTTTTATGAAAAAAAGTCAATAGTTTTCCCGAATATTTTTTGCGTTTTCGGATATTTTTTTGATAAAATCAGCATTCGTACATAAATTTCTCAATTCGTGACAAAATAAGGTGGGAAACAAAACCCATTTATATCCCTTATATATAAGGAAGGAACTTACAAATGAAAGAAAGAACCAAAAGAATCTGCGCCGTCGGCGGCTCGGTATTGACCGCGCTTTCGATCGCACTGTCGCTTCTCGCATTCGTCGCAATCGGCGTATATGCCGCTACCGATACCGGCATGCCTATGATGAGCGACGTCATCCCCGATGAAAACGGAACCTCAGCGCTCCCTCTGCCGGAGGGAGGAAACGTTGACTCTGACGTCGTGACACCTAACGACAGCTCGCGCACCCCCTCGATGACAAGTGAAACTCCCACGACAACTACTCCCCCCGCAACTACCACCGCGCGTCCCGCTACCACAACGTCTCCCGACGGCACCGATACGGGAATGGCGGAAGAAGAGGGCGGCGGTATCCTCGGCGCAATCATCGCGGTTATAGTCGTTGTGGCGATCATACTCGTTGTTATTGCGCTGATTCCCAGAAAAAAGCACTGAGAATGGCAGGGCTGAGGAAATTCTCCTCAACTTTACACTTTTCACAGCAAAGAAAAACCCGCGCGTCTGCGCGGGTTTTTCTGCGTTGAGTTTGATTATGCAACGATAAGGTACATCACAAGAACGATTACTGCGAAAACGCCTGCGATGATGGGAGTGAGCTTGTTGAGAAGCTTATCGAGGCGGGAGTTTCTGTCCTTGCCGAGGAAGGACTCAGCCGCGCCGGAAATAACGCCCATGCCTCCGTCCTTGGAAGACTGAAGAAGAACAGCCACTACAAGGAAAAGAGCGAATACGATGAGAATGATACCAAAGGTAATCTCAAGACCTGTCATTGATGCAAACCTCCTTACAGAATTATATTTGCCTATCGAATAAAAAGCAAAAAATGGCGGAGGGAAAGGGATTCGAACCCTTGTGGGCTTTCGCCCAAACGGTTTTCAAGACCGCCTCGTTATGACCACTTCGATATCCCTCCAAAGCGGGGAAATTCGATACGCAAAAATGCATATTATATAATATCATACATTTTGAGATTTGTCAAGACCTATTTGTTAATTTATTTTGTAATATGGTAAAAATGGAGCTTTTTTCGTTGACAAAGTGAGCGGGGTGTGTTATAATATGTAAGCAACTCTGCCGGACGGCCGCGCGGTATGGTGCCGAAAGGTATTACCGTGAGGAAAGTCCGGGCTTCGCAGGGCAGGATAGCTGATAACGTCAGCCGCAGGTGACTGCCGGGAAAGTGCAACAGAAATAAACCGCCCGCGCATGCGGGTAAGGATGGAAAGGCGAGGTAAGAGCTCACCAGTTCCTATGGTAACATAGGTCCGCTGTAAACCCTATCCGAAGCAACACCGTATGGGAGTCGTTTGCCCGACACATACTCCCGGGTGGCATGAGGGAAACCTCGGAGCTATGTGGTGACACATAGCAAAGACAGATGGTCGTCCACGACAGAACCCGGCTTATAGGCAGAGTTGCGTCACACGCTTAAGCGTGTGACGCAGTTTTATTCGCCTTCGGCGAGTTTTATTGCTTTGCAGTTTTATTCGGCTTGCGCCGAGTGGTATTCGCTTCGCGAGGTTTTTGGCGAATAAAATATCACTGCGTAACGCAGTGAAGCAATAACACTTTTGCGCAGCAAAAATAACACGCCGACTAAGTCGGCATAACACTGAAACTACAGCACCCGAATGATCGGGTGCTTATTTATTTGCAATTTTTTTCAGCAAAAGAGAACAAATATGCAAATCCCACTTGACATTTCGGAGGCTTTGTAGTATAATATGTGAGCTTCCTATTTATCACATATATAAATAGGAAGAAAACATGCACATTTTCGCAGAAAGAAGGTAAAAATGGAAACAATTTTGAACATCTGGAGCATCATTTCTCCTTACGTGCTGCTCATCGTCGGCTTTGTTTGTCTTATCAAGGGAGCGGATCTTTTCGTTGACGGTTCTTCAAGCGTTGCGAAGCTTCTCAAGGTCCCCTCAATCATCATCGGTCTTACCGTTGTTGCTTTCGGAACAAGTATGCCTGAGGCATCGGTGTCGATCAGCTCGGCTATCGCGGGCGCAAATGAGCTTGCGGTAAGTAACGTAGTCGGCTCTAACATATTCAATCTTCTCGTCGTTCTCGGCGCGAGCGCGCTCATTATGCCCGTTTGCGTTGGGAAGGACTCGGTCAAGAAGGAGATCCCCTTCTCGATCCTTTGCACAGTCGCACTTCTCGGCGCGCTTCTTCTCGGCAAGAACGCGGAAGGCTTCACCCTCGGCTGGATCGCGGGACTTATTCTTCTCGCTCTCTTCGCTTTCTATATGTATTGGCAGATCAGCGCGGCTCTCAAGGCACGCCGTGCAGGTGCTGCCGAAGAAGAGGATGACGGCAAAAAGATCTCGCTTCCCAAGTCGCTTATCTTTATCGTTATCGGCATCGCGGCGATCATTCTCGGCGGTAACTGGGTAGTAAGCGGCGCGACCTCGATCGCTTATAAGTTCGGTATGAGCGAAACTCTGGTCGGTATGACTATCGTTGCGGTAGGTACATCGCTTCCCGAGCTCGTTACCTCCATGGTTGCGGCAAAGAAGGGCGAGAGCGATATTGCGCTCGGCAACGTTATCGGATCGAATATCTTCAATGTTATATTCATCCTCGGCTTCAGCTGCCTTGTTTCCCCCATCACCGTCGGTACTGAGGCGATCATTGATACTATCTTTGCAATCGTAGTTACCGCTGTCGGACTTGTATTTTCGGCAACCAAGCTCAAATTCCAGCGCTGGGAGGGCGGCGTGTTCGTGGCTACTTACGTGGTTTACCTCACCTACATGATCCTCCGCGCATACGCGATTATTTAAATTAATATGAAAATAAGGAGCCTCGTTTGGCTCCTTATTTTTGTATTCGATCTGTGTTACCGAAGAGTATGCAGAAAAGCGAATTTGATAATTTTGTAAATAATATGATACACGGATATGTAAATCCGGCTTTACAGTTGACAAATTGCGGTTTTTGTAGTATAATGTTCAAGTTAATATTAAAATATGAAGAAAAAAAGCGACTACATCGCGGAAAGCAGGTAAAAATGAACATTTTTCTCGCAATTCTTGCGCTCGTCGGCGGTTTCGTGGCTCTTATCAAGGGCGCGGACTGGTTCGTTGAAGGTTCTTCGAGCGTAGCAAAGCTTCTCAAGGTTCCCACCATCGTTATCGGTCTTACCGTCGTTGCGCTCGGAACAAGCCTTCCCGAGGCATCGGTTTCGATCAGCTCGGCTCTCAAGGGCGCAAACTCGCTCGCGATCAGTAACGTAGTCGGATCGAATATCTTCAATACCCTCGTCGTTCTCGGCGCGAGTGCACTTATCGTTCCCGTTTGCGTACAGCCCGGCTCGGTTAAGAAGGAGATCCCCTTCTCGATCCTTTGCACCTTCGCACTTCTCGGCTCGCTTTTCCTCGGTGCAGGTGTTGCAATTCCTGCAAACGGTGATAAGACCGTAAATACATATACCCTTACCCGTGTTGGAGGTCTTGTACTTATCGCTCTCTTTGCATTCTATATGTACTGGCAGATCAGCGCGGCAATGAAGGCACGCAAGGCAGGTGAGCTTGAAGAGGAAGATGACGTTAAGATCATGTCCCCCCTCAAGTCCGTGATCGCTATCGTTGGCGGTGTTGCTTGCATCATCATCGGCGGTAACTTCGTTGTTGAAGGCGCATCCGCTATCGCAATGAAATTCGGTATGAGCGAGACCCTCGTAGGTATGACCATCGTTGCTATCGGTACGTCCCTCCCCGAGCTTGTAACCTCTATGGTTGCGGCTAAGAAGGGCGAGAGCGACCTCGCACTCGGTAACGCTATCGGCTCGAATATCTTCAATATCGTATTCATCCTCGGCTTCAGCGCACTTATCTCCCCCATGACGGTAGATATCCTCGCTATCATCGACACCATCGCTGTTATCGGCGTCAGCGCGCTCACCCTCGGCTTCGCCGCTACCGGCAAGAAGATCTCCCGCGTAGAAGGTGCGATCATGATCGCGGCGTACGTTGGATACTTCGTATATATGTTCTTAAGATAAAATGGCATTTCAGCAGGTTAATTTAACCGATTGCAATATGACCGCGACGGATGCGGTAAAGGATCGCGCACCGAGCATTCTTCCTTCTGATAAGAATTGGAAGCTCGTCTGGAACGATGAGTTTGACGGCGCGGCACTCGACGAGAGCAAGTGGAACTACCGCCTCAATTTCTGGGGCTACCGTTCACCCGCTTTCACCACAGAGGGCGTCGAGGTCAGCGACGGAACGCTGAAGATCAATCTTCTGCGCAAGGGCGACGATTTCTGCTCCGCGCATCTGCAGACGGGCGGACTTACCTTCGACAATCCCCGCGACGAGACCTCGCGCAACTTCTGGTCATTCGGCAAGAAGGATCCCGCGAAGTTTATGCATAAATACGGCTTTTACGAGATCAGATGCCGTCTGCCCAAGTGCGACGGCTGGCACGCCGCTTTCTGGCTTCAGGCACCCGGCATCGGTTCGCATCCCGACCCCGAGGTTGCGGGAGTTGAGTGCGATATTATGGAAAATTACCGTCAGCATAAATTCGGCACTATGATCTGCGGCAACGGCTGGGGCGGTTACGGCGCGGAAAGCGAATGGGCAGGTCATTTCGAATTTCCCCTTGAGGAAACCGAGGACGGCTGGCATCGCTACGCCGTGGATTGGACTCCCGAGGGATATACCTTCTACGCCGACGGTAAGCTCGTCGGACGCCAGATGGCTCCCGAATGCCCCGTTTCGCGCGTCGAGCAGTTTATCCTCGTCTCGACCGAATGTCACGGCTACAACCGCGTGTTCAAGAAGAGCGGAGAAGCGGGCGAGTCGACCGATAAGGGCTGCTGCGCAGGCGATCCCGTTCCCGAGCTCTTCGATGCAATCCTCCCCGACGTCTTCGAGGTCGATTACGTCAGAGTTTTTGATTCGATATAATAAAAATTCTCGGATATCTGAACATATCAGATATCCGAGATTCTTTTTATTTGTAAATTCTTCTTCCGATCTCGTCAAGATAAGCGATAAGCTCGTGCGGGTCGTTGGCGGTGATGTTGGTGAACCCGAATTTCATACAACGCTCTGCCGCCTCGCGGGAGTCTGCGTGGTAGCCCCAAGCCTGAATGCCGCGCTCGTCGAGCATTTTTACAAGCGCCACGATCTCCTCATCCGACATACTCATCGGCACGCCCATACCGTACATACGGTCGAGCACGCGGGGATCGTAGTGCTTCATCTTGACGGGCGGCTGTCCTTGCGTTTTAACGTGAGGATAGTGATCCTGAACGTAGAGAAGAGTCTGTGCATCAAAGCTTGCAATTACCGAACGCTCAAGCAGACCGTATTTTTCGAGCAGCGCGATCGCTACGTCAACAACGTGCGGACGCTGTTCCTTGATCTCAACGTTGAGCACCATATGCGCGGGGGCTTCGTCACGGATGCACTCAAGAGCCTCCTCAAAGGTGGGCACGCGCTCGCCGGGGAAACCGAATTTAACACCCGCATCGAGAGCCTTTACCTCTTCGAGCGTCTTGAACCAGACAGACCCCGTGCCGTCGGTGGTGCGGTCGACCATACTGTCGTGCATAACGATCATAACGTCGTCGCGTGTGAGCTGAATATCAAATTCAAGCACGTCAACGCCGAGCTTGAACGCCTCGCGGAAGGATATAAGAGTGTTTTCGGGCATATATTTCTGACATCCTCTGTGACCCGTAACACCGAGCTTTTCTTTGTTCTGATCCCACATAATACTGTCCTCCTGTGGCGATTGTTTGGAATAATTATAGCATAAAACGGTGGGATTGTAAAGTGAGCTCCGCGAAATTCCCGTATAGACAAACTCAAAAATATATGATATAATATTTTTGCACAAAAATAAAAAAATTCCTCTCTCAATCCAACCCGCGGACGTTTACTTGACACTAACAGATGAACGTTCAAAAAGGAATAAACCGAAAGGAGAACGCGAATTGAATTATAAGACTCAAAATGACGAAACCCTCGTGATGCTGACGCTTGCGGGCGACGGGGAAGCATTCGAAGCACTTGTGCTCCGACATCAGAATGCCGTCATCGGTGCGGCGGCTTCGGTTACGCACAATCGCTTTATGGCAGAGGATGCCTCGCAGGATGCATTCGTCACCGCGTGGATGAAGCTCGATAGCCTCTCCGAACCCTCAAAATTTCTCGCCTGGGTATGCAAGATCGCAATGTTCAGCGCGAAGAACACCGTCCGCCGTTACCGCCCGTTCGCACCGATCGAGGATATTGAAAAGTACGCGGACGTCACCGACTACTCGCAGGATCCCGCCGAACTCTACGCGATCTCCGAGGAAAAGGAGGAGCTTCACCGCACCGTCCTCTCGCTCCCCGAGCGGGTTCGGCGCGTGATCACGCTCCACTACTTCGAGGAGCTTTCGGTTACCGAGATAGCCGAAAAAATGCAAATTTCGGTCGGCACCGTCAAATCACAGCTCTTTGAGGGCAGACGAAAATTGAGAAAGGAACTTTGTGCAATGAATGAAAAGGCAAACGACACTCTCGTAGAGAGAGTAATGAAAAAGGTCGAGGAGCTGGAGCTCTGGCAGATCAAAAACGATAAAAGCGGCTTCGGGTCGGTCTATTCCGAGGTGCTCGCCGAAGTTGAAAACCTTCCCGAATGCAAGGATAAGTACCACGCCCTCGCCGACGTCCTCGCGCGCGGCTGGTGGTGGCTCCCCGGCAAGAAAAACGAGGAACTCTTCGCCCGCATCAAGGAAGCGGCACTGATCGGTAAAAATGATGAGATAATGCGGTTTATCATACTGCGTGAGGCATCGGGGAAGAGCACGGACAAGCGCGCGGACTTTATCCGTGGCGAGCAGATCCCCGAGCTTGAGAAGGCGGGCTTCGTCGGTGCGCTTGCATTTGCCCACTTCCGCCTCGGATACAGAGATATGATGGATAAGAAATATGAGGAAAGCCGTGAGTCCTTCGGAAAGGCGCTCTCGCTCGTCGGTACGGACGACATGGTGCATGCTCTCGCATCAAACGCGCTCATATTCCTTGATAGAATGGCAGAAGGATTCGGAGATGCGGACAAACATGATTACCGCATCGACGTCAACGCAAACAAACTGAAGATCATAGACGGTGAGCCAAGATTCTGGAATAACGACGTCTTTGACGCGGGTTGGATGAATTCGGGCGCAAATATGGACAGTAAGCTTTTCGAAGCTGCGGGCGCTTGCGACGGTTATTTCTTCTCCGATCTTGCCGTCGCCGAGAGCTACACGGCAAGCGACGGCTCGACTCTCACCTATATTTCTGACAAAGAGCACGTCGAAGTTCCCGCAGGAGTTTTTGAGGACTGCCAAGTCTGGGAGTCGAAGGTCTATAAAAGCTGGGAGGGCACAACCTATTTCAGAGTTTATTACAAGGAAGGCGTCGGAATCGTCAAATACGAGAACAGACTCGACGGTATCATCGATACGGCTTACCTTACCTCTTATGAAATAAAAGGCGGCTCGGGTATTCTTCCTCTCGCTGTCGGCAACAAGTGGGAATATTCACTTGACGCAAAGCCCGAACATCTCAAAACGCTTGACCGATACGTGGTCACTCACTTTGATGGAGAAAGCGCCATTATCTCGGGTTACAACGAAGCCGAACGCTTGGGTTACGACGAGTCATCATGGCTTGAGATGATCGAATACGTAAGGAACAACTATTTCAAGCAGGACGAAAAGGGTAACTATCACGTTTGCGACGTTTATAGGCAGATCGATCTCACCGAAAAACTCGCAGTCACGCCGATGGAAAAGCTTCACAGCCGTGTCGCCGCATCTGTCGCCAGGCGTATTCTTGACACCAATGATACTCTGCACCCCGATACGAAAGTCATGGGGCATTGGAATTTCTTCAAAAAGTCGGCTCTGCACGAATCAAACGGCGAATATACGCTGACTTATGACAGCCGCTTCTCGTTTGAGCTCAAGCGCGGAAGCGCCGGGAATGCAGTTGACGGTCTGCTCTTCAACCATATGTACGGTATTTTGCAGGATGCGACCAAATGCCTTTGGTCGGATACTTGGGTCATCGGTGCAACTCCCGTTGTAGAATATGACTCATACGGTGAAAAGCACATCAAGACGACGATATCCGTCGAGGATGGCGGAATCATCACTACAAAGGCGGGTACGTTTGATAATTGTATCAAGCTCTCGCTCAAAATCGACGGTATGAGGGACGGATGGTCGTACCGTGGAGGAAACAAGGAATACTACTTTGCCGAGGGAATCGGCATCGTCCGCACTGTCAACGAATACGCAAGCGGAACGAAAAACGCGGTTTATGAGCTTTCGTTCTACGAGGGTGTCGGCAAAGGATATATGCCCTTTGAGGACGGAATGGTGCGCTTCTATGAGGCGGTCAACCTCACGGACGGATACTACGGCGCTGTGGAATACACTTATATGCGTAACGAGGATGGCGGCATCAACGTCTTTGAGGATATGACGGGTATCCGCAATATCCCCGCTCCTGTGACGGAATACGAATTCGTCGAGCGCGAGGTAATCGAGGAACAGATCTGGGATGAAAAGAAACTACCCGAGGCGCGTCTGCGTAATGCCGCAAACAATCTTCAGCTTATGCTTCACTTCCTTTCGCGCAACAGCCGCTCATGGAAATACGCGCCGAGGGGCAGAGCGTGGGCAAAATACCGCATCAAGATGATAGAAAATATGCTCCTGACCGATGAGGGCGAGATCGCTCCTGCGTGGCTCGGTGTTTATGCCGATATGCACTTTATGGCGGCTTGCACTACATTCGGATGCAAAAAGCCCGAGCTTAAGGACGAGGCTTACGCTTATCTCGAGCGTGCGTTCGAGCTTGCGCCTCGGTGGTTTAAGATCGCGGACGGTACGCTTCTCGATGTAGGCGACAGCGAAATTTACGGAGGCATCAAGCTCAAAAAGGGAGAGGAGAGTGTACTTATCTTACCCGACGGCACACGCGAAGCCTACGACAGCGAGTGGTTTGTCAATCTGATGAATCCCGCACGCTTCTATAACGCTATGATCGCTCCGAAGGGTTGGGAATGGTTCAACTCGGCTCGCGATGATGAGAGATATAAGGAGTACGTCGAGCGGGCGAGAGAGCTGATGGAGAAGTATAGCTGACAAATTCCGTTGATATTAATGAAAGAATCCGAGCCGTGGCTCGGATTCTTTATAATTATAACTTATCGTGCTTGATCCCCGAATTAATGAACCCAACCTGCTTGAAGTCCTTCGGGTTATGGCGGATTATGTAGTCGATATAGGAATCGACGAGCTCGGCGGTGAAGAGGTATCCGTCGGGGGTCATGTGGCCGTGGAGGAAGAAACGCTCGTGGAATTCCTTGCCGTAAAGCGGGCCGTATTTGTAGAGGTCGATGACGTATGAGTTATCGAAAAGCTCCGCCATTTTGTAAAGCAGATCGATCATTGCGTGGGTTATCTCCTCGCGGTCGGCTCTGTCGGAGCGCGGGAAGGTTACGAAGAAGAATTTTGCCTCGGGGCTGATCTCCTTGTAGCGGCTGACGATCGCGCCGTAATATCCGGCGAAGGTTTCCTTGTTATTGCGCCAATCCGAGAGGTCGATGTCCTCGATCGAGCCGAGCTCCCACTTCTTGTTGTAGAGATCGTTGACTCCCAGAGCGATAACGTACGCCTGACAAGCCTTATCCTTGTCCCAGAAGCCGCGGGACTCGGCAAAGGACTCAATATACACCTTTGCGGTCATGCCGCCCTTGGAGAAATTATAAGCCTTGAGGCCGTTCTTGCGCGCGATAAACTGACCCCAGGAGTAGTCGTAGAGGTCGTGATAATGCGCCTTGCCCGCCTCGTCGCGCGTTTCAAACTCGCCCGAGGAAAGGCTGTCGCCGATGAAACCGATAGTTCTGAATATGCTTGTTCTGCTGTAACCCTCGACGAGTCTGTCAAGCGGCTGTTCGTTTTCGGGGTAGAGATAATTGTTCCAGTCCATTGTTTTTCTCCTTACTGCGGATTTATAAGACCGTTTAGCAGCCAGCGTCCGTTTTTGAGCTCGAGAATGACGATGGCGCAGTTTGAGCAGACAAAATTGGTTGTATTAACGTTTGCGGAAAAAAGTATTGAGAGAGTTGTACGCAAAATGCCCGCGTGTGTGAATGCGGCAACGGTGTCGCATTCGAGCGACTTGACTTTGTCGAGAAATTCCGTGGCGCGGGCGCGGAGCTCGGCGTTGCTCTCACCGCCGAATGCAGTGAAGCCGTCAACAATCAGCTTTCTTTCTTCGGAATCGGCGGGCAGGAAGGGCTGGTGAGCGAGAGAGCCGAGGTTTATTTCACGCAAAAGCGGGGTGGTTTCGTAAACGCAACCGGGGATGGCGGTTTCTGCGGTCTTCATAGCGCGGATGAGGTCGCTTGAATAGATCTTGTCGAATTTGATACCCGAAAGTATCGGTCTGATGCCCTCGGCATCGCGCACACCCTTTTCGGTCAGATTGACCTGCGACCAACCCGTGTAATGACCTGCGAGATTTGTCTCGCTCTCGCCGTGTCTTATGAGATAAAGCTTCATTTTTTCTTGTATCCTTTGTAGAGATGAACGATGTTGAGGTCTTCTTCCATATCAAGACCGTGCGAGCCGTTTTCGCCGTCGATCTCGTGACAGCCGTGATCCATCGCGAAGCCGACAAGGACGTTTCTGTGGCTCATGTGACGCTCGACAAGCTCGCAGAACTCGCAGAAGGCGTGGTCATTGGAGCGAAGCTCGCAGAGAGCCTCGAGTCCCTCGGGAGCTTTCTTGTGCATCACGGAGTCGTAGTTGCCGTTGTAGATGACGATAAGGTCGTGCTCGTCCTTCATTATCAGCTCGGCAGCCTTGGCGTTGACGGCATCGACACCGCCCTCGGGAAAGAGGAAATAGTCCATATCGCGCTCAAGGAAGATGTTGCTCAGGCTCGATTTGCCGTAGGATACGATCGCGCACTTCTTGCCCGCGCGGATTGCGGCGTCGAAGAGCGAATCGATCTTGATGACTGGCTTTTCGTACTTGCGTATGCCGTGAACGGCGGGCTGTGCGCCCGTATACATCGTACCGAAGCAAACGGGAGTGACCGAGGGCATGACCGAGCAGAGAGGGATCTCGACGTCGGTGCGTGCCTTCGCACCCTTGCAGAGCTCGGGGTATTTTTCATAAATCCACTGCGCGATCGCATCGGGATTATACATTATAACGCGGTCGGCTTTTTCGCCGCCGAAAACAGAGTCGATATATGCGGTAAGGTCTGCGTTCGCCGCCGCAGCCTCGCTCGGAGCTTCGATGCCGAGCGCGTAAGCAAGCGCGGCGCAGATGGTGTCAAGAGAGTTGGGATTATACATTGTTCTTCCTCCTTAAAGTTCAATGTCAACGTAAGCGGGCGAGTGGTCAGAAATCGGATAGTAATAATCGGGCGAATAGCGTTCGAAACGCTTGACCGAGCCCTCTTCCTCGCCGATGACGAGAATGTGGTCAATGGCGGTCTTGAAAGGGCGGTCGGAGTAAAAGGTCTTGAATCCGTCGGGGAAGCAATAGTGATAGCCGACAGCCTCCTCGGCGTAGTCGGTAGCGATATCGTGCGCGTGGCGGAAGCCCTTGGCAAACGCCGACTGCACGGCTTTCGAATCGTAACCCGTGTTGAGGTCGCCGACGAGGAAAGCGGGGCAGTTGTATTTCGCACGGAAACGCTCGAGCGCGGTCGTCAGCATTTCGATCTGATACTCGCGCGCCTCGTCCGAGTAGGGAAGATAGTTCGGAGGGAGCGGCACGGGCGTTTTTTCGGTCGGTTGATGCTTCCACCAAAGGTGAGTGGTGGCGAAAATGAAGAGCTTGCCGTCTTCCTTCACGCGGAAAACGCCGATATTGTAAGCCTTCGAGCGCACGTCGTTGAACTTGCCCTCAAAGCCCTCAATGTGATCGGGATAGGTGCAGAATTCCGAATCAACGAGCTCGAGCTTGTCGGCACGGTAGAAAATGGGCGTGAAGCGACCCCAGATGAGCGTGTAATTAACGGGTTCGTGCGCCATTCCTTCTTTGAGAATATCAGCCATCAGCGCGGACGCCTCCTGACAGCCGATGACGTCGGGCATTGTTTCGCGCCAGACGCGGAGCAGCGAGGGCGCGCGCACCTCGGCGGAGCAGTCAAAGCCTTTTTCCTCCCAAGCGGGCGAATTTTTATCTCTGTTCCAGATGTTGTGGGTCATAAGTCGGATGGTTGACATGGTTGAACCTCCAATGTTTGTTGAGATAATTATAGCATAAAATGGAGAGGATTGCAAGGAAATATAAAAATAAAGACCGCCAAAAACGACGGTCTTATAGATAAAAAACAAAAGCCCCGTTCGGGGCTTTCGGTAAGAACAAAGGATGGGCGGTGTATCCATCATCTCAGGTACTTCGGGAAGAAGTGCGTCGGGAACCATTTCCGACCTCAATGTTGCTTACGGAATAAGTATAATCTCATTCCAAGTACATTATACCATATACAAATAAAATTGTCAAGCGGTTGGAAAACTTTTTATTTGAATTTAATTAATCTTCCGCTGTGAATTCTGCGTTCTAATTTTGAGCTTTGTACTGTATACATAGTTGAAACGTATAAAATATCCGCAGAATGATCTACCTTAATGCCGATTAAAACGTTATCGTCATATTGCTTTATCAATTCGATGGACGAATCTTTTTCATTTGGGTTGATTCCGATATAATCCGGATTGTTTATAATATCGGAAATGCGGTCTAAATATTGTAAGCAATCCTGATGGTTTCTTTTGATAAGATGTGTTTGCAGTCCAACAGAGCGAAAAATATGGGTTTGAGTAATATCGATATTCAATAGATTATTAAATTCTTTATTATATTCACCAACGTGAATGAGCTTTTTCATAGTTGTTCTTCTTTGCGAGCATAGGATTTTTTATATTATATCACAAAACGGCAAGGATTGCAAGGAAATAAAGAAAAAAGACCGCACGATGGCGGTCTTTAAAAGTTTTATTGCGAAGTTTCGGGCGTAACCGTGAGCGTTCCTCCGATACAGTGGACGGTTATGTTTAACGTCTTTTTCGCCCAATCGTTGTGCTTCTCAATGGCATCCCACTCTGCGATTGTTCCGTCATAATTAATATTAATCACTGCTTTACCGCAGTCGCGGAAGATACTTCCATTGATGCTCGTCACGCTTTTCGGGATATGAACGCTGTCGAGCTTGGCACAGCCCTCGAAAGCGTAAAAGTCTATCAAGGTCACGCCGTCGGGTATCTCGACGGTAGTAAGCTGATCGCAGTCCGTGAATATGCCGATTGAAAGCGATTTGAGATTCTTCGGGAGGGTGATATATTCGATCGCGGCATAGGCGAATGCATTACGACCGATATCGGTAATGCCGTCAGGAAGATTGATGGATTTGAGTGCCCAGCAGGTAGAGAATGCATTGTCACCGATAAAGGTTACTCCAAGCGGGAGAGATATCGTTTCAATAAGCTCGCAAGAAACAAACGCGCCGCTACCTATCGAAGTTACACCCTCGGGGATCTCGATCGCTTCGAGAGCTTTGCATCCTCGGAAAAGTCCGTCTGCAATTTCTGTCAGGTTCTTTGACAAAGTAATGCTTTTGAGCTTGGTGCAATCTTGAAAAGCAGCTGTTCCTATGCTTTTTACGCTGTCGGGAACAGAGAGTGTTCTGATTGCATTACATCCATTAAAAGCCGAATCACCGATTTCCTCAAGCCCGTCCGAAAGATTTACGGTTTTAAGCGAAAGACAACGGTAAAATGCCTCGCTGCCTATCATTTTAACGCTTGCAGGAATCGTGACCGAGCTGATTTTTGAGAGGTTATAGAATGCTTTATCGGCTATGGCAGTAACGGGAAGATCTTTGTATTCGGCGGGAATGACGATCTCTCTGTCGCTGCATTCACCAATTCCAGAAACGGCATACACGCCGCCGATATCGGTGTATTTCAATCCTTCCGAATATGCCGCGGGCGCGTCCGTGGCTTCTTCAATTTCGAAGGTCTCGGGCGGCTCGGTGGTTTCAGCAGAGATTTCTCCGTGATCACAAGAAGTAAACAGAGAAAGAATGAGGCAAAGTAGGACTGTCAAAAATCTTCTTGTGTGCTTCATGGTGTACTCCTTTCAATGGGTTTGTATTGCTATTAAACTATAGTTTTTAGTATTTGTCAATAGGCAATATAATTATTAATTCAACTTTTTCCCGCAAGCTCTGATATACGGCTTGAGATTTTCAAGCAGCTCGTCTTCGTTTTCCGCCGCGGGGGAGTCGCTCCAGAGGCAGTAGCCGCCGCCGAGGACGCGGGGATCGGGGGCGGGAGGATCGTTTTCGGGATGTTGGCGGTCGAAGACGTAGGCGTTCCATTCGTCCGCGAGGGCATCGGGTGTGATGCCGCTTCGCTGACCGAAGCCGAGGACGTAATAGGTATAGTAGCTTGTGAAATTATATACCTTGTGTCCGCGCTCAAGGTAGACCGAAACCGCATTTTTGCCGCCGTTTGCCTTCGGCGACCAATACTGAATGTCGATCGAGCTGTCAAGCTCGGTCGCGCCCTTCCATCCCGTATCAAAATCGCGGTAGACGTCATCGTTCCACATCAGTATCTTTTCGTATCCGATCGAGCGCATGAGTGCGACGATGTCGTTCATATAAAGAATGAAAGCATCGTAGGCAACGGCATCGGGATTGCCCGTCAGAGCCTTTGCGTGCGCTTCCCAATGGTCAAGATTCTGCCATTTTGAGAGCGAATCGTCGATTGTCTCGCCGAATCCGAGAAGCTCGTCGCCGCCGATGTCAAATTTTCTGCAGCCGAGAGAGTAGAAGAATTCTCCATACTCGGCGTAAAGGTTACGAGCAAATTCGACCGCCTCTGCGTTCGAAATATCAATTCCGCGCGAGTGAGTGTACTGCGCCGCTTCCTTCGGGATGCTCGAGCCCTGAACGATCGCAACCTTGCCGTTTTTGTGGAAATAATTCGATATGTTCGAGCCGGTCTGCGCGTTGTATTTCTTGACGGCGTAGTTCATATGTCCGGGCGAGTCGAAGGAGGGAATGACCTCGATACCCTCGCTCTGCGCGAAGCGGACGATGTCAGCCATTTCGTCCTGCGTGATGAATTTGCCGTTGTTTTCGGGCATACCGTTTGCCGCGCCGTAAACGCAAAGCGAGTGGTCGCCGCCCGCAAGCCAGGGGTATCTCTTCGATTCAAGTCGCAGTCCCATATCCTCGGAAAAATGAATACTGATCGCATTGAAGCCCGCGCTCTTAATTTCGAGAATGAGCCGCTTTATCCACGCGGGAGTGTAGTATTTTCTCGCGCAATCGAGCATAAAAATGCGCTCGGGGACGCGGTAGATTGAAGTTTTCATAGCATTTTCCTCTGGGGCAGTCGCGCAAGCGCGAATGATAGTCGCCTGCGGCGAATGATAATCCGCTTCGCGGAATGATAATTTGCCTACGGCAAAATGAAAGGTGAATTTCCGATTTATTCAACTAAAAGCGTAACGCTCGATTTATCGCAGATCACGGTATTATGCGCGATCTTGGCGGTTGTCTGGAGCGCGTAAGGTCCGCGGTTGTTGGTGTGGCGGACGTATAGCGGAAAAGCTGAAGATGAGACGTCGATGCGGAGCTTTTCTCCCTTTTTGATGACGAAAGCGTGCTCGTCGAAGGAGAAATCCATCTCGATCTCGTCACCCGGCTTATAGTCGGGCGCGAAATTCGAGATCTGATTGATATCGTCGCGCAGACCGTAATATCCCTCCTCCTTGCAGAGACTGAGGCGGATATAGAAGCAGGTGTCCTCGCAATCCGAGCGGACGCGGAGTTTTGCCGTCATCTTGCCCTTGACATAGGTGTCTTCCTCAAACTCGGGCGTGAAGAAGGAGAGAACGTCGTGTTGGATATTCGGCTTATGCTGCCACGCGTTGCCGCCGAAATTTGCCGAAAGTCCGCCCTTGAATTTCGCGGGGGCGTAGGGGTTATAGGTATAAGTCTTCTCCCCCTCGCCAAGCGCAAAGGTGATCGACTTTTCGGGCGCGGCGAAATCGTCGGTGCACCATTCGTTGCCGAAGAGCTTGTAATACGTGACCTTTCCGGGCTCGAAGGGAGCCGCCTCTTTGCCTCTGACCGAGTTGATCCAGCGGATATAAAAATCATTCAAGACGTCTTCGCCCGAGGGAGCGTCATCGAAGACGATCGGCTGATCGCCCTTTTTGTTGTTGCCGTGGTCATAGGGATGAACGAACAGAGCGCATTTAGCCTTCGTTTCGGGCGCGATGGCGTTCCACAGATCGAACATACCGCCCGTGTAGATGTCGTAAAATCCCGTGACGACGAGGATCGGAATATTCGCGTTCGTCATCGCACCGCGCGAATCGCATCCGCCCGCGCGGGTGTTCCAGAAATCATCGTTTCGGTCGGGATGGAGAAGAATGTCGTCAAAGCTCGGCACGCTCTCGCCGAAAACGGTCTTTGAAAAGTCGATCAGCGGGAGCATATTGTAGCTTTCGGGCTTATAAGCCTTCTCGCGGATGCTCTTGCGCTTATACATACCCACGTACCAGCCGCCGTGGAGACCTATTTTATAGAATCCGTTGCGGTAATTGCAGTTGTAGCGCTCGGTGTCCTGAACGGCAAGCACCGCGCCCTTGATGTCGTCCGCAAAGGGTGCCGTAACCTGATGGACGGTTGATTTGTAGCTGTTGCCGACGAGGTAGAGCTCGCCGTTATAGAAGGTCTGCTGACGAACCCAATTCTGTAGGAAAAGTCCGTCCTCGCGCTCGTTAATGTAGGGAATGCAATCGCCCGAGCTCTTACCCCTGCCGCGGCAATGCTGATAAACGACGGCATAGCCCTGCTCGGTCCATTTCTCCACACTCGCGGCAAAGGCATCGACGATCTCGTCCTCGGCTGAATTTTCAACCGCGTCAACGTAAGGATCGCGCCTGATAACGGTCGGAAACTTTCCCGATTCCTCGGGAAGGCAGATTACGGTGAAAAGATCTGCTCCGTTAAATTCAAGGTATTCGTAGTAGTTTTTCATAATTATACCGCCTTTTTGTTATGGGTTTATTATAGCATAAATTGAGCATTTTTGCAACTGTGTGGGAAAATAATATTTGAGCGTTTATTTTAATATGTGGCATTATGAATATGGAAAAACAGCCACTCGCGCGAGTGGCTGTTTTGGAGTAAAAACTATTGAAATGCAAAGGGACCAATGCAAAACTAGATTCTTTGCAGAAGAATTAATATCCGTTATATTGCGCTATTGCAAGTAGTATGCCAATAACTAAAATAGCAATACCTCCAAGTAGCGCCAAAGGAGAGATTATGCTCCATTTAGCAATTTCTTTTTGCTGTTGAGGAGTAATGATTTTTTCGATTGTATGTCCGCATTTTGGACACATAACCGCTTCGTCGAGTAATTGATTTCCACATTTTTCACAATATTTCATTTATGATGCTCCTCACATAAAATATATCATCAATATCAAGAACAAATTAACAACAAAGCCTATTAGTGAAAACAAGCCTATTTGATTTGCTTTTCGAGGAGTTTGAGCTTGCATTGTGCAATACAAAATCAAACCAACTATCGGTATAAAAAAGCCAAGTAAATTTAAGCCGACATTGGGCATATCAGCGGATGAATTGGCGGCTCCGATGTTGCCAACCCCATTCGCTGCGCAACCGCAGTTGGTGCACACAATGGCATCATCCACCAATTCTTTTCCGCAATGAGTGCAATACTTCATAAATAGTCCTCCGCATATAAATCAGTCTATTTCAACATCTACCGATGCTCTTTCAGTTTCCGGATTATATTTCCCTGTTCCTTCAAAGGTTCCTGAAACAGTTTGGTTGTATACATCCAAAGCAGAATATGTGCCATAGAAGACAAACTCATTTTCACTAATTTCTTGAATAGTAGTAATTTGAGCCCTCGGTGCCTTGCATCCATAATTGGTTAAAGTAAAAGTAACATCCCATTCTGCTCGGTCAATAACCGCATCTTTAGGTGTCATTACTTTTGAGGGCTCTTCGCTATCGCACGCACAAGTTGAAATTAATAGAATTGCTATAAGCAAAAATATTATGCCTTTTTTCATAATATCTCCTTTTTAATTCAATAATTAATGGCTGTGAAGGTTAATTATTTGAAATCGTCAAATTCTTCTTTTGAGAAAGTGAATTTATCTGCTTCTTCATTATATGTTGCAACCAAACCAAATTTTGCTGACATAATTTCCTTGTCGATTTTGATCGTATATGTTCCTAAAACTGCCCATTGATTAGTTTTTGTTTCTACAACGGAAGCAATGTCTACATTTACAGGCTCGCTAACAAATCCGCCAATTCTGATACGGTAATTTGTACTTATGTATTCTGTTACTTCATCAGGAAGTCTTTCTTTCGGGGTTCGTTTTTCACCGCCACAAGCGCAAAGCGTGAAGAGCAAAACTACGGTACAAAGTAGAGCAATAATTCTTTTCATAGTAATTAGTATTCCTTTCAAATATACCAAATTGGGATATTTATATTATACCAAAATGGTATAATAATGTCAAGGTCTTTTGTAAAAAAAGGAGAGAAAAATGGAATTTCGGCTCAAAGAATTGCGGAAAAAGCGGAATATATCGCAATTAAAGCTTGCAATCGATCTGAATATGAATCAGAATACGATCTCGCGGTATGAAAATTTGGAGCGCGAGGCGGATTATGAAACTCTTATTCGCTTTGCGGATTATTTTGGTGTTTCGCTTGATTATTTGCTGGGGCGAAGTAATAGCGAGGAAATAAAATAAAGGAACTTTTTATGAGTAAGTCATAGAAAGTTCCTTTTATGTATTATGGGCAATCAATTCAATCTCGCGGAATTTTTCCGGGAGATTGAAGAATATCCGTAATAGCTTTTAGTTATTATTTCAAAATCTCAATAATCGCATCTCCGACCTCGCTTGTGGAGGCGGTTCCGCCGAGGTCGCAGGTGAGGGTTTTGCCTTCGACCATCAGTTGCTCGATGGCGTCGATCAGGCGCGCGCCCCAATTTTCGTAGCCGAAGAAATCAAGCATCTGGCTTGCCGACCAGATGGAGGCGAGGGGATTTGCGATGCCCTTGCCCGCGATATCGGGGGCAGAGCCGTGGATGGGCTCGAACATCGAGGGGAATTTTCTTTCGGGATTGATATTCGCGCCCGCCGCAAGTCCCATACCGCCCGCGATGGCGGCGCCGAGGTCGGTGATGATATCTCCGAAAAGATTGGAAGTAACAACGACCTCAAATCTCGCGGGATCCTTGACGAAGAACATACTTGCCGCGTCGACGAGGTAAGAGGCGGTCTTAACGTCGGGGTATTCCTTCGCGACTTCGGCAAATACGCTGTCCCAGAATACCATTGAATAGTTCAGCGCGTTGCCCTTGGAAATGCTCGTCAGAGTCTTCTTTTCCTTTCTTGCAAGCTCAAAGGCATAGCGGATGATCCTTTCGGTTCCCTTGCGCGAGAAAACTCCCGTCTGAAGAACGACCTCGTTTTCCTGACCGCGGTAGAGCCAATCGCCCGCGCCGGCGTATTCGCCCTCGCTGTTTTCGCGGATGACTATCATGTCGATGTCCTCGCATTTCGTATCTTTGAGTGGGCAGGGAGCACCGCGAAGGAGCTTGACGGGACGGAGATTGACGTACTGATCGAACTCGTGGCGGATCTTGAGCAGCAGATCCCAAAGAGATATGTGATCGGGAACGCCGGGGGTTCCGACAGCTCCGAGATAGATGGCGTCATACTGCTTCAGCGTTTCGATAGCATCGTCGGGCATCATTTTGCCCGTCTGCAGATAATAATCGCATCCCCAAGGGAAGTGCGTAAATTCAAATTCAAAGCCTCCGTCGAGCTTTGCAACGTGATCGAGCACGCGAACGCCCTCGGCAATGACCTCGGGGCCTATTCCGTCGCCCGCAATAACGGCAATTTTGTAGTTTTTCATAGTGAAGTATCCTCTATGTGTTATTTTGACCATTTGATGATGTTTTCGAGCATTCTCTCGGCGGCTTCGGGGGATGAAAATCTGTTACCGCTGAGGTAAACGCCGGTCGGATCGACGGTCTTGCAGAATTTCTCAATCTTATCCTCGTGCTTTTCGTCGAGCGCCCAGAGGAGTATGATATTCTTGCCCTTGTCCTGAATCTTTTTGAAAATGTCGAACCATTTTTCGTCGCAAAGCGGCTCTTTTCCCGCGCCGGGGTTCCATTGGATTCCGTTCAATCCGGGAATGTCAAGGATCATATCGAGATGCGGAAGCTCTCCGATGCCGTCGAGGTGATAGACCGAACGCTCAAGATATGATGCCTGATCGATAAGCTCGGGCAGAACGAATCTTTCAAACTGCGTGGGCGAGATCATATAGCAGAAGTCGCACTGCATCGGATACCACGGCTTTTCCGACGGAATATTCATCCAAGTGATGAAGGGAAGATCGTGCTTGCGGATGAAATCTACCTGCTTTTCGTAGGCAACGCGCGCCTCGCGGCGGACTTCCTTGGTGAAATTATATACCTCATCGGGGTAGTCGTAAAGATCGTAAAGCAGATTTTCGGTGCCGCGGAGCGACGCGACGATATCCATAATGCCGCCGAGGTCGGTTATCGAAAAGCAAACCTCGGGGTCTGCGGCAAAACGCTCCTGCATTTTTGTTACGTACTGCCACATTTCGCTCTGCTCGTCAAATTTCACGGCGGGAGGATTTTCCCAATCGGTTATGATTTGCGGTTTATCGAACCATATCGTTTGTTTTGCAAGCTGAAATCCGCCGCCGAGGCAGGCGGAAAGACATCCGGGACCGAAGTTTGTGAAGTACCCGGGGATACCCTCGGCTAAATATTCGTAATTTGCGGAGTTGCATTTGAAGGCGTTGTAGTTATATTCCGGATCGAGCCACTTTTCCTCAAGGCTCAGGGGCGCGCGGTAGCCTACCGCTCCCGGCTTAACATAGGAAATATTGAGTATCGGACGTCCCGTGTTTTCGCGTTTCCAGAATTTTTCATATTCCGCAAGTACGGATGCATATTTCTGTTTGAACATTTTATCTCGCCTTTCTTGGATTATATAACAAAGTGCTTGTGCTTTTTTACATTATATCACAAATTCGGGTTCGTTTCAATAAATTGCAGAAAATAGCCGTGCATTTTTGCCAAAAAATTGATAATATATTGACTTTATATTGCAAAAATGTTATAATAGCTTCAGATAAAAATAAGGAGGACTTCATTGTGAAAAAGTCTATGTTTATCCGCATTCTCTCATGCGTCATGGCAATGATCATGCTTTCGGGCACTATGCTCATGACTGCTTGTAATGACACCCCCGAGACTCCCGAGACTACTGCTCCCGCAGATACCACCTCGGCTCCCGAGACCACTGCCGCTCCCGAAACCACCGAAGCACCGTTGGTTCTCACCGAGCAGACGGTAAATCTCAACAAGAACACCAAGGGCATCAAGATCCTCGGCGTTCGTAACCTCGCGTCCGACACCGCGATCAACGCCGACTGGAGCGCATCGGGTATCGAATTCATCGCTACCTGTGAGGGCGATATGACCTTCGCTGTTGAGACCAGCAATGGCGCATATTTCCGCGCTTACATCGACGGCGAGCCCTATATGAACGGCGAAACACCTTACTTTGACATCACCGGCAAGGGCGAGATCACTCTCAAGGACATCCCGAAGGGTACTCACACCATCCGCGTGATCAAGGTCACCGGCTACACTCTTGCATTCGCGGCGTTCACCTCCGTCAAACTCACGGGTATCATCGCAGAAGAAGCACCCAAGGACAATGAGCTTTACATTGAGTTCGTCGGCGACAGTATCACCTGCGCTTGGGGTACTATCGGCACATTTGACGGCAAGTACACCTCTCAGGACGCTACACTCGGCTACTCCTACCTCGTTGCAGAGGAGCTTGATGCAGATTACTCCTTCACCGCGCTTTCCGGCCAGGGCATCTGCTGCGGCACTCCCGGCGTTCCCCTCGGCTACCGCTACGCTTGCTACGGCAAGGATGCCAAGACCGAATACGATTTCGCGCGCAAGGCAAACCTCATCGTTGTCAATATCGGTACCAATGACGAGACCAAGGCGATCGATCAGACTCAGTTCAAGAAGGATTTCAAGGCTTGGGTTGAGTACGCCAAGGAAAAGAACGGCGCAGACTGTAAGTTCCTCGCCGTTACCAATATGAAGAACGGCTCGTATCGCACAATCATCGAAAAGGTCTTTGAGGAGCTTGGCGGCGAGGCAGCGGGCTACTACGCATATAAGGCAGACCGTTCCCGCAACGCTACCGCTTCCTATCACCCCAGCATCGAGGAGCACGCGGCATACGTTCCCGCTATCGTTGACCTTTGCAAGAAGATCCTTGCTACTCCCATCTCCTCCACTCCCGGCACAACCGACCCCGTTACTCCCGGTGTTGACGTAACAGGTGCGATCGACCTTCCCGCAAACACCGTTGTCGTAGACGATGACTGCGACAAGGACGGCGACGTTATAGTATTCACCTTCGGCGGCGTTAAATATAAGGCAACCGTAGGTAAGGATGCATTCTACTCGCCCATGGATGCACAGAATGCAGTTACCGCGGGCGGAACTATCTTCTTCTTGCCCGGCTACTATATGGAGAACTTCCAGGTTCAGAAGGACCTTACCCTTATCGGCCCCAAGGCAGGCGTCAGCCCCAACGTAAAGGGCGCAAATCCGACCGATGACTGGACTCTTAACCCCGAGAGAAGCAAGGAAGAGGACGAGGCTGTCCTGATGTCCAACCTTGGTCTCGGTGTATGGAATGCTACCGTATATTCCGACTGTCATAAGATCGTTATGGACGGCTTCAAGTTCTCCCAGAACTTCCTCCTTCGCCAGAACTCGGGTAACGAGGGTGAGGTCGAGATCGAATTGAATAACATTCTGATCAGCGGAAGCACCATCACCAACAACATCCTCTTCTTTTTCCCCTACTATCCCAACGATGCGACCAACCCCGACCTCTATAAGAGACATCTGAAGATGGAAAACGTCCGTGTTGAAGGCGTGACCGCACAGTATCTCTTCAGAATGGGCTTTGAAACTCTTGAGATCTCGGGTCTCTATATGGATTCCAAGTGCACCAAGGGCGTTGTTGAAAAGTTTGCTACTACTGCAGGTGTTGGCACCGATAAGTACGTTATCAAGGATAGTATGTTCAGAAACACCAATACCACGATATTCTCCATCAACCTCAGAAACGATCTTGCCGCTCCCAACTGGCGTCTTGATCACTTCGGCACAGATAAGAAGCAGATCGACATCGAGATCAGCGGATGCGTATTCTACGGCGAGGATCTTCCCTCCGCTCACGCACCCTGGATCATCATCAACCGCGACAGCGCGGCGGCTATCGTTCGTATCAAGGATAATATCTTCGCAAGCAATAACACCGGATCCGTCATCGTAACCGACGAGGGCTCGGTTGAGGGCGAATACTTCTTCGCAACCGAGATTAGCGGTAACACCGTTACCGGATGCGCAGATCCCTATAAGTTCGTTGCGGCAAAGGATGCAGCACTCTTTCTTAATTAATTAATTGAATCATTATCCCCGACCGAATGCGCGGCATTCGGTCGGGGATTTATTTGTGTGATATGTAAAATACTGTCCAAAAACTTGACTTTGACGTTTATTCGTGGTATACTTATTACATTATAATAATACTACGGAGAATAAAAAATTGGCATCCGCAAAGATTTCAAAGGATTTCACAAAGGGAAATCTCCCAAAGCAATTATTGCTTTTCACTCTGCCGTTTATGGCGTCAAACGCACTTCAGGTGCTTTACAGCACCATCGATATGATAATCGTCGGCGAATACGTCGGAACGCCCGGACTTTCGGCGGTTTCGCAGTCGAGCCAGATCGTCAATTTTGCCACGATGGTATGTCTTGGGCTTTCAAATGCGGGTCAGGTGCTCGTTTCGCAAGCCTTCGGCGCGGGTAAGAAAAAGGAGATGAACGATATCATCGGCACGATGTTCAGCGTGCTGACGATCTTTGCCGCTATCCTTTCGGTCGTTATCATTTCGATAAACGGGTGGATAATGGACGTTATGAATATGCCCGCCGAATCCTACGATATGGCGATCGATTATCTCATCATCTGCACGGGCGGACTGATTTTCACCGCGGGCTACAATATGGTCTCCGCAGTTTTGCGCGGTATGGGCGACTCGAAGCGTCCCTTCCTCTTTATCGGTATCGCTTCTGCGATAAACCTCGTGCTTGACCTGCTCTTTACCGGCGCTCTCGGTATGGGCGTTGCGGGTGCGGCTTGGGCGACCATCATCGGTCAGGCGGCGGCGTGTATCTTCTCGATCTTTTACCTTTATAAACGCAAGGAAGCCTTCGGCTTTGATTTCAAGCGCGAAAGCTTCAGAATGCAGAAAAAGTACGTAAAAATGATCGTTTCGCTCGGCACGCCTATGGCAATACAGATGGGATGCCTCAATCTTTCAATGCTCTACGTCAACTCGCTTATCAACGATATCGGCGTTGTTGAGTCGGCGACCTTCGGCGCGGGCGTTAAGATCGACGATATCATCAATAAGATCTCGCAGGGCATCCAGTACGCGGCTATGCCGATAATCAGCCAGAATATCGCGGCGGGCGAGCAGAAGCGCGCGAAGCAGACGGTATATTGGGCGTGGATCTATTCAGCCGCGCTGACGGTGTTCTTTATGATACTTTACGTTTGCTTCGGCAAGCAGATGTTTATGCTGTTCTCGGATGATCCGCTCGTTCACGAGCAATGCACCGTCTTCATCAGCGCGATCCTCTGGATGTTCCCCGCGTTTGCAATCGTGAGAGGCAGCGGCGGCTTCGTTCAGGGCATCGGAAATGCCAAGCTCAGTATGCTTCTTGCACTTCTCGACGGAGTCGTTCTCCGAATCGGACTTTCTTATCTTTTCGGAATATATTTCGGCTGGGGATTCTACGGCTTCGTTCTCGGCTACGGACTTGCACCCTACGGCTTTGCGATCCCGAGTATGATATATTTCTTCTCGCCCGTATGGCAGAAGCAAAAAACGCTCGCCGATTCTATTTGATATGAAAAAAATTATTGCAGTTTTCGGCACTCGCCCCGAGGCGGTCAAGATGTGCCCGCTCATCCTCGAGCTGAAAAAGCGCGAGTGCTTTGACGTCAAAGTCTGCCTTACGGGACAGCACCGCGAGATGCTCGATTCGGTTACCGAGCTCTTCGGAATCAAGGCGGATTACGATCTTTCGGTAATGGCGAAGGAGCAAACGCTCGGCGGTATGACCGCAAGGATCATCGACGGCGCAGAGTGGGTATTCGAAGAAGAAAAGCCCGATCTCGTCCTCGTTCACGGCGACACGGCAAGCGCGTTTGCGGCGTCGCTCGCGGCGTTTTATATGAAGATACCCGTCGGACACGTCGAGGCGGGACTTCGGACGTACGATATTTCGTCACCCTACCCCGAGGAATTCAACCGCCGCGCGATCTCGATGATGTCGAGCTTTGACTTTGCCCCCACCGAGGCGGCGAGGGAGAATCTGATCAAAGAAGGAAAGGCTCCCGAACGTATTTTCGTGACGGGAAATACCGTTGTTGACGCGTTGAATTTCACGGCAAATGATGTAAAAACGGATGAAGACCTCGTTCTTTTCACCGCGCACCGCCGTGAAAGCATCGGCGATCCGATGCGGAATATTTTTTCCGCCGTCCGTTCGATAGCGCGGAAATATCCCGATATGAAGATCTTGTATCCCGTCCATCCAAACCCCGCTGTCCGAAATATAGCCGAGGAAATCCTCGGCGAGGTAGAGAATATCGACCTCTGCGAGCCGCTTGATCTGAAAGAATTCCATTCACTCCTCGCGCGATCATACCTCGTTATGACCGATAGCGGCGGCGTTCAGGAGGAGGCGGCGGCACTCGGAAAGCCCACTCTCGTCCTCCGCGATAAAACCGAGCGTAGAGAGGGCGGTTCGCTTATCCTCGTCGGAACGAAAGCGGACGATATCGTACCAGCATTCGACCGCCTTGTAGGCGACAAAAACTATTATGAGTCAATAAAAAACGCCCCCAATCCCTTCGGCGACGGTAAGGCATCCGAAAGGATTGCGGATATTCTTGAAAGGATATAAAAATGGCACTTAAAATTCTTGAAAATAATGAAAACGGTTATCATCCTCTTGTGAAATTCGGTGCTTGGCGAGTTGCTGTGGCGAATCCGTGTGATAAGTGGGTCGAGGGCAACGTAACCTTTATGGAACGCCATATGAAGACGGACGAGGTCTTCGTTCTTCTTCAGGGCGTAGCCGCGCTCTATATCGGTGACGCGCGGGAAAAAATACCGATGGAGATCGGCAAGGTCTATAACGTCGAGTTCGGAACGTGGCACAACCTCTGTATGGAGGAAGGCTCTCAGGTTCTCATCGTGGAAAACGACGATACCTGCAGAGAAAATACCGAATATTGTGATTTTTGACAGAAAGCTCTCCCTCGGTCGAGGGAGAGCTTTCGTATTAATTTGCCGAGTGTTCCTTGATCAGCTTTTTGAATTTGGAGCGCATCAGGATATAGTCGGCGAGGATGGTGAGCAGACCGAAGAGCCACGCCATGGGGTTGGCGAGGCAGACGATGGTGAAGCCCAAAGACTCGCTGACAATGGCGTTTGAAGTGAGGATAACGACGAGCACGGCAACTCCGCCGCGTCCGAGAATTTCGGTAAATCCCGAGACCATCGACCATGTTGTGCGGTTGACGGCTTGGAGCACGCTCTTATAGACTATCAGTCCCGATACGATAAAGGTGAACGCCGTGTTGATCAATATGTATCGATATGCATCGTTTACAACGCTTTCGGCTACGTCTTTGCCCGCGATGAGCACAATGAAGACCTTACCGAAGGGAATGAGGATGCACGCCGCAAGAATGCACCAGATAATGCACATAAGAAGCGTCTTTTTGCTTCCTTCAAGCACTCGCTTATAATTTCCCGCACCGTGGTTTTGCGCGGTGAATACCGAAACTGCCGAGCCGAATGCGATCAGCGGCTGAACGAGGAAGTTTTCGATCTTTGATCCCGTCACCTGCGCTGAAACGTAGGAGTCGCCAAATCCGTTTGTTACGAACTGAACTATGATAGAGCCGATAGAGAGAACCATATTGAGGAACGCCATAGGGATACCGATTTTGAGCAGATGGCGATCCATTTCAAGGTCTGCGGCGAAATGCTTCCGCTTAACGTGAAGCATCGGGTGCTTTTTTACCAGATAAACGATGCAGCAAATACCCGAGACGAGCTGTGCGATAACGGTTGCAAGTCCCGCGCCCGCAGTTCCCATTTTGAGGAAGCGGATGAGCACGATGTCAAGGATGATGTTTACTACGCAGGAAACGACCAAAAAGTAAAGCGGCGTTTTCGAGTCACCGAGCGCGCGGATCATATTGGAAAGCAGGTTGAAAAGCGCGGTGACGATGAGTCCGGCGAAGATCCATACTATGTAGTTATATGCGTTGTCATAAAGGGTTTCGGGTGTACGCATAACCTTCAGCATCGGGTGCGCGCAAAGTACGCAGATGACGGACAACGCTATCGAAATGATAGCCGAGAGCTTGATCGCTCCCGCAAAGGATTGTTTGACCTTTTCCCCGTCTCCCGAGCCGAAATGATGTGCCGTAACAACCGAAAATCCGACCGTCAGCGACTGGATCGCACCGCTTGCAAACCATACAAGACTGCCCGTAGAGCCGACCGCCGCATAAGCGAGAGTGCCGACCGTTCTGCCGACGATGACCATATCAACGACGTTGTAAAACTGTTGAAAAAGATTTCCGAGCAAAAAGGGAATTGCAAAGAAAAATATCTTTTTTAGCGGCGAGCCGCGAGTAAGATCCGTGGTCATAAAAACACCTTGCTTTCAAAATTTTTCTATATTATAACACGGGCTCTCCCCTTTGTCAAGCGGCTTTACGGAAATGTAAAAAAGAAAAACACGAGGCACCGAAATGATCTCGTGTTTTTCTTTGATTAATGCATAGATTTATCTCTGAACTCTGCCCGATCCGTCGCCGCCCGCGAGCTTTTCAACTTCGCTGACGCTTACGCGGTTGAAGTCGCCTTCAACGGAGTGCTTGAGCGCGGATGCCGCAACTGCGAATTCGATTGCGCCCTGGCTCGACTTGCCCGAAAGGAGCGAGTAGATGAGTCCCGCGCCAAAAGAGTCGCCGCCGCCTACGCGGTCAACGATGTGGAGGTGGTAGGACTTCGAGAAATAATAGTCCTCGCCGTCGTAAAGCATACCCGCCCAATCGTTATCGGATGCCGAGATCGAGGTGCGGAGGGTGATCGCAACCTTTTCAAAGCCGAATTTGTCTGCGAGCTGTTTTGCAACAGACTTGTAGCCCTCGTGGTTGAGCTTGCCGCCGTAAATGTCGGTGCCCTCAGCCTCGATGCCGAAAACGTCCTTGGCATCTTCCTCATTGGAAATGCAGACGTCAACGTACTCGCAAAGTTTGGTCATAGCCTCGCGCGCCTCGGCGCGGGTCCAGAGCTTGCCGCGGTAGTTGAGGTCGCAGGAGATCTTGACGCCCTTTGCCTTTGCAGCACGGCAAGCCTCAATGCAGATATCAACGAGCTTTCCGCCGAGCGCGGGAGTGATGCCCGTGAAGTGGAACCAATCCGCGCCGTCAAAGATCATATCCCAATCGAAGTCGGAGGGCTGTGCCTCTGCGATCGCGGAATGTGCGCGGTCGTAAATGCAGACAGAGCCTCTCTGCGACGCGCCCTTTTCGAGGTAGTAGATGCCGACTCTGTCGCCGCCGCGGACAACCTTTGAGGTGTCAACGCCGAAATAGCGGAGCGAATCGATCGCCGCCTGACCGATGGCGTGCTTCGGGAGCTTGGTGACGTATGCGCTGTCAAGACCGAAGTTCGCAAGCGAAACGGCAACGTTCGCCTCGCCGCCGCCGAAGGTAGCCTGCATCTGGTCGTTCTGGAAGAATCTATAATATCCGTTTGGTGCGAGGCGAAGCATAATTTCGCCGAAAGTTATAACCTTGCTCATTTGTCAGCCTCCATTTTTGCGAGTGCTTCCTTGACGAAGAAGCTGCCGCCGATAGCGGCGATCTTGTCGAAAGCGAGGAATTCGTCGATATTGGAACGGTCAACTCCGCCCGTGGGGATGAATTTAACCTGCGGAAAGGGACCGGAGAGAGCCTTGAGAGCCGAAAGGCCGCCGTAAACGTTCGCGGGGAAGAATTTTACGGTGGTGATGCCGAGCTCGAGCGCCGCCATGATCTCGGTGGGGGTTACGCATCCGGGGTAGTAGGGAATACCCTTTTCGATGCAGATCTTTGCAACGTCAACCGAAAGTCCGGGGGAAACGATGAACTGCGCGCCTGCGGCGAGAGCAGCCTCACACTGCGCGGCATTGATAACGGTGCCCGCGCCGATCGACATATCGGGATAGTTCTTGCAAGCGTAAGCAATAGCCTCAGCCGCGCAAGCGGTGCGGAAGGTGATCTCCGCGGTGTTGATGCCGCTATGCTTGAGCGCGGTCAGAATCTTGTCGGTCTCGGAAAGCTCCTTGATCACGACAACGGGAATGTATTTTTCCATAATTCTGCCTCCTTATACGCCCGAGTAAGCCGCGAAACCGCAGTCGATGGGGAGGACAACGCCGGTGATGGCAGAAGCCGCGCGGTCGTCGCAGAGGAAGAGAGTTGCGCCGAGGAGCTCGGATGCGTCAACGTATCTGCCAGTGGGAGTGCCGTTCAGGATCTTTGCACTTCTTGCGGTGGGGGTGCCGTCCTCGTTGAAGAGGAGCTTGTAGTTCTGCGCCGAAACGAGGAAGCCGGGAGCGATGGCGTTGCATCTGATGCCGGTGCCCGCGAAGTGGGTTGCAAGCCACTGGGTGAAGTTCGAAATACCCGCTTTTGCCGCAGAGTATGCGGGAATCTTGGTAAGGGGAGTGTATGCATTCATCGAGGAAATGTTGAGGATCGCGCCGCTCTTCTTCTCAACGAGATCCTTTGCGAAGACCTGAGTGGGAAGGAGAGTGCCCTGGAAGTTGAGCTTGAAAACAAAGTCAACGCCCGAGGGATCGAGATCGAAGAAGGACTTTCCGCCCTCCTTTGCCTCGTGCTGATACTCGTTGTCGGTGGTTGCTCTGGGGTTGTTGCCGCCCGCACCGTTGACAAGGATGTCGCATGCGCCGAGATCGGCGATAACTGCCTTGTGAACCTCCTCGAGAGCCTCGGGATCGAGCACGTTTGCCTTGTAGCCCTCGCAGATGAAGCCTTCAGCCTTGAGCTCGTCGGCAAGAGCCTTTACAGCCTCTTCGTTGAGGTCGAGAGCCGCAACCTTTGCGCCCGACTGAGCGAAAGCGCGAGCCATAGCGCCGCAGATAAGTCCGCCCGCGCCGGTGATAACGACTACCTTGCCGGTGTAATCTATATTAAGGGGAAGATTGATCATTTTATTTTACCTCATAAATATTGTTGATTTTTTATAAAATCCGTTTTTTCGGGGGCTTTGCCGCCGAAAAAACACCTTTCAGACGAGCCATGCGAGTCCGCGCGCCGAGGGGAGCTGACAAAATCGAAGATTTTGTCAAGCGGCGATAAGCGCGCGTATCACTCGTAAAACGCAGTTTTACGAGTGGAGTCTGTCGAGAGAGTCCCATACTCCGAGCATATACATTATGCCGAGCGCGCGGTCGTAAAGACCGTAGCCGGGACGGACGGTACCGGGACCCTCGCCCCAGATATGTCTGCCGTGGTCGGGGCGGATATAGCCCTCGAAGCCGCAATCGTGGTATGCCTTGAGGATTTCGAGAATTCCCGTGTCGCCGTCGCAGTCGCGATGGCTCGCCTCGGAGAAATCGCCGTTTTCGAAGTGCTTGACGTTACGGATGTGCGCAAACGCGATTCTGTCGCAATGCTTGCGGACGATATCGGCAACGTTGTTGTTAAGATCTGCGCCAAGGCTGCCCGAACAGAGGGTAAGGCAGTTGTATTCGTCATCTACCATGCGGAGGAAACGGTTGATGTTTTCCTCGTTGATGAGAAGGCGGGGCAGACCGAAGATATCCCAAGGCGGGTCGTCCATGTGGATAGCCATCTTGATATCGCACTCGCGGCAGGTGGGCATAATCGCTTCAAGGAAGTACTTGAGGTTTGCCCAGAGCTTTTCGTGGTCAACGTCGGCGTAAGCCTTGAAGAGCTCGTCGAGCTTCGCCATTCTTTGGGGCTCCCAGCCGGGGAAGGACATATTGTACTTTTCGGTGAAATCAAGGATATACTTCGCCATAGCGTTGTAATCGTCCTGGATCATATTCTTTTCGTAGAAAAGAGCGGTCGAGCCGTCGCCGACGGGGTGGAAGAGGTTCGATCTCGTCCAGTCGAAGATGGGCATAAAGTTGTAGCAGATAACCTTAACGCCGAACTTGGAGAGGTTTCTCATAGTTGTCTTGTAGTTTTCGATGTATCCGTCGCGTGTGGGCAGACCGATCTTGATGTCGTCGTGTACGTTTACCGACTCAACGACGTCCATATTGAAGCCGTATTCGTCGAGCTGACGCTTGACCTCTGCGATCTCGTCGATCTCCCAGATTTCTCCGGGCATTTTGTGGTGGAGCGCCCAGACGATGCCGGTGACGCCGGGGATCTGCTTGATATCCGAGAGCTTGATCTTGTCGTTGCCCTCGCCGTACCAGCGGAATGTCATTTGCATTGGCATAATTTATACCTCCGAATTTATAATTCAAATTTCAAAATATCTTTTTGCGTTTTCGTAGCAGATGCCGCGGATTATTTCTCCGAGTGCATCTTCGTCATTCGGATACTCTCCGTTTTCGACCCATTCGCCGATGAGGGCGCAGAGGATGCGGCGGAAATATTCGTGGCGGGTGTAGGAAAGGAAGGAGCGCGAGTCGGTCAGCATTCCGACGAAGTTGCCGAGGATCGAAAGGTTCGCGAGGTTGATGAGCTGTTCCTTCATACCCGTTTTGTTGTCGTTGAACCACCAAGCACTGCCGTGCTGGAGCTTGCCGGGAACCTCGGTGCCCTGGAATGCGCCGATTATCGTGTCGATAAAGGCGTTGTCGGATGCGTCAAGGCTGTAGATGACGGTGCGGGGCAGGCTTTCCTCGCGGTAAAGTCTGTCAAGGAGCATCGAAAGCTTACGGCAACCGTCGTTCGGGCCGATGCAGTCGAATCCCGTGTCGGGACCGATCTTTGCGAACATCGCGGAGTTCGGGTTGCGCAGGCAGTTGTAGTGGAGCTGCATCGCCATACCCGTGCGGACGTATTCCTTCGCGCAGTGAACGAGAAGCGCGGTCTTGAATGCTTCTGCTTCTGCAGACGGAACGGTTTCTCCCGCAAGTCCGCGTGCGAGAACGGCTTCAAGTTCTTCGTCGGTTGCTTCCGCGTAGACCATAAAGTCAAGTCCGTGGTCGCTTGCCTTGCATCCGCAGGATGCGAAATAATCTATTCTGTCGGAAAGCGCCTTTTTGAGTGCGCTTACCGAATTTATCTCATAACCGCAAACCGCGGAAAGCTTTTCGATATAGTCGAGCCAGCCCGCTTTGTCGATGTTCAGCGCCTTATCGGGGCGGAAGGAGGGGGCAACGACGGTGTCGAAGGATTCGTCCGCCGCGATCAGCTTGTGGTATTCAAGGCTGTCGATGGGATCGTCGGTCGTTCCGATGAATTTTACGCCGCTCTGCTTAATGATACCGCGCGCGCTCATATCGGGCTCTGCGAGTTTTTTGTTGCAAAGCTCCCAAACTGCGGGGGCGGTTTCTGCGTTCAGAATTCCCTCGTAGCCGAAATAGCGTTTCAGTTCAAGATGGCACCAATGGTACATCGGGTTGCCGATCGCTTTCGGGAGCGCCTCGGCGAATTTAAGGAATTTTTCGTATGCGGGCGCGTTACCCGTGATGTAGTATTCATCCACACCGTTCGAGCGCATCAGGCGCCACTTGTAATGGTCGCCGCCGAGCCAGATCTCGGTGATATCGGCGAAGCGTTTGTCCTCGTAAATTTCTTTCGGAGAAACGTGGCAATGGTAGTCGATTATCGGCTGATCTTCGGCAAATTTGTGATAAAGCTTGCGTGCTGCATCGGTGGAGAGCAGAAAGTCCTCTGTAAGAAAAGTCTGCATATTCATCCTCCTTTATATCTTTTGAATGTTTTTCGTATATTCGCGGTATTCCTTCGGGGTTATACCGGTTTCTTTTTTGAATAACTTTGTGAAATACTGAACGTCCATAATACCGCAATGCAGCGCGATCGTCTGCACCTGCAGGTGAGTTGTCGAAAGCAACTGCTTTGCCGCGTTTATACGCTTTTCGCGGATGTATTCGGAAACGGTCTTTTCGGTTTCCTTTTTGAAGATCGTGGAAAGGTAGCCCGAGCTGACGTTTTGTGCCGCGGCAAGCGTGCCGAGTGAAAGGTCTGCCGAAAGATCGGCGTCTATCATAAGGACTGTCTTGCGCACGATGGGTGAAAGCCCCTGCATTGAATATTTGCGCACGAGCTTGCAATAGGAGCGGAACATATCAAGCATCAACTCGTAACTGTCGGAAAGCGAGGCAAGCGACTCGATCTTGGCAGCAAAATCGGATGACATTCTGTCAAGATACATCGGATGAACTCCGCCCCTTTCCGCCGCCTTGCGCAGAAGGGTGTTCATTATGATGGAGTAATTCTTCGCATTTCTTACGGGGTCCGAAATGCGCCTCTCGAGGTGGCTTTCCGAGAATGCGCCCATCAGTTCGTTTTCTTTGTGTATCTGTCCCTGCGTGACCGCTTCCATAAGCTCATTTTCAAAGCTGTATCTCTTTTCGAGGAGCTTCATGTTTATCAGAGTCGAATCAAAATCGTCGCGCTTGTCGTTTTCGTTTATTAAGGGTAAAATCTGTGTGTCGTAGCCTTCCGTGAGATCCACGATCGAAAAGGTGGGGGTCTCCCACAGGTGCTCGCACAGGGTGTTAAGAAAAATAAACACCTTGTCATCGGGTTCAAGCACGGGGATGCCCGCGAAAAATTCGCTTGCGTATTTGTTCGCGCCGAGGAAGATGTTGTTTTTTTCACATATCTCAAGTATGTCGGTAGACGTAAGAGCTGCTTCGAGATAGGGACCTAAGAGGAGTATAAAGGGCTTGCCGTCGAGCTCATACAAAAGATAGTTGAAGCAAAACGAAAAACGTGTCGTGATCTTATAAAGCGTTTGCGGATGCAGCTCGCCTGTAAAGTCGGCGATGGTAAGATCGCTCGCCTGTGCTTTTATTATCGGGCGAAAAAGCTCGCTTGCTATGGTTGATATTTTGTCATTGGGGCTGTGGAGCGAAGTGCTGACCCTGCATTTTGAGCAAGCTTCGCAAAAAAAGCGTAATTCACTTGAGCTATACATTATGCGCCTCCGCCCGAATTGGCAATATTTATAAATATTCATTATTATTATAACATAAGTTTGGCGCAATTACAATATAAAAATTCGTAAAGGATTAAAAAAATACAAAAACAGATGAAAAAAATACTCTCGAAGTTCCGAAAAATGATTTATACTAAAGATGGCGCATTTTGCGAGTTCTTTTTTGAACGCGCAGGATGCCATGATAATAAGAAAGAGGACGTAAAAATGAAAAAAACACCTCAGCTTGCAGAAAACGGCAAGCGAAAATTCGGTATACTCGACAGCGTATCCTATGCTGCGGGCGACCTTGGATGCAATATGAGCTTTGCTCTCAAGGGCACAATGGCTCTTTTCTGGACTCAGGTTATGGGTCTCGGACTTTGGTACTCGCTCCTTCTCGTCGTAGTTCAGGTCTGGGATGCGATCAACGATCCGCTTATCGGTACCATCGTTGACTCTGACAGACACACCTACAAGAGAAACAAGTTCCTGCAGTACATCTGGATCGGTTCTATCGGACTTATCATCGGCGGAGCTTGCTGCTTCCTGCCTTTCCCCGGCGCTCCCACATGGGCTAAAATCATCATCTTCATCGCAGGCTACGTTGTCTGGGACGCATTCTACACGGTAGCGAACGTTCCCTACGGATCGCTCCTTTCTCTCATTTCGAATGACCCCGCAGACCGCGCATCCCTCTCGGCTTGGCGTTCTGTCGGCTCAATGGTCGGAAATATGCTTCCCATGGTCATTCTTCCCTTCATTATCTACAACGAGGATGAATCCCTCAACGGCCCCCGCGTATTCCTTGCGGCTCTGATTATGGGCGTTCTCGGCTTTATCTGCTTCCAGTTTATGATCAAGACCACCGAGGTCCGCGTTGAAACCGACATGAAGGTAAACGAAGAGCGCGAAAAGTTCAACGTATTCAAGGCGATGGGCAACTTCTGCAAGAACCGTCCCGCAGTAGGCGCAACTCTTGCGGCTATGGGTATGTTCATCGGTATGCAGGGCGCGACTACCGCAGTTTCGGTCGTATTCCAGATCTACTTCAAGAACACCGATATCTCGGGCGTGGTTCAGCTTTTTGCAATGATCCCGATCGTTCTTTTCACACCTCTTGCAAGAAAGATGGTTGTAAAGTACGGTAAGAAGGAGCTTTCCGTTGTTGGCACTATCTGCTCGATCGTCGGTGCTCTCGGACTCTTTATCATCACTCCCGATAACACGGGACTCGACCTTCTTATCTACATCCTTTGCCAGCTCGTATACAGCCTCGGTCTCGGTATTTATTCCACCGTATCCTGGGCGATGATGGGCGACGCGATCGACTACAACGAGTGGAAGACCGGCAAGAGAGAAGAGGGTATTGTTTATTCGCTCCACTCCTTCTTCCGTAAGCTCGCGCAGGGCGTCGGCCCCGCTGTTGCACTCGTTATTATGAGCACTCTCGGCTACGTTAACAACGCTGTCGACCCCGTAACCGGCGAGGCATTTATCGACGTTACTCTCCTTTCCTGGGACGTAGCAGTCAACCTCCGTTACCTCGTAGCGGTACTCTTCCTCGTTTCCGCTATTATGCAGTTTGTCGGTCTCGGTCTTGTTTACAACCTTGACAAGAAGACCCTCGCAAAGATGAACGCAGATCTCGAGGCGAGAAGAAGCGCAGAGTAATTTCCTTAAATATTTCGGTGTCCGCTCCGAGGAGCCGGACACCGAAATTATCTTTGCGTTTATTTTGAATTCACATTTATTTAGTATAATCATTTCGTATCAATAAATCAGGAGAATTACCGTGAGAAACATTGTAAATCTTAATTCGGATTGGCTGTTTGCCAAGAATACGACCGACATCTCTCTCCGCGAAGGCGAAAAGATCAGCCTTCCCCACACCTGGAACGCCGAAGACGGCTTTGACGGCGGCAACGACTATTTCAGAGGCTC
>JAZTXK010000031.1:0-39770 GCA_045636385.1 Eubacteriales bacterium
GATTTTCACCTTTATTTGCGCCCCGCGGGGCGCAACATCGTTTGTGCGAAGCACAACATCATTTGCACGAAGTGCATCTTCATTTGCCGCAGGCAACTTCATTTGCACAAAGTGCAACATCGTGCGCCCTTTTGGCGCAGAGTGACGGAGCGCAACACTTTCGCCGTTGCGAAAGTATTGACTCCGTCCAAAATCACGAAGCAGAGCTTCGTGATTTTGAAGCGTGGTGGCGCGAGCTTAAGCTCGCGCATTGAAATGAGGCTCCGCCTCAAACTCCGCGAACTTTTGAAAAAGTTCGATCAAAACTTCAATCTTTTGTTATTCCTCGCTCACGCGATCGGCGTAAAAATGCAATTCGACGGCTGATAGTCGAGTCCCAGATCGATCATCGTCTTGAGGCTCTCTCTCGTATCCGCCGCGCGGAGGCAGATGCGGAGGTCGCGCTCGTGCAGGTCGCCGACGATGCCCTCGGGAAGGTCGGCGGGGTCGGCTATCTTGAGCGAAAGTCCCGCGTAGCCGAGGTCGCAGAGTTTATCATAGTGCTTTTCTTTTGCAAAAATCTGGTGAATGAATATCTCGGGCGAAAGTCTTCTCGCCTCGGCGATATAGTCGAATTTTACCGAGGAAGCAACGGCGTAATCGAGCATTCCGCGACGGCGCAGAGATTTAATTGCCGCCTCGACACCCTCGGGAGTCTTGAACTCGATGAAGGGAACGCATCCGTAGCGCATACAGATATCAAGATATTCCTCAAAAGTGGGCACGCGGAGCTGATCCTCGGGCAGCTTGTCCGAGCCAACGCCTCGGTTGATGCGCGCCTTGCGCACCTCCTCAAAGGTCATTTCCTCAACGATTCCCTCGTTGTCGGTCATTGTGTGAAGCGTACTGTCGTGTATGCAGACTGCAACACCGTCGCGCGTCAGGTGGATGTCGGTCTCGATCGCCCAGACGCCCATTTTTGCAACGATTTCGAAAGCGGGAAGCGAGTTCTGCGGCGCGTAATTATTGCATCCTCTGTGCGCTATGATAAGCGGACGGCGGTATGAATTTCTCTCGTGAAAAATAGGCCCTGTCTGCATTTTTATTGCTCCTTAAAATGTAAATATACTATATCAATTATATTATATCACATATTTCCGAAATTTTCTATACCTTCTCGATTTTTCTTTGAATTTTTTCGTTTTTTTATTCGCGCAAAGGCATTGACTTATACCGTCTACTGTGCTATAATTAGCATATAATATTATGCTTAGTCGGAGGAAGACATGGCAAGTTCTGCAACAAAGACGATGCGATCGTCAAAGGATATCAATTTCACATCGGGTCCGCTGTTTCTGCCCATTCTTCTCTTCACTCTGCCCATTCTTGCGACGGGTGTTCTGCAGTTTCTTTATAACGCGGCAGACACTCTGATCGTCTCGAATTTCGCACAAAACGGCGAAACTGCGCTTGCCGCGGTTTCCTCGACGGGTGCGCTTTCGAACCTGATAACGGGACTTTTCATCGGTCTTTCGGTCGGCGCATCGGTCACCCTCTCGCACTCTCTCGGCGCGGGCCACGACGACGAGGCGGGCGACGTTGTCCATACCGCCATCACAATGGCGGCGATCCTCGGCGTCATCGTTGCGATTTTCGGATTTTTCGCATCAAAGCCCCTTCTGCTCCTTATGAGCACTCCCGAGACCGTCATCGAACACTCCTCGCTCTATATGAAGATCATCTTCCTCGGTATGCCCGCGCAGATGGTCTATAACTACGGTGCCGCGCTCCTTCGCGCAAAGGGCGACACCAAGCGCCCCCTCTACTTCCTCATCATTTCGGGCGCGGTGAACGTATCCTTCAACCTGCTTTTCGTTATCGGATTTCACCTTGACGTTGCGGGCGTTGCGCTTGCTACGATCATTTCGCAGTATCTCTCCGCAACCCTCGTTATCATCCGCCTCTGCCGTCTTGACGACGAATGCAAGCTCGACCTGCGCCACCTCCGCATCTCGCGCTATCTTCTCTCCAAGATAATTCGAGTCGGTATCCCCGCGGGAATTCAGGGCTGTCTTTTCTCCTTCTCGAACGTGCTGATCCAGTCCTCGGTCAACTCCTTCGGAGATATCGCAATGGCGGGCAACGGCGCCGCCGCGCAGATCGACGGACTTCTCTATATCGCGCTCAACTCCTTCTACCACGCCGCGCTGACCTTCTCGGGACAGAACCTCGGAGCAAAGGAAACGAAGCGCGTGCACAAGACCTGCTATTACTGTCTGGCGCTCGTACTGATCGTCGGCGTACCCCTCTGCATCCTCGCGTTCCTTTTCGGCGAAAACATCCTCGGCATCTTCCTTTCGGATGAAAACGCCGCGAATAAGGTAGCCGTTATCGAATACGGTATGATCCGAATGGGTTATATGAGCCTTACCTACTTCCTTTGCGGACTTATGGAGGTCATGTCGGGAATGCTCCGCGGACTCGGCGCTTCGATGACCTCTATGCTCGTCAGCCTTGTCGGCGCTTGCGGTCTGCGTGTCGCATGGATCTACACCATCTTCGCCTGGAACCGCACCCCCGGCGTGCTCTATCTCTCCTTCCCCCTTTCGTGGCTGGCAACAACGCTCGGACTTTATATCTGCTACGTAATCATTCTTCGTCGCATTGAAAAGGGCTTTGCAAATATTGCACCGCCCGCTCATCACAAAGGCGCGTAAATATTTTAACATATAATTTAAAGGAGAAGCAACATGAAAGCCAATCGATTCAACAAGTATCTACGCCTCATTGCAGCCCTCTGTCTCTGCATCGCTATGATCTTGCCCGTTATTTCCTGCGCGGAAACCTCGGGCGGTGACACCACCACAGCTCCCGATCCCGGCGACGTCGCTCAGACTCAGGCTCCCACCGACACCGAGCCCGAGGAGACCTCATACCCCTTCCTTGACGTCGAATACGCGAACGAAGAATTCCTCATCTACAACAGCGAACCCAAGTACTCCATGATAATGAACGTTCTTGCCGAAGACGTTAACGGCGAGAGCGTAAACGACGCTCAGTACAACGCTATGCTCAAGGTCGAGGAAAAGTACAAGATCGACCTCGTTGAATATCAAGTTGGCTGGGACAACACGCTCATCGAGATCCAGAAGATCTGCGACACCGGTGAAGATGTCTATGACGTAGCTTACCTGAAGTCCACCGACATCGGTACAATGTTCACTCGCTCCTACCTCTACAATCTCTATGGGGTTGAAAACCTCAACATCGATATGCCTTGGTGGAACCAGCAGCTCAAGGAGGATGCTACCCTCCTCGGCGATCACCTCTACTATCTCTCGAGCGATGCTCATCTTATGGCATTCGAGGGAACCTGGGGTATCTACTTCAACAAGACCCTTCTCTCGAATAAAGGCCTTCCCTCCCCCTACGAGGATGTATACAATAACACCTGGACTCTTGCCCGTCTGACCGAGCTCGCCTCTCAGGGCGCGGCTCTTGGCGGCGATCCCTCTTGGGATTTCGTTGCCGGCGGCTCAAGCGTTTACGGTATGGCTTCCTTCAAGAACCTCATCAACGCTCTTATGGTAGGCTGCAACGAGCATTACTGCCTCAAGGACGCAGAGGGCGTTCCCTACTTCGCAATGGCTGAAAGCCAGACAGTATACGACGTTACCGAGGCGATCGCGGCACTTACGGGCGATACCGCAAACGGAACCTACATCAGCGCAAACTCCACGGGCAAGCACTACACCAAGGATATCTTCTCTCAGGGCAGATCGGTATTTATGGGCGGCGAGCTCAAGGCGGGTGCCTCCGAGCTCAAGGATATGGCAGATCCCTACGGAATCCTCCCCATTCCGAAGTACAGCTCCGACCAGGAAAACTATCTCAGCAATATGTACTGGGGCAGCCTTCTTATGACCATTCCCACCTCCTGCACCACCCCCGAGCGCACCGCGGCGGTTATGGACCTCCTCTCCTACTACGCTTGGCAGGACGTTCTTCCCGTTTACTATGAGAGACTCTGCTACCGCGGAACCCGCGATGCGGAATCTGTTGCGATGCTTGAAATGATCAGCGAGACCAGATACCTCAACTGGGCAATCGCATACGACTGGATCGACTCCATCGAGCCCCAACTCAACACCGAGCTCGATGCCGGCAGAGCAGGCGCTATCGCTTCTCTTATCAGGGGAGCTAAAAGAGCAGTTCCGAATCTTATAGAAAAGACCTTGGCTGCTTTCAAGGCGATGGAATAATTTTTAAAAAATTTTCAGCAAAACCGCGGAACTTTTTCCGCGGTTTTGCGTCTATATAGGTGAAAAGGAGGAAAACACTATGAAAAAGACTCATTTACGCCTCATCTCTGCGCTTTTTGCGCTTTATTTAACCATTCCCATGTTTTACGGATGCTCAGGCGAAGGTAAAACCGAAGAATCCACGGCTGCCGATACAGTCGATTCCGAACAGCCCGCGGACGTCATTTACAAAAATACGGCAATCGGCGATGGCATTCTTTATGCGTGGGAAGGGGATTTTTCGGAAGAGCCTCTCAAAAAAACCATAGAACACTACCAAACAAATTACACGCCATTTTGTTACGGAAGCAATGAACCCGTCGATTTTGTATCCTTCGAGACCGATTTCGATATCGCCGGCTACACAATATGCCGTCTCTCGAGTGTCGATGACGTCAATATGGACTATGAGCTGAACAGCTATATTGATCTATCCATCAAAAGCCACCTCGACGGAAGAAAGATAACGATTGAAACAGATTGGTGGCATAGGGACAACGGGGTTCAGAAATATCCCGTTTGGTCCTATCTCGTGCTCGTCCGCGATACCGAGGGCGGAGAGCATTTCTATTACTTCAGAGTAGATTATTCCTCGGATAATGTAAATGAATAATATCGCACTCTCAAACTCTTGGATAACGATTATAATTTTATATATAGATGCGCGCCTTCGGCGCGCAGGGTGACAGAGCGCAATACTTCCCTACATTCGGGAAGTATTGACTCTGTCCAAAATGTCGAAGCGGAGCTTCGCCATTTTGAAGCACGGTCGCGAAGGCTTCTGCCTTCGCATTAGTTCGAGACGCTGTCTCGAGCTCTGCTTAAGAAACTTTTTTGAAAAAAGTTTCTTAAGGATCTTCAAAAAACTTCCCAAAAGGAGAAATACTATGAGAAAGACCACCTTACGCCTCATCTCTGCGCTTTTTGCGCTTTGTATTCTTATGCCCGTGCTTGCGGGCTGTAGGATCAACGGCTCGGATAACAGCTGCGTCTCGACCGAGCCCGATTACTCCCCGATGCAGGGCGCGCCCGTCGAATATCTTACCCCTAACGAAACGGGAGCCAACAGCGACCGTGATCCGGATGAAGTCGCCAAGAACTTCCGCGAGGCTTACGCCGATTTTGCGCTGAAGCTTCTCTGCGAAAGCCGAGAGGTATATGAGGGCGACGGTCTTCTCGTTTCTCCCCTTTCGGCTATGGTCGCGCTCGCGATGACCGCAAACGGTGCCGAGGGTGAAACGCTCCGCGAAATGGAAAAGGTTCTCGGCGGCGGTATGACGATAGGAAAGCTCAGCACCGAGCTTTTCAATTACACCTCGTCGCTCACTTCGACCGACGACGCAAAATTCAACATCGCGAACGCGCTCTGGGTAACCTCAAATCCCGCCTTCAGCATCAACAAAAACTTTGTGAAGACGGTCGAGGACACCTTTGACGCAGACATCATCGCCGCAGATCTTCCGAACTCGATCGGTGCCATCAACGATTGGGCAAAGAAAGAGACCTTCGGTATGATCCCCTCGATACTGAATGACGGCGACCTTGATGAGATGACCGTTATGGTGCTTCTCAATGCCCTCGCGCTCGACGCGCTCTGGGCAAAGCAGGCGGACAGCAAATACGATTGCTTCGAGGGCGAGTTCCGCGGAATCGATGAAAGCATTCAAAAGGTCACCTTTATGCACACCGAGTGCGAGGGCTACGTTGAAGGCAAAAACGCGGTCGGCGTAGTCAAGAGCTACAAGGGCGGCAATTACGCATTCCTCGCCCTCCTCCCCGAGGGCAACGTCTACGAATACGCCGCTTCGCTCTCGGGCAAGGATCTGCTGAAGCTTTACGATAACCGCATAAAAGCGGGCGGCAACGTCGAGGTCAACGCCAAGATCCCGCATTTCTCCTTCGATTGCAAGATCGAGATGAAGGACGTTCTCAAAAAAATGGGCATTACCAAAGCCTTTGACAGCTCGGCGGCAGATCTCAGCGGTCTCGGAGTCGATTCGCGCGGAAATCTTTACGTCAGCCGAGTAATTCAGAAGACGCACATCGACCTTGACAACTCCGGCACACGCGCCGCGGCAGTAACCGCCGTGACCGTCGAAACCGAGGGAGCTATTATGAACGCCAAATATTACAGCGTAAACCTCGACCGCCCCTTCCTCTACGCCATAATCGACACCGAAAACGGACTCCCCATCTTCATCGGAGTTTGTGAAAACATCGGTTAAATAAAATGATCTCGGATATTTCGAAGCCTCGCAATATCCGAGATTTTTCTTTATCTTCGCTTTATAGCATATTTTCCGCCCCGCCGACGTATTAATTAATGTATTAATTTTGCGAGGTGAAGCTATGCGAAGGAAAATTTTTGCGTATTTGGTCTTTTTATGTATGATTACGGCGCTTGCCGTTCTGCCGTCATTTGCCGCAGAAGATGAAGAAGCACTGCTCTCTCCGGGGCTTGACGTGATCGCGGCGAAGTGCGAGATGGTCGTTTCGGGCGCGCCGGGCGGTGAGGTCGTCTTCACGCGCGAGGATTTTGCCCGCGCGGTCGGTTACGTGCCCGAAAGCATTAAGATCACGGGACGCCCCGATCTTGCGGTCGGTCAGCTCACGATAGGAAGCGTGGTCGTGCCCGAGGGTCAGGTGCTGTCAAGGTCGAGCCTTGACAAAATGGCGTTTATGCCGAGCAATCTGCCCGCGGCTCAGGACACCGTATTTTACTTCACAGCCGACGGCTCGGCTTACGAGTATGCCTGCTCGGTTCGTTTGAGGGATGCGGGCACGACAAACTCCGCCCCTACTCTTGAATGCGCGACCGCGGCATCGCTCTCCGCGCGCGTACCCGAGGGCGGGATCTGCGGCGGAATCCTTGCGGCAAGCGACCCCGAGGGCGACGAAATGGTCTTTGAGATCACCTCATACCCGCGCCACGGAAGCGTTATTATCACCGACAGCTCAAACGGACGCTACGTTTACCGTCCGACCTCGGGCTACACGGGCAGGGATTCCTTCACCTATACCGTCCGCGACGAGTGGGGCAACTACGCGGGCGAGGCTGAGGTGAACGTAACGGTCAGCCGCTTCTCCGCGCCCGATTACGCCGATATGGCGGGCAGCAACGAAACCTTTGCGCGCATCTGCGAGGCCGAGGGCTTAATGAGCGGCAGCGTTTACGGCAAGGACACTCACTTTTATCCCGAAAAGGGTATGACGCGCGCCGAATTCACCGTCACACTTCTGACTGCGGCAGGGATCGCCCCCGATCGCGAGGCTGAATGCGACTTTACCGATGCAAGCGAGATCCACGCGTCGGCACTCGCTTACGTTGCCACGGCGCAAAAGCTCGGACTCACGCGAGGCTGGATCAAAGATGGCAATCTGGTATTTGAGCCAAACGGTGAGATCACTCTTGCAGAGGCGGCGCACATGACCGCGCTCCTGCTCAGGCTCAACTTCGACCGCACGGTCGAGGTGTCGGTCGGCGGCGCGAACTATGCACGCGTCGAGCTCGCCGCGCTCTGCTCCGCGGGCATCGCAGATGCGTTTTTTGAGGTCGCGCCGAGCGAAATGCTCAGCCGTGCCGATGCCGCCGAAATATTCTGCGGTGTGCTTGCCGTCGCGCGCGCGGGAGGTATTGCGAATGAATAACAATCCTTATCCCCAGCTTACCTACATCCCCTACGACCGCTCCCGTGCGGTTGAGTACGCGCGGCGGTGGGCACTTTCCCGCAATCCGCTTTTCAGCGACTATACCGGCATCGGCGGCGACTGCACGAATTTCGTCTCGCAGGCGATATTTGCCGGCACTTGTGTTCAAAACTACACGCGCGACCTCGGATGGTATTTTATTTCCCCCGAAAACCGCGCCCCCGCCTGGACGAGTGTTGAATACTTTTACGATTTTATGACGGGCGCACCCGAGTTCACCGCCGAAAACGGCGGTACGGGCCCCTTCGGCTTTGAGATAACGCTCGACCGCGTGCGCCCCGGCGACGTCATACAGCTTGCCGACGAGGCGGGCGACTTTTACCACACCCTGATCGTTTCGATGGTGGACGGAGGCGAGATATACGTCTGCGCCCACTCGGACGATCATCTCGACCGCCCGCTTTCGAGCTACAACAACGCCTCGGAGCGTGCGATAATGATCGCGGGAGCACGTACCCGTCCCGTCTATCCGTGCTTTGAGGAGTTGATGGAAGGAGGCGCCTCCCCACAGCCGAATGATGCTCCGCCCCCGGAGGAATGATGATTTACCCCTTCGTGGCAAAATAAAGGTGAATTTCCGCCCGCGAGGGCGGAATTTTTCCTTTTTATTATTGCTTGACAAACAGGGCGGCGTGTGGTATTATATAAAAAATAAATTTTTTTGATAAAATCGGTGACGCGAGGGGCGCAAAATGCTTCTTATAGGATGAAAGGAGTTGACGAAAATGGATGACAAAAAAATAATAGAGCTCTTTTTCGCCCGCGACGAAGCGGCGCTTGCCGAGATCGAGAAGAAATACGGCGCGCTCTGCCGCTACATAGCGTCAAAGATCCTGACGATGCGCGAGGACGTTGAGGAATGCGTCAACGACGTCCTTCTCTCCCTTTGGAACGCGATCCCGCCCGAGCGTCCGCGCGATCTGCGTGCTTACGTCGGAAAGTCGGTTCGAAACCGCGCCCACGAGATCTCGCGCGAGGAAAACGCTTGGAAGCGCGGCGGACGGATTCTCATCGTCGGCGACGAATTGCTCTCGATGCTCGACGACGGCACCGACCTCGCCGCTGATTTCGAGGCGAAGCGCGCGGGCAAGATCATCAGCGATTTTCTCCAGAAAATAAACAAAAACGACAAAAAGATTTTCGTCCTGCGCTATTGGGCGGGACTCGAGATCCGCGAGATCACGGAGCAGACGGGATTCGGTGAGAGCCGCGTCAAAATGTCGCTCCACAGAACGAGAAAAAAGCTCGCAGAAGAGCTCGGAAAGGAAGGTATCACGGTATGAAAAACAATATAAAGCCCGAAAACAGACGTCTGCTCGAGGCTCTTTATTATCTCGACGAGGAAGTCCTCTCCGACGTCCTTGCCGACGTCCGCGTGCCCGACCACTCGCCCGAGATGTCGAAGCGGCGCGCCTTTATGCGCTCTTTGCGCTACGCCGCCGTGATCGCCGCTTGCGCTCTGCTTCTCGGAGCGATCTTCCCCGTGGTCTCGAATCTGATCGCGTATTTCGGCGAGGGGACGGGTACACAGCTCCCCTCGGGGACAACACCACCCGCCGAGCAGCCCGATCTTCCCGATTATCTCCAATATTCAAGCTACGTTTTAACCGAAGACGATCTCGATTCGATCAACGCCGCTTGGGAGGCGAAATACGGCGTTGCCTTTGCCGACAGCATCGAAGAAGCGATGGAAAAAACGCGGAATGGCAGACATTATTTCGGTAAATACGGCGACACCATCGTTATCCGATTCAACAGTGATGTCGGTTCGAGCATGACTTACCCGATCGTCAAGTTCAACCTCGGCGGCAACGAGTTCAGCTTTTCCGGCGGGCAGATGTGTTTCTTCAAGGATTCCGAGGTTTATGACGTGAGCGAAGCGGCAAGCTTGCTCGATCAAAGCCAATCCGACGCGCTTTACGAATATTACACCGAGGAATACCTCTATTATGACTCCGACGGAGCGATCTACTCCTACCCGCAATTCGTCACCGACCTCGAATACCTCTCGCAGAAGACGATGGCAGAGATCAACGAGAGCTACTACGAGTGGAAATATCAGGAGCTTTATCAGATTTATTTGGTAACATCATCCGTATACGGCAATCTCGAAGAAAAAGCCGACCGATGGGCGCGTCAGCAGCTTGGCGACGACTCTCACCGCTTCTTTAATCCCCAAAAGTACGATCTTTACGAGTATTACGGCAAATTTGGCGACTGTGTCGTGCTCGCGACGGAAACACACCATTTAAATCTCACATCCATCTCTGTCGCAGGCTATGAATTCAAGCTCGGCGGCACGGGAGAGTTGATCGTCTGGCGCGGCGGCGAGATAATGCACATCGGCGAAGCGCTTGAGGACGGTTATCTGACCGAGGAAGATATCGCCCGCGCACACGGACGCTATCTTGCGTACCAAGAATATCTGGAGGGGTACTCGTCCGCGCTGTCTATGTATGTGATTCCCGAATACACGCCGCCCGAGCACACTACCGAGCCCGTTTATTGGGAATTCATGCCAGGCACACTCTCGCGTGAGGAAATGCTCGATATCAGAGAGGCTTACGCGAAATTCGTGTTCACTCACACCTATGTGAGCACTTACGAAGATCACATAATGAATGATTGGATCAAAGAAGATGCAGAAAAATCTGCTTTTTCGAATGCCAAATCTTATGCTGACAAAGCATTTGTCAAATTCTTCCGAAACAACAATATTTCCGAGCGTTGCTACGGTAAGATCGGCAACACGGTGGTTCTGGCACTTGTCGGCTCACGAAACGGAGCGCGCCGTTTTGATCTCGCGGACAGCTTCATAGAATTCTCCGCAGATACCGAGCTGCTTTTCTACAACGGTGAAGACGTTTTCAGCTATGCGGATTTTATCGGCTCGCCGTATTTTACAAAGGATGACGAATTAACCGCTCTTGCCGCTCATACGGTTTATGAGGCGCGTATTGAGAGCATTATCCGCGACGCGGAAGCAAAAGCTACCCTTCCCGCACCGATCGGAAACACCGATCTTGCGCCCGATTTCGCCAAGGATTTTCTTGATAATCCGAACACCCAGCCCGTCAACCTCTACGGAACCTGGGGCGACTGTACGGTGATCGGCAGAACCTTTGGCGCGCCGTATAATATGGGCACGTTTGTCGGTATGTATGAATTCTACTATCCCGAGAATTATATGATCACCGTCGGCTGCGGCGGGGACGCCTACGACCTTTCCATGGCTTACCACCTCGGTCTGATAGACGACTACGAGCTTGCGGAAATATACGCGATGTTCAACCTTTACGACAGAGCAGTAAGACAAGTAAATAAAGAATGGTAAAAATCCCGCCCTCGGGCGGGATTTTTCCGTTTTATGGATATCCGTTATCCGTGCGGTGGGCGGTAGAAAAATATTTATATTTTGTTATTTACTTCGTTGCAAGTATTTGCTATAATATAATAGAGATATTACCATCGGAGGACAATATGCCGATTTTGCATAAACTTAAAAAACTCACCGCGGGAGCTATCGCGGTGCTTTGTCTGCTTTCGACCGCAATGCTTTTTGTGCCCGACACTTCTGCCGTTGCGCCGACTTACACCGTCAGCAGTCAGTATAAGAAAACGAATTATTATAAAGCACTCACCGATTACAAGCTCACGGGCGACGAGAGATTTGACGTCGTTTCGATCGCTATGACGCAGTACGGCTACCACGAGGGCAATTCGGATGCAGATATGGACGGCGCGAACCTTGACGGTCACAAGAATTTTGCCGAATATAACCGTATGTACGGCAAGCTCGACAACGGCGAGGGCAACGGAATGAGCTACGGCTATTCGTGGTGTGCCTCCTTCGTTTCCTGGTGTCTGCGTCAGGCGAGAGTTTCGACCTCGACAGTCGAGACCTTCGTTTCCTGCTCCAAAGCCGTCAGAAACTTCCGCTCTCAGGGAATCTTCAAGGAAGCCTCGAGCGGTTATATCCCGCAGGCGGGCGATATAATCTTCTTCGTAACGCCCGAGGATAAGGCTAATGGCTATATTTCGAGCCACGTCGGTTTTGTTATCGGCACCGACAGCGGCTATATCTACACCATCGAGGGCAACACCGACAACTATATCGTTTGCCAGAAGGCATACGCCTTTGACAACGAAAAGCTCGTTGGCTTTGCCGTTCCGAATTATAAGACCGTCGAGGGCACGGTTTACGACTTCCCTCAGAAGACCGATATGAAATTCCCCGGTAACTACACGGTGACCAAGGAGGGCCTTGCCGTCTGCCGCGAGTCGGAGAAGTACAACACCGCGCTCGGCTACCTCAAGGTCGGCACGAAGGTTGAGGTCCGGGAGGTAGTTCTCGGCTGGGGACTTATCGACTTTGGCGGCGCGGAGGGATGGATCTATCTTTATCACGCCGAAAGAGAGCAATTCCGCGTAAAGCTTGACGGAAACGGCGGAATCCCCTCGGTCTCGTATCACAACAAGGACGTTGGAGTCGGACTCGATCTCGCCTCCCACATACCGCGCCGCGAGGGATACACGCTCGCGGGCTGGTCAACGGTCAAGGGCGGCGGAGTTGAGCTTCTTCCCGAATTTCTCTACGAAACCGACGCTGAAACGACGCTTTACGCCGTCTGGAAGCCTATCGAATACACCGTCGAGTTCGTTGATTACGACGGCACGCGCATTTCGATCAATCAATACCCCTACGGCGCATCCGTTATCCTGCCCGCAACGCCCACGAGAGCGGCGGATTCGCAGTTTGCTTACGAATTTTCGGGATGGGACAAGCAGGTCGATAAGACCGTAACGGGCGATGCCGTTTACCGCGCGACCTACACGGCAACGATCCGCCCCGAGACCACCGCACCCGAAACAACGGTCGCGCCCCCCGAGACCACCGAGCCCGAGACCACCGCGGAGATAACCACTTCTCTTCCCGAAACGACGGCTGAGCCCGAGGTAACGACCGAGGCACAGACCACCACCGCGCCCGAGGAAACCAACGCCTCCCCCGCAGTCACCGACGAAGAAACTCTTCCCCCTCTCCTGCTCGGAGGATGCCGATCCGCCGTCGCGATGCCGCTCTTCACCGTCCTCGCCCTCGCCGCCGTGATCGTCAAAAAGAAAAGAATATAATGAAAAAGCTCGGAAATTCCAAGGAATTTCCGAGTTTTTTCGTATTTTATCATCAGTCCTCGTCAACGAGGAGGATCCTTCCCTTGACCGCGCCCGGGGTGAGGTACTGCTCGAAAGCCTCCCAAGCCTTGGAAAGGGGATACTTTTCGAAGACGAGACCCTCATCATACTTAAGTCTGCCGTCAGCGAAGCAGGATGCGGTGAGCTCCCATTCCTTGCCCGGGAAGGGTGCGGAATAGCTCATCCAGGATCCTACAAGGCGGAATTCCTTGCGGTTGAGGTTCTCCCACATCTTGGGCATGAAGGTGACGTCGGTGTGAGGTGTTCCGATAAAGCAGACGTGCGCCTTATTTGCCGCAAGCTCGAACGCCATCTTCATCGTTGCGGGGCTGCCCGCGGTCTCATAGACTGCGCCGAAGCCCTGACCGCCGGTATAAGCCTTGACCTTCTCCGCAAAATCGGGATCGGTCGCGTTGAATCCCTCGTCTGCGCCGAGCTTCTTCGCAAGCTCAAGACGCTCGTCGAGAACGTCGATAACGACAACCTTCTTCGCGCCGAAGATCTTTGCCCACTGCGCGGTGAAAAGACCGATCGTTCCGCCGCCGCAAACGGCAACGTACTCGCCGCCCTGACATTCATTGAGAAGAACGCCGTGGAGCGCTACGGTCGAGGGCTCGAACATTGCGCCCTGCTCGAAGGAAACGCTCTTATCGAACTTGATCGCGTTCTGCGCGGGGATCGCTACGTACTGCGCGAAGCTTCCGTTCTCGCGCGAGCCGATGAAGGAATAGTGCTTGCAGAGGGAGTAGTTACCCTTCTGGCAGTCGCGGCACTTGCCGCAGGGCTTGAGGGGCGCGCCCGAAACGCGGTCGCCGATCTCAAATCCTTCAACGCCCTCGCCCAGAGCTGCGATCTCGCCCGAGAACTCGTGGCCGAGGATGATCGGGAAGAAGTGCGCGCCCTTGTGGAGAACGCGAGGGATATCCGAGCCGCAGATACCGCTGGCACGGACGCGTACAAGCACCTCGCCCGCCTTTGGGCACGGCTTTTCTGTTTCTTTATACTGAAGATCTCGGTCGCCGCAAAGCACGGCAGCCATCATTTTTTCGCTCATTTTAAGTTACCTTTTCTTATGTTTTGTGTGATTACTGTACAAAATTACATCACAAATTATATTACGAGCTCGTAGGGGACGGCACGCTTGCGTGGCTCGACAGTCCCGAACCGCACTGAATTATATAATTTAATGCCTGCTAAAACAAAATTCAGCAAAAGGGTGAATGAGCGCGACCGTTTCACCCTTGTGAAACGATCGACTCATTCCAAAATCCCGAAGCGGAGCTTCGTGATTTTGAAGCGCGGAGGCGCGAGGCTGAAATATTTGCCTTCGGCAAATGTCGACTCTGCCTCGGCGGCTGAACACCGCCGTTTTCCTACGGAAAACCGTCAGAGACGCCCTTGCGCATTAAAATGAGGCTCCGCCTCAAACTCCGCAAACTTTTGAAAAAGTTTGATCAAAACTTCGTACTTTTAAAATAGCCTTTGATTACTCCTCACAAGCCGCTTTGCGCTGGAGGATCGCCTTGAAGATCGCGGGATCGAACTTAACCTCGCGGTTATAGGTGTAAAGACCGTTAACCTCCTGCTCGACGTCGGTCAGCTGGGTGTAGCAAAGACCGCCGATCGCGGGGTTGTCGAGGAGGGCGTCGGTGAGTCCCTTGAATCTCTCAATGAATTCCTCGCCCGTCTTCGGCGCGTTGCCGTAGCCCCAGCCTGCTCCTTCGGGAGCCCAGCGGATTCCGCCGTACTCGGAAACAAAGGTGGTGGTGTAGCCGAAGTGGTTGCGCGGCATACCCTGAAGCGTGCCGTTGACTCTCATATCCTCATATCTCGCGCGGAAGGTTTCGGGATTCTGATCGTAATCGTGAACGTCCATGAAGTCGGAGATGTGGTGAACGTGAGTCCATCCCGAGGTGTCGATATATGCACGGGTGGGGTCAAACGCGCGGTTGACAGCGGCGAGAGCGCGGAGGAAATCGGGATCCTGATTCTTCTGTGTTTCGTTGAGAGGACACCAACCGATGATTGCGGGGTGGTTGAAATCTCTCTCGAGGCACTCGACCCACTCGGGGATGAAGCCCGCCCACGCATCTGCGCGCGCGATGTCAAGTCCCCAGTTGCCGTGCTCACCCCAAACGATGTAGCCCTCGCGGTCGCAATGATAGAGGAATCTGGGCTCAAAGATCTTCTGGTGAAGTCTTGCGCCATCGAATCCGCAAGCGACGGAGCGCTTGATGTCGTTCAGGAGCTCGTCCTCGCAGGACGCGGTGTAGATACCGTCGGGATAGAAGCCCTGGTCGAGAATGAGTCGCTGGAAGACGCACTTGCCGTTGAGGTAGAGGAATCCGTCCTTGACCTCGACCGAGCGCATACCGAAATAGGTGTCGACCTTGTCGTCGCCGAGGGTGATGGTCATGCCGTAAAGTCTGCCCTGACCGATCTCCCAAAGCTCAACCTTCGAGAGCTTGACGGTAACGGTTGCGATGCCGCTGCCAACGAGGGCCTCGCCGCAGCCGGTGCATTCGGAATTATAAGAGGTAGCGACCTTAACGGTCTTGCCCTCCGCAGCAATAGCGTTTACCGAAACGGTAACGGTGCCCGCGTGGATATTGGTATAGACCTTGAAATTCTTTATGTAGGAAGCGGGAACGCGCTCAAGCCAGACGGTCTGCCAGATACCGGTGGTTCTGGTGTAGGAGCAGCCGTGGGACGCGTAAAGAGTGCTCTGCTTGCCGCCGGGCTGATTTCCCGAACGGATAATATCGTCGGCACAAATAGTGATGATATTTTCACCCGCCTCGAGAGCGTCGGTGATATCTGCGTTTACGGGAACGTAACCGCCAACGTGATTTACAACGTTCTTGCCGTTTACCCAGACCTCGGTCTTGTAGTCGCAAGCGCCGATGTGGAGCAAGATGCGGTCGGTGCCGTTATTCCAACCCTCGGGAAGGGTGATAGCCTTGCGGTACCAAACGCACTCGCAGAAATCGGTGTGACCGAGACCCGAAAGCACGCTCTCGCGGCAGAAGGGGACGGTAATTTTCTGATCAAGCGCCGCATCGGCGTGATAGAGCTTTCTTGCTCTGCCGGAACGGCTGTAATCCTCGTGGAATTCCCACTCACCGTTGAGGTTTACCCAATCGGCACGGTAAAAATCAGGACGCGGATGCTCGGGACGCGGAATATTCATCATAGTTTTTTCCTCGCTTTTCTTTATAATGAGGGATATTTTTATCCAATATATATGATACCAAATTTTCGGGCATTTGTAAAGAGTTTTTTGAAATTTATTGACCTCACGCCCCAAATTATGCTATAATATTAATGAGGGATTCCACCCGAAAGGAGAATCAAAATGAAACTTGTACTGCTTACAGCCCTTGGTGTCGGCGGGGCGACTCTGCTCGGCGCGATACTCGGCTTTGCGTTTAAGAAAATATCACACAAGATCGGCGACATCATTCTGTCCTTTGCGGCGGGCGTTATGCTTGCAGCTTCGATAATAGGACTCGTCCTCCCGTCCGTTGAGCTTGGCGGCGGCGCGAAGGCTCTGCCCGTTACCGTTATCGGCATCTTTCTCGGCGCGCTGACGGTCAATATGCTCGACCGACTTGTTCCCCACCTCCACAAATTAAGCGGAGTTGAGCCCGAAAGCCACCCCGAGGGCTCGTCGAAGGTCGATAAGATCCTGCTTTTCGTCCTCGCGATAGCGATCCACAACTTCCCCGAGGGCATCGCGGCAGGTGTCGGCTTCGGCACGGGCGACGCAAGCGACGGTCTGATCATCGCCGCGGGAATCGCCCTGCAGAACATACCCGAGGGAATGGTCATCATCGCGCCGATGCTCTCGGCGGGCATCAGCCGACGCCGCACCTTCCTGATCGCCTCGGCAACCGGCGCGGTCGAGGTCGTCGGCACGCTTCTCGGCTATTTTGCCGTCAGCGTTTCAGCCGCGATCCTTCCCTTCGCGCTTGCCTTCGCGGGCGGAACGATGCTCTACGTTATCAGCGACGAGATGATCCCCGAAACGCACGCCCACGGCAGCGAGCGCGGCGCGACCTATGCTCTGCTTATCGGCTTCTGTCTGATGCTGGCGATGGATGTGCTTTTGGGTTAAATAGAAGAGGCTGTCAATCAGCCTCTTTATTTTTCCACATAAAAATCGCCGAAAACCTTGAAATTATCTATCGAATTGTGGTATAATGTATTTTAACAAAATTCGATAAAATCATCAAGGAAGGACAAAAAATGAAGGCTGTATTGTTAACCGCACTCGGTGTCGGCGGGGCAACTCTGCTCGGCGCGGTACTCGGATTTATATTCAAGAAGATTTCTCACCGCGCGGGAGATATCATTCTCTCATTCGCGGCGGGCGTAATGCTTGCGGCGGCGGTGCTCGGACTCGTTATCCCCTCGGTCGAATACGGCGGAGGCGGCGCGAGGGGACTTCTCATCGCCGTGGTCGGCATCTTTCTCGGCGCGCTGACGGTAAACGCGTTCGACAAGCTCGTTCCCCATCTTCACAAGCTGACGGGAGTGGACAACGAAAACGGCGAAGTTGGACAAAAAAGCGGAAAAGCCGACAAGGTGCTTCTTTTCGTCCTCGCAATAGCAATACATAACTTGCCCGAGGGCATCGCGGCGGGCGTCGGATTCGGCACGGGAAACGTGGCAGACGGGATCCTGATCGCTGTCGGAATCGCGCTTCAGAACATCCCCGAGGGTATTGCCATCATCGCGCCTATGCTTTCGGCGGGCATCAAGCCTCGCCGCACCTTCCTCATCGCCGCCGCAACCGGAGCGGTCGAGGTCGTAGGCACTCTTTTCGGATACCTCGCGGTCACGCTCGCGCAGGCGATCCTCCCATTCGGACTTGCATTCGCGGGCGGCACGATGCTCTACATCATCAGCGACGAAATGATCCCCGAAACCCACGCGCACGGAAGCGAGCGCGGCGCAACCTATGCCCTGCTTATCGGCTTCTGTCTGATGCTGGTTATGGACGTTTTACTGGGGTAAGCTCGCTACGCGAGAGTTAAGATCGCGCGAGGCGCGAGTTAAGATTCGCCCTTACGGGCGAAGTTTAAGGAAGATTTTCGCGCGGCGAAAATCATTATAAAAAAGCTCGGATATTGCTAAATGCAATATCCCAGTTTTTTCTTACTCAACTACTCTGATGCTCTCGATAACAACGCTCTCGCGGGGAACATCTGCCATGTAGAAGCCGAGGGTGCCGGTCTTGACGGATGCGATGAGGTCGATGACCTCGAGACCATCGATAACCTTACCGAAGCCCGCGTACTGCGCGTCGAGGTGGGGGGAATCCTTGTGCATGATGAAGAACTGCGAGGATGCCGAGTCGGGATCCGAGGTACGAGCCATAGAAAGCACGCCCTTGGTATGCTTGAGGTCATTCTGAACCCAGCCGTTAGCCGCGAACTCGCCCTTGATGGAGGGAGCTTCCTTATGCTCAAACTGCGCGTTATATCCGCCGCCCTGGATCATAAAGCCCTTGATAACGCGGTGGAAGATAAGACCGTCGAAGAAGTTCTCGCCAATGAGCTTGAGGAAGTTCTCAACAGTCTTGGGAGCAAGCTTGGGGTAAAGCTCAGCCTTCATAGTGCCGAAATTTGTTACTTTGATTTCAATAATAGGATTTGCCATTGTTTTATTTCCTTTTCTATAAATATTCTATCGCGCTTCGCATTAAATCGAGACTCCGTCTCGAGCTCTGCAAACTTTTGAAAAAGTTTGATCAAAACTTTAATCTTTTTAATTAATCGAAAATTTCCGAGCAAAGCGAGGAAATTCACCTTACCTCTGCCCTCTGCCCTCTTACCTCTGCCCTACCGCAGGTCGGGATACCCAATATCAAGCAACTGATTCATTCTCTGCGTGTCGCCATCTAAATAAAGCTGCCCAAACAAGGTCTCCAGTCCCGTTGCACGGCGGTATTCGCTGACGGACGCGCTTTTGGGTGTGTTTTTGCCGTGGCCGGCGTTTCTGCCGCGCTTGTAGGTTGCTTCCTCCGCCTCGGTCAGGTGCGGGAGCATTCGCTCGAGCGCTTCGCTCTGCGCCGTCGCCTTGACGTATGCGAGAGAGGCGTTGTTCAGCCTTTTCGACGAGCAGAGTCCCGACTTCACAAGTCTCTCGCGGATAAGCACCTCCATCGCCGCGTCGCCGAGGTATGCGAGTGCTTCAACGGCGATTACGCCGCCACTCTCACTCAAGGGAGCCTCCCATACGCTCGATCGCCTGAACGATAGTGTTGCCGATGCCCTCTGCCATCAGATAGTAGCCGACGTCATTGGGGTGAACGCCGTCGATTACGAAGTCGCTCTCGCCCTCCATACCGAGGAAGAAGGACTCGCCGTCGATATAGTAAACGTTCTTATCGCCCGCATCAAGCGCCGCACGGTAGGTGTCGATGATGATTTTCTTGCGCTCCTCCGCCTTCGAGGGGTTGGTTGCCACGTTCGGGCGCGTGATGAGAATTATCGGGATATCGGGATGAGCCGCGCGGATGATATCAAAGCCGCGCTTGTGTGTTTCGGCGAGATACTCGGGGTTCGGCGCGTTGTGGTCGTAGTCGTAAACGAAGAGGCTCATTTCAAGCGATGCAAGGTAGTTCATAATCGGAAGCTCTGCCTTTGCGTTGCCCGAGAAGCCGAGGTTGACGACGTCCATATCGAGCTTGCGGCTGATGATATTCGAATAAGCAAGTCCGGGGCGGGATGCGCCGGTGCCGTGAACGATCGAGGAGCCGTAAATGATGATCGGCTTTTTATTCTTATAAGGCTTGCCCGCGCCGATCTGCGCGTCCTCCTGAAGACCGACGTAAAATTCGGAAACTACCGAATGGAGGGGGAAGTTGATGGTGAAATATCTCATTTTGCGGCTGCCGAAGCGAATGATCTGCTCGTAGCCGTCCTCCATCTTGTAGGGGGGCATGAACGCCTTGACGAAGCGGCTGCCCGTGGGGGTATCCTCATAAAGGTCAAATCCGCCCGACATAAGCAGTGTCATATGCGAGTTTCTGGCGATGACGGGCATTTTCGTCTTGATAAGGATATAGCCCGAGTCGGTTGAGAAGCGCACGCGGACGCCCGCGGTCTCCTTTGCGAGCTTATTGACGCCCGCGCTTGTCTCCTCGGCAACTGCCTTGGGCAGACGGCGGTAAATTTCGTCCTGCTCGCCGTAGAGATTGTAAAGCTCAAAGGGAGCGTTTCTTGCGTTATGGAATTTGACGTCCTCGGTGTCGGGGAAAACCGTTTCAACGATCAGATTTTTATCTACTTCAACATAAGCTTCTTTTTTGATGTCGCTCATGATTGTCTCCTTTCAATTTTCAATGATAGGTGATTATAAAAATATTAATAAAATCCGTTTTTTCGGTGGCTTAGCCTCCGAAAAAACACCTTTTAGGCGAGCCAAGCGAGCTCGCGCGCCGAGGGGAGCCGTCAAAATCCTCGATTTTGGCGGCGGCGATAAGCGCGCGTTCTTCACTTGTAAAACGCAGTTTTACAAGTGGTTAATTTCCGATGACCTTCTTGGGGTACGCTTCGGGATAGAAGGTGTCCATATCTACATCCTTCGCCTCGATTCCGAGCTCGCGCGAGATGCACTCGATGACCTTACCGCCCACGCGCTCGATGCCTGCGGGGGTGGAATAGTGAGTCATGTCGCTGTGGCATTCCTCGGGGGCGGTCGCGGTGACGGCATAAAGATCGTCGATCACGGTATCCGTACCCTCAAGTGCCTTGATCGCGGCGGCATTGAATGCCTCGATGGTAGCGTTACGGCGCTTGAAAACAGGACCGAATTTTTCTTCCTGTACCGCGGTGCTGGTCGCGAAAACTATCTTCGCCTTGGGGAAAAGCAGGCGCAGACGCTTGTCAATACGCGCGATCTGGACGGCGTACTGATCGATGGGAGTTACGGATTCGTCACCAAGGATCTCGGGAACGTCCCAAAGTCCCGCGTTCCAATGCACGAGATCGGCATCCTCGGGCCACTCGCCCTTTTTCTTCCATTCGTGAACGAAGCGGAGTATATATGTAGCAAAACGGCAGTTATCCGCAGGATAATAGACCTCTGCGACGTCGGAAAATGCTTCCTTTACGTATTTATCGTATCCCATACGGATCGAATCGCCGATAAGAACTATCTTTTTCATACCCTTTCCTCCTTAAATGCGGTTGCGCAGAATGCGTGTGAGAAGCTGACCGATAGATTCAGCCATCTTCATCATACCGATATCGTTGGGATGCGAGCCGTCGGTCGAGCATTCTTCCTTGTGGTAGCCGCGGTAGAGTCCCTGACCGTCGATGTAGAAAACGTGCTTGTCGCCTTCCTCGCGTGCGCGGTAGAAGGTGTCCTCAATTACGCGGCGGCGTGCAACGCTTGCCTCAAAGCCGTTGTCGAAGTCGGGCTTCGAAACGAAGATGATGGGGAGCTTCGGGTGCGCCTCGCGGATGGTCTTGTAGAAATTGTAATGAGTTGCTTCAAGATGCTCGGCTGTGGGTGCATTGTGGTCGTAATCGCAGACGAAAGCGGTCATTTCGCGGGAAGCTATGTAATTCGCCATCGACTGCTCGCCCTTTGCGTTGCCCGAGAAGCCGAGGTTGACGAAGTCGATCTCGTTACGGCGGGAGATTATCGACTGATAAGCAATTCCGGGGCGGCTCGCGCAGGCACCCTGCGTGATCGACGAGCCGTAATAAATAATGGGAGCGACGTCGCGGTATTTCGCGCCCTCTCCGATGGTCGCGCCATCGTCGATACCGATCTCGAGGTGCGAAACGGGGCTGTAAAGTGGGAAATTGATGGTGTAATATCTGATCTGACCGCCGAGGACGCCTCTCTTGGATGTATAACCGTCGGTGTCGGTCATCTGACAGCGGAAGGTGCAAACGTAGTGATGCGAATTTTCGAAATCCTCATACATATCGAAAGCCGCCGCGCCGGTCATGGGCATGTGGTCGTATTTGGTCATATAGGGCATCTTGACACGGATAGCGATGCGCTTCGAATCGGTCGAGAAGCGGACGCGTCCGCCGCAGGTGTGAGACGCGTTTCTTGCCGTTCCGGGATTGGTCGCCTCGGCAACCTCCTTGGGCAGACGGCGATAAGTGTCACCCTCAACACCCGCAAAGCCGTAAAGATCGAGATTAGCGGCATCATACCACACAAGTCCCTCCGCATCGGCTGAAACTATCATATTCTGGTCAAGTTCTTTCGGAATGTTACTCATTTTGCCATACCTTTCTATATAAACATATTTTATTTATCAAGCTCTGCACAAAGTGCGCACGACATATCCGCAAAGGTGGGATATATCATCTTCGCGCCCATATCGGCAAACTGCTCGGCTGTGACGGCACCCGTGCAGACGGCGGCGAAATCGACGCCGGCATTGATTGCCGTTTTCATATCGGTGACGCTGTCGCCGACATAGAGAATATCATCGAGCGCGATGCCCGTCTTTTCGGAGAGGTAAAAGATTCCGTCGGGCTCGGGCTTATGCGCCGCGACCTCGTCTGGGCTGACGACAGAGTAGATAAACTTATCCACTCCCGCGCGCTCAAGCGGACGCCATATCTGATCCGAGGATTTCAGCGAAAGAACGGCAAGAAGGACTCCCTTTGCATCAAGAGCGGCAAGTCCCTCGGCAACGCCGGGATAGAAATCGGTTTTCTCGCACATAATTTCCGCGGAGTAGGGGATGTATTCATCGTGAAGCCTTTTTGCATCGGGTGCGTTGCAGCCCGCATCGAGATAGATCGTCTCGGCGGTCATTCCGATGCCGTCGCGCAGGATCTTTCGGTCAAGATCGTAGCCGAAGCGCGCGGCGTTGGTGTAAAGGCAATCCTCAATGAGGAATGCCGTATCCGCTAAAGTCAAATCGAAGTCGGTTATTATTGCTTTATATTTCATCATTTCTCCTCATATACGAAGCAATCCATATATCTCAGCTTGAAGAGATTGATCTCGTGCTTACGGTCGATCGCCGCCTTCTTTTCGGGCGTCGGCTCGATACCCTCGCGGATATATCTGTCAAGCTCCGCATATGTGAAACCAAGGTTGTCCTCGTCGGTCTTGCCGCAAAGTCCGTCGATGGGTGTCTTATCGACGAGCTCGACCGGCAGTCCGAGATAGCGTCCGATCTGCTTCAGCTCGGTGACGGTGAAGCAGGAGATCGGAGAAAAGTCGCCCGCGCTGTCGCCGTAGCGGGTCGAATAACCTACCCAGTCCTAGGAGAGGTTGCAGGTGTTTGCAACGCGTCCGTTTACCGACTGCGAAACGGCGTAAAGTGTGGTCATTCGGATTCTCGGCGGGATATTCTGGAAGGATTGGGGCGAAAGCGCGCTTCCGAGAGCCTTCTCGACCGCGCTGTCCATCGCATCGGCAACCTCTTTGATATTGACAACGACGTGCTCGATTCCAAGGTGATTCACAAGCTGATGGCTGCAGGAGATATCAAACTGCTCGCCGCGCGGCATCAGCACGCCGAAAACGCGGTCTTTGCCAAGTGCCTTGACGCAGAGCGCGGCAACGATCGAGGAATCCTTTCCCCCCGAAATGCCGACGACTGCACGGCAACCCGCGCCGTTCTTTTCAAACCAATTCCTTATCCACTCGACACATTCCTCTGTCGCGCGGACGGGATCGAATTTATATTCCTTCATAGGTTAATCTTCCTTCTTTTTAATAATAAGTACAGCCGCGGGAATGAGCGCGAGGATCGAAAGCGAGATCACGGATCCGCATCCGCCTTCTGCCACGGGCTCGGTTGTAGGCTCGGTTGCGGGTTCGGTAACTGCGGGAGCTTCGGTAACTGCGGGAGCCTCGGTAACTGCAGGAGCCTCGGTGGTTACTTCCTCGGTGGTCTCGGGGAGCGGCTCTGCCTCGACGTTTTCGGACTTGAGCACTACGGGAGTAACTACGGTGTAAGAGGTGCCGTTTGAGAGCTTCTTGGTGATCTTGAAGAAGTAGCCCTCCGCATCGTCGGAAAGATAGACGTGCTTGCCGTCAAATTCGCCCGTGCCGCCGATAACGACGAGCTTTGCGGTGCTCGTTACTACCGAAGTTCCGTTATACGTAGTCGCCTGAAGCACGAGATCGCCGTTGGCGTCAAAAGAGCTTCGGAAATCCTCGATGTAGTTGCCCGCCCACTGAGTATAGTTGGTGGTGATGCCACGGATGCCGCTGACGAAGAATTTATCAAACTTCGCCTGATCGTTTACCGTCCAGTTCCAAACGGTGATGCCGCGCGCGGCGAGGTCGGTATAGAGATTGATACCGAGCGTGCCGGCAGCCTGCGAGGGGGAATACGCCGTGTTGAGGGGAACAACGATGTCAACGATCTGCTTTGCGACGTCAAGGCTGCGGCTTTCTTCTGCGGTAATGCCGCTTGTGAGGAAGTTGACCGATGAATCGGGCATTGCCGCGCGCATAGCCTTGATCATATTCTGATTGAACGCGATGATAACGACCTGCTTTTCCATCTTGTATTCCTTGATGAGCTTCGCGAGAGGCGCGCACATCTTGGTGTCGCTCGACTTGAGCTCAATAACGAGAACCTCGCCCGTGCCTGCGAACTTATCAAAATAGTCCTTCAGAAGCGGAATCGGCTCTGCCGCTACGCCTGCCTTGGAGTCGACCTGATACTTTTTGATGGTTTCTGCGGTGAAATCGACGACATTACCCGTACCGTTCGTGGTGCGGTCGATAGTTCCGTCGTGCATTACGACGATATTGCCGTCCTTCATAAGATAAATATCGTTTTCAACCATCGTCGCGCCGAATTTGAAGGCTTCAACCGAGCCCGCAACGGTGTTTTCCTGCGCCGTGGAGGGATTTCCGCGGTGACCGATGATCTCGGGCGTGCGAACGAGGGTGTTTTTATCGTAATATTTGGTGAAGCAAGCCTCGGTCGCCTTTACGTCGGGGGTGATCAGACCGAGAACGCCGTTGTTGATCGCGCGGACGGCGGAAATATCCTTTTCGGTAACTCTCTGCCACACAACGAGGTATCTGTCCTGAAGATAGGAAACGAAATCGCGGGTAGCCAATGCGTCATCAATGATCGCGCCGCGTGCGCCTGCCTCGATAACTCTCGAGCGGAGCACTTCCTGATCATAGATATTGCCTGTCGTGTCAAATATAGCGTTAACATCGTCAAACTTCGCGCGGATGTTCTTGATAGTCCCGGAGCTCGATGAGATAACGTAAAGGTCGCGTATTTTGAGCGTTGCCAGGTAATCAATGAAAGCCTCCTCCACGGGAGAAGTCTCTATCCTATAAGCGGGAATAACGCGCTCACAGATCTCGAGATCGGTGAGCTTTACGTAGCTAGCGTCAAGTACAACACTGAGGTCACCTCCGTTCATTTCGAGATCAAAGATCGCGATCGTGGGAAGGGTGGTTTCAAGCGCCTTGAGCTCAGCCGTGGTAGCTACCTCGGTGATAAGCGAGGGCTCAAGGATGATATTCGACTCGGGGTCACGGGTATCGCGCAGACGAATGGGCTCCTCGGTGACCTGGGTTTTGGGATTTACGGTAATTTTGATGCTGTCAACGGTAAGGCGCGCGCCGCGAACCTGAAATCCCATAGCACCCGTATTGTAGGGCGTGTTCTTTTCGGTAAGATAGGTCTTTCCGTTTACGGTGCTTGTGGCAACTTTTCCCGCAAAATTAACGGTAATGTCAAAGTAATCGCCGCCCTTGATACCCGAAACACTGCCCTTCTGGGTTACGCTCCAGGCATCTGCTGCGGTACGCTCGGCGATCTCAATGCCGTTCGAAGCCGAGATATCGTATCTGAACGCGCTCTGAATATAGGGGATAGTCTTTCCCGACGGGTTCTGAAGGCGGAATATCATCGCGCCGAAGCGGGATGCCGCGGTCTGCTTGGTAACTTTTACGCGAGCGGTATAGATCGCGTCGCCGAAGGAATCGAGATACGAGGGCAGAAGCACACGCATGTGGTTCGCGCCGCCATTTGAGGCGTCAAGATAGATCGCACCCTCCGCCTCATCGTAGCCGAAGATAGTACCCGCGGGCTGCTGGATTACGCGGAACTGCGAGAGATCGGGCTTTGCGTTAAAATCGTCCTCGTAAAGAACGTATTCGCTCTCGTTTGCGTTCTTCGCAACGACGTAGACGGTTCTCGTCTTGCCGTTCGCGGTCGCGATCACGGGGTAAACGCCCTTTTCGGCGGGGGTGACGCTTGTAACGGTCTGACCGTCCTTCGTCCAGGTGATCTGCGAAGCGGGGATACAGTTCTTTTCGTTCTCAAACTGAACCGCATATTTGGTCAGATCGACCGCCTTACCCGCGTCGGTACAGATCGCGGGGCTCGAGAATCCGATCTTGATCTCCTCAGCCGCCTGCACCGGCATAGCCGAGAGAAGCATCGGCATGATCATAATGACTGTCATCAATGCTGCAAAAATTCTTTTCATGGTTGTCCTCCGAAAGGTGATGGAAGCGAAAAGCGAAAAGTCAATAATGTAGGTAAATTTTCCCACCTCGCGAGAAAATTATTTTAATAAAATACTTTTAGGCAAGCCGAAAAGTTACCGAAACTCTGCACTCTTAACTCTGCACTCTGCACTTATAATATAAACTTGTTTATATTATATAACATTTCTTCTCCCCAGTCAACGAAAATTTCAAAAAAGAATTGATTTTCTTTGAATTATGTGGTATTATATAATCAGAGTATTATGCTTTTCACATAAAGGAGTAAGACAATGAAAAATTATGACGTTATAATCATCGGCGCGGGTCCCGGCGGTATCTTTACGGCTTATGAGCTCCACAAGCTTGCGCCCGAGCTTAAGGTTGCGGTTCTCGAGACCGGTGCGCCCCTCGCGGAGCGTAAATGCCCCATTGACGGCAAGAAGATAAAGTCCTGCATCGGATGCAAATCATGCGCTATCATGAACGGCTTCGGCGGCGCGGGCGCTTTCTCGGACGGTAAATACAACATCACCACCGAATTCGGCGGCACTCTGCACGAATATATCGGCAAGGAAGAGGCGATCGACCTGATGAACTACGTCGATCAGATCAACCTCTCGCACGGCGGCGAGGGCACCAAGCTCTACACCACCGCAAATTCCCAGCTCAAAACCAAGTGCCTTCAGAACGGTCTGCACCTGCTCGACGCATCCGTGCGCCATCTCGGCACAGACGTGAACTATATTGTGCTCGAAAACCTCTACAACAAGCTCTCCCCCACGGTTGATTTCTTCTTCCGAACCCCCGCCACCGACGTCGAGAAGATCGAGGGCGGTTACCGCGTGAACACAAAGAACGAGACCTTTGAGGCGCCCATCTGCATCATTTCCGCGGGACGCTCGGGAAGCAAATGGATGGAAAAAGTATGCTCCGACCTCGAAATTCCCACAAAATCGAACCGCGTTGACATCGGCGTCCGCGTTGAGCTCCCCTACGAGATCTTCGCGCACCTGACCGACGAGCTTTACGAATCGAAGATCGTCTACCGCACCGAAAAGTTCCGCGACCTCGTCCGCACCTTCTGTATGAATCCCCGCGGCGCGGTCGTTAACGAGAACACCAACGGCATCGTCACCGTAAACGGCCACAGCTATGAAGATCCCGCGAAGCACACGGGCAACACCAACTTCGCTCTGCTCGTTTCGAAGCACTTCTCGCATCCCTTCAAGGATTCGAACGGCTACGGCGAGAGCATCGCGCGCCTTTCGAATATGCTCGGCGGCGGAGTTATGGTTCAGCGCTTCGGCGACCTCATCCGCGGTCAGCGCTCGAACGACAAGAGAATGTCGGATTCCTTCGTCCGTCCCACCCTTCAGGCAACCCCCGGTGACCTCTCGCTCGTAATCCCCAAGCGAATCCTCGACGGCATTATCGAAATGATCTACGCCCTCGACAAGATCGCCCCCGGAACGGCAAACGACGATACCCTGCTCTACGGCGTCGAGGTCAAGTTCTATAATATGGAGGTCGACACCGACTCCCACCTCCAGACCTGCCACGAAAACCTCTTCGTAATCGGCGACTGCGGCGGCACCACCCACTCGCTCTCGCAGGCATCGGCAAGCGGAGTTTGCGTCGCGCGCTACATCGCATCGAAGGCAAACTAAACGTTTAATAATAAAAGGTAGCTTTTCACCACGGCGAAAAGCTACTTTTTTATTAAATAGCGTGTACGCTTGTGCCTTCTGCGGTACAGGCTTCGGTCTCCCCATCTGTGCTAAAATAAACAAGTCATACTGCACAAAGCCCTCCTTACCGATTTGTGCAAAAGGGCAAAAAATAAAATTTCCCAAAAAGCGCGTTACTTTTTTTGAAAAAAACGCTTCTTTAAGGGTGAAGGGACTTTACGAAAGGAGTGAGTATATGGACGACAAAAAAATAATCGAGCTGTTCTTTGCCCGGGATGAGAACGCGATCGCCGAAACCGAAAAGAAATACGGCGACTTGTGCCGATACATAGCCTCGAATATTCTCGGCTCGCGCGAGGATGCCGAGGAATGCGTCAGCGACGTCCTCCTCGCTCTCTGGAACGCCATTCCGCCCGATATCCCCGCAGATCTTCGGGCGTATATCGGACGGGCTGTAAGAAACCGCTCGCTTGAAATTTTGCGCGCGGGTTCTACTAAAAAGCGCGGCGGCGGAGTTACCCTTCTCGGCGAGGAGTGCCTTGCCGTTCTTGACGACGGAAGCGATCTTGCCTCGGAATATGAAGCGCGCAGACTCGGCCGGGTCATAAGCGATTTTCTCCGCGGCGTCGGCGAGGATAACAAGGATATCTTCGTTATGCGCTATTTCGCGAGTATGAGCCTTGAAGCGATAGCTCAGCATACGGGATTTTCGCTCGGCAAGGTCAAAATGTCTCTTACGCGAACTAAGAAAAAGCTTGAAGAAGAACTCAGAAAGGAAGGTTTTACGGTATGATATCAGATGAAAAAAATAAGATATTGAACGACGCCGTCAATTATATCGACGACGATATCGTTTCGGGCGTGCTCGAAAAGATCGAGAAAAAAAACGATCGGAAAAACAATAAGCACGCGCGCAGAAACAGATTGATCGGCGCGGTGGTAGCGATCGCGGCTTGCGCGGTGCTTCTGGCTCTCGCGATGCCCACGACGACAACGATAATCAACCACAGCGATCTCTTCAACCCCGTCGGTGCCGCTAACAGTAACAACCTTATCGAGTATTCGGCAGAACGCGACGGAAGCCTCGGTCTTCTTTATGAGATCAACGTGGACGGCAAGAGCGCGTCCTTCATCGGCTACGGTGATTGCAAATCCGAAACCGTATATATCGCGTCAACCTACGAAGGTCTGCCGGTTACGGCAATGTATAACAGGGATTTTGAAAATTCGGTTTTCGTGCCCTATAATCAAACCGGTCTCGAGCACGTCAAGCGTGTTGTGATACCCGATTCGGTAAAATACGTTGATAACGTCTGCCTCTGCTGGCTCCCGAATCTCGAAAGTATCTACTACGGTGCGGGCGTTGAAAACATCCAAGCCTTCTCTTTTACTACCGGCTACGGAATGAAATTTTCCAAGGTCGAGGTATCTCCCAACAATCCTTACTACTCGGACAAGGGCAACTGCATCGTCGATCTCAGAACGAACGCACTCGTCCTTGGAACCTACAAGACGGAAATTCCCGACGACGGCAGCGTAAAGATCATCGGCAAAAACGCATTCGGAGCCGCAAGACGCCGTCTCGCTTCGATCGTGATCCCCGAGGGTGTCAAGGTTATTGATTCAAGGGCTTTTTTAGAGTGTGAGAAGCTTGAAAGAGTAGTCCTCCCCGACAGCCTGGAGATCGTTGAATCCAATGCTTTCCGTAAGTGCGACAAGCTGAAAAAGCTTGAATTCGGAACGAATCTGAAAGCTATTGGGGCAGCTGTCATAAGCGTAGATATGCATACCGAAGTATACTATAAGGGTACGGTCAAGCAGTGGGAAGCGGTTATCAAGATACCCGTCAACAGCGCCGTTGTTTATGAAATTATCGACGGAGAGCGAAAAAAGATATACAGCTCCAAGGATGATGCAGCCGCCAATGTCTTTATCGTTAACTGCACCGACGGTGTCTCGCTTTCGGATGCAGGAGTGAAGGGCAAATATGATTGGAGATCTTTCCCCGAATATAAAGAATACGCGGAATCGCAAATCTCTGATGAGCGTTTCTGGTTTTTCGGTCCCGACGGTCTCTTGACGGAGATCAATCCGTCGGAGGAGGACGGAGAATAAAGACGGATCAACTTCAATTCAAACGTTAAGAGCAAGAATCGAGGTAAAAAATGAAAAATAACCGCAAAGGATTTACAATCGTCGAGCTCGTGATCGTCATCGCGGTCGTTGCGGTACTGGCGGCGGTGCTGATACCGACCTTTTCCGCAATAATCAAGCGCACAAACGTCTCCGCCGACACGCAGGCGGCGCGAAATATGAATATCATTCTGACGGCTGAGTGCGCCGACTCCTCCGTGCCGCTGACCTCCTTAAATGTGAAAGAGCTGCTTGAAAAAAACGGCGTCAACAATTTCAGCCCGCAGACGAGGTTCTACAATTTTTTCTGGGTCGCGAACGACAACGTGATCGTTCTTGCGGACGAGGGTGACCGCCCCGTCTATCCCGAGGAATATCTCGATGCGCCTCGCACGGAAAGCTGGCACGCCCTTGACGTTCGGGAATCATTTGATCTTCCCTCGCGCCCCGAGAAAGAGGAGGGTCGTGATCCCCGTACCTTCACCGTAACCGTCACCCAATCGGGATCGTCCGTGATCATTCCGTTTGAAAATATCCCCACGCAAGCGAGGGAGTACGGCGAATTCAACGTCGATATCTATCTTCCCGTTGAATTTCAAGAAAAACCTCAAAGGTACGCTATCCAAAAGGTTACTGCAATAATGCACGACGGCGAGGATGAGTACAAGATCGAGCTCATTTCGGAAAAAGCGATGAAGGGACTGCGCAGCCCCTTCGAACCGGACGAGCCCGCTCAGCTCAGGATTCCCGACGTGACCGGAAATATCGAAATCAACATCGACGTGGCTGAATACTGTGTCATTACTTATAACGGCACGACTTACAAAGATGGCGAAACGTACCGCTGGTCTTATAATAAGCTTTACAGCTACGTTGTAGATTGCGAGTCCTTCAGCGAAGTCTTCCTGCCGGAGGGCTACCGGGTCGTATCCGCAATAGCCACCACCGTAGACGGGGTATATCTGGGCGAGCTTTATGATAAGGAAACAAACTATATAGTATTGGTGAATGAAAATCTGACGCGCGATATTGTGATCGAGATTAAATCGGAGCCAATAACGGAACCGACAGAGTAAAAGCGAACCTCGCGTTCCGCAATATCGGGAAACTGTTAACCGAAGAAATCTGCCCGAATATAAAGAATACGATATCGGACGGGGGCAAGCGCTGCTTACTACTTCGTCGGTCCCGACGGGCAGTAATACGCAAAAACACCCCCACCATACGATCCCACAAACAAGAATCGAGGTAAAAGATGAAAAATAAGCATAAAGGATTTACAGTCGTTGAGCTCGTGATCGTGATCGCGGTTGTTGCCGTTCTTGCGGCTGTATTGATACCGACCTTTTCCGCAATAATTAAGCGCGCGAATATCTCCTCCGACACGCAGGTGGTGCGGAATATGAACGTCATTCTGGCGTCGGAGAGCGCCAAAGCCGCACCCGAGTATTTTTTCGAGGTGAAGACTCTGCTTGGAGCAAGCGGCATCTCCGAGCTCAGCCCGCAGACCAAATTCCACACGTTTTTTTGGATCAAGGACAAAAACGTGATCATTCTCGCGGACGAGGGCGACAATCCGATCTATCCCGAGGAATATCTCGAAGAGACTCGCAACGATAATTGGGAGAGCCTTGATGGGGAAAAATACGTAGAACTTCCGAATCGTGGCCGCGAAGATGCTGACGAGTCTGAGTCCCGGCTCTTCACGGTAACCGTCACCCAATCAGGTGCATCCGTGATCATTCCGTTTGAGGGGATCCGCACGAATGCGAGGGAGTACAGTAGGTTCGATGCTGATATCGTTATTCCGGAAAGTTTTCAAGATAAGCCACAACGGTACGCTATCCAAAAGGTTACTGCAATAATGCACGACGGCGAGAAAGAGTACAGGAAAGAGCTTTTTGCGACAAGAGATCTGATAACAAACCCATACGACGATGAAAGCGAAACATTTCACCTACATATTCCCGATGTGACGGGAGATATTGAAATAAACATCCACATAGTGGAGTATTGTCACGTGACTGTCACGGTTCCCAAGGACAACTCATATAGTTTTACGCACGCTGTTCGAAAAGGTACCGGCTTCGGTCTCGGACTGTCGTCATTAATTGAAAACGGCGGCGTGATCCTATCCGCAAAAGCCTACCGTAACGGAGAATTTCTGGATGATCTTTATGATAAGAAATCTAAAATGATAAGGGTCACCAGTAAATTAACGACCGAAGACTTTGAGGTCCAAGTTGAACTTGAGCCAACAAATTAAACACCGGAAGCGACAAAGTAACAGCGAGCTGCACGGAGGCGGAGTGATCTGCTCGCTGTGCGAGAGTTAAGATTCGCCTTCGGCGAAGTTAAGAACGGCTTTGCCGAGTTAAGATTGCCTGCGGCAAGATAAGGTTCGCGCGAAGCGCGAAGTTGGAAGGAAAATTTTCTCGCGTTGCTCGAAAATAATTTGATTTAAAAAAACAGAACCGTAGGGGATGGCGACATCTCCTACGGCTTTTGATTTAATTGATGTTCACTTGGTGACATTCGCGGTAACTTGAAGTCAAAAAAGAAGCCCCGTCCACTTGCGGAAGGGGGGGAAGGCAGTCAGCGCCGGAGCGGGGGAGCTTGCGCCCAAGCAATATCAAAAGCGAAATATAATTAAAAGGAAAATTTCCGCCCCAAAAGGGCGGAAATTAACCTTATCGTTCCGCCGAGGCGGAACATATCACTCGCGCGAAGCGCGAATATCTCTGCTCCCGAAGGGAGCACAACTTACTGTGCTGCGTTTACGATAGCCGCGATCTTCTCGGGAACGAGTGATGCGCCGCCGATGAGGCCGCCGTCAACGTCGGGCTTTGCAAGAAGCTCAGCTGCGTTTGCGTCGTTCATGGATCCGCCGTACTGGATGGTTACGGACTCTGCAACCTCTTCGCCGTAAAGACCTGCAATTACCTTACGGATAACTGCGCAAGTCTCCTGTGCCTGCTCGGGGGTAGCGGTGAGACCGGTACCGATTGCCCAAACGGGCTCGTAAGCGATGATTACGTTCTTGTGTTCCTCAGCGGTGATGCCTGCGAGGTCGAGCTTGGTCTGCATGCCAACAACCTCATCGGTGATGCCTGCAAGTCTCTCTTCCTTAACCTCACCGAGGCAGAGGATGACCTTCATGCCTGCTGCGAGAGCAGCCTTGGTGCGGAGGTTAACGGTCTCGTCGGTCTCTGCGAAGTACTGACGTCTCTCGGAGTGACCTACGATAACGTACTCAACGCCGATAGCGCGGAGCATTTCAGCGGAAACTTCACCGGTATACGCGCCCTTGGGTGCGAAGTGAACGTTCTCAGCGCCGATCTTGATATTGGTGCCCTCTGCTGCTTCCATAGCTGCTGCGATGGTAACGTAGGGAGCGCAGAAAATGATGTCGCAATTGTCCTTACCTGCTACGAGGGGGGTTACGTTCTTGATGAACTCTTTAGCCTCTGCGGGGGTGAAGTTCATCTTCCAGTTGCCTGCGATTACTGTTCTTCTCTTTGCGGGATTCATATGTTTATCCTACCTTTCAAAATTTACAACATTCAAATTGGATGTTCGGACGGAAATCCGAAAAGTTTTCGTCCACCTTTTTCAAAAGGTGGCGCCGTCAAGGGCGCGGAGCCCTTGTCGCGCTCCGCAGACATATTTGCCTACGGCAAAAGTCGACTCTGTCTTGTCGGCTCCCGCCTCCATTTTCCTGCGGAAAACCGACAGAGTCGCGCGAAACTCTTTTTGTGCTTCGGGATGGCGGCGTCCCGCCGACATTCCGGAAGGAGTCAAACCTTACCTTGCGTAAGGTTTGCGCTCCTTCACCCTTGTTTATTTTTTCCTTATTACTTATCCTGGAGACAAGCGATGCCGGGAAGCTCGAGACCCTCGAGGAACTCGAGAGATGCGCCGCCGCCGGTGGAGATGTGAGTCATCTTGTCTGCATAGCCGAGCTTTTCAACAGCTGCTGCGGAGTCGCCGCCGCCGATGATGGAGATCGCGCCGCTCTCTGCAACTGCGTTAGCAACTGCATTGGTACCTGCTGCGAAGTTTGCCCACTCGGAAACGCCCATCGGGCCATTCCATACAACGGTGCCTGCGCCCTTGATAGCGTCTGCGAAGAGCTTCTGGGTAGCGGAGCCGATGTCAAGGCCCATCCAACCGTCGGGAATGTTGTCGGAGTCAACATCCATATACTCGGTGTTCTCGTCGTAAGCCTTACCAACTCTGTTGTCGATGGGGAGGAGGAACTTAACGCCCTTTGCCTCTGCCTTTGCCATCATTTCCTTTGCAAGCTCGATCTTGTCGTGCTCGCAGAGGGAGGTACCTACGCTGTAGCCCTGTGCAGCGAAGAAGGTGTATGCCATACCGCCGCCGATGATGAGGGTATCAACCTTCTCGATGAGGTTGTTGATAACGCCGATCTTATCGGAAACCTTTGCGCCGCCGAGGATGGAAACGAAGGGACGAGCAGGATCCTCAAGAGCCTTGCCCATTACGCCGATTTCCTTCTGGATGAGGTAGCCGCAAACTGCGGGGAGGTAATCAGCTGCACCTGCGGTGGAAGCGTGTGCACGGTGAGCTGCGCCGAAAGCGTCGTTTACGAAGATCTCTGCCATGGAAGCGAGTTCCTTAGCGAATTCGGGATCGTTCTTCTCTTCTCTCTTGTCGAAACGGGTGTTCTCAAGAAGGAGAGCCTGTCCGCACTCGAGAGCTGCAGCCATAGCCTTGGTCTCTTCGCCGATGGTATCGGGAGCGAGCTTTACTTCCTGGCCGAGGAGCTCGGTAAGACGAGCCGCTACGGGAGCGAGGGTATACTTGGGGTTGACTTCACCCTTGGGCTTGCCCATGTGGGAGCAAAGGATAACAGCCGCACCCTGGTCGAGGAGGTACTTGATGGTGGGGATAGCCTCAACGATTCTCTTGTCGGAGGTGATCACGCCATCCTTGAGCGGAACGTTGAAGTCGCAACGTACGAGGACTTTCTTACCGGATACCTGAATGTCCTCAATGTTTTTCTTGTTGTAGGTCATATTAAAAAACCTGCCTTTCGCAAATTTAATTTCTTAAAAATAAAATTTAATTTCTTTCCAATATATTAATATATCACAAATTTAGAAAATAATCAATAGGATTGGGTAAATTTTTTTGAAAATCAATCCTCAATACCGCGGACTGTGATAATTTCCTCGGTAGCGAGAGCCTTTTCACAGAGGGCGCTGAAGTCGAGCTTCTGCTCCTCGGCGATTACCTTGTCAAGCTCGGGCTTGGTCTTGGGGTGGCGGGGAGTGAATACCGTACAGCAATCCTCGTAGGGAAGGATCGAGGTCTCGAAGCTTCCGATGCGGCGCGCGTAGGTGACTATCTCCTCCTTATCAAGACCGATGCAGGGTCTGAAAACGGGGATATTGACCGCGGAATTGGTGACATGGAGTGCCTGGATGGTCTGCGATGCGACCTGACCCATGCTCTCGCCCGTGACGAGCGCGTTGCAGTTCGATGCGACCGCGATGCGCTCCGAGATCGTCATCATGAAGCGGCGAAGCAGGAGGGTGAAATAGTCCTCGTTGCAGCTCTTCGCGATCTCCTCCTCGATCTCGGTGAGAGATACGATATGGAGTCGCACGCTTCCCGCCCAGCCCGCAACGATACGCGCGAGCTCGATAACCTTTTCACGCGCCTCGATCGAGGTGTAGGGGAAGGCTTCGTAATAAACGGCTTCGATCTTGACGCCGCGCTTTGCCATCATCCAGCCGGCGACAGGGGAATCGATGCCGCCCGAAAGCAGGAGAAGTCCGCGTCCGTTCGAGCCGACGGGCATACCGCCCGCGCCCTGCTCCTGACCTGCGCCGATATAAGCTGCGTCATCGCGGATCTCGCACTTGACGAGAACCTGTGGATTGTGAACGTCAACCTTTAAGTGGTTGAATCTCGAAAGTATCTTACCGCCGAGCTCGCGGCTGACGGTGTCCGAGGTCATCGGGAAACGCTTGTCCGCGCGCTTGGTCTCAACCTTGAAGGTGCGCGCGTTCGCGAGGCGGTCGCCGAGATATTCGACAGCGAGCTTTGCGATGGCGTCGAAATCCTTTTCGGTCTGCGCCACGCGCGAAACGGCAACGATGCCAAATGTCTTGCGGAGAAGCGCATAAGCGGTATCGAACTGCTCCGAGGTCAGCTCCTCGGCGGGCTCGACGCGGATAACGCTCTGCGACTTGATTACCTGAAATTTACCGACGTGACCGAGTCTGAACTTGATCTCGCGGATAAGAAGTGCCTCGAAGGTCGAGCGGTTTGCGCCCTTGAGCGCGATCTCGCCGTATTTGCAAAGAAAGATCTCACGCATCGTCTTCGTCCTCGCTCTCGAGCTCCGCTTCCTCTTCAAGCGCGGCAAGCTCCTCGTCGGTCAGCTCTACGGCGTCCTCACCCATAACGATGACGGTCGCGTCGTCGAGCATTTCCTCGGGGACGTAGAAATCAACGCCCGATGTGCAGAAGCCCATGAAAACGCGCATCCAGGAGTCGGAGGTGTTCTCCTTGCAGACGTAGGGAATGCCCGCGCCGCGGAGAAGGCTTTCGATAACTCCCTGCTCGCCGTTGTCGGCGGCGGTCATAAGCTTTGCGAATTTAACACCGTCCTTCAGGAAGGTGGGAATATCCTCTATACCCGCGGTTTCGGTGGGCATAGGTCTGCGTCCGAAATCTTTCATTCGTTTGCCTCCGGTTCGTTCTCATAATAATGAGGGAAGAGCTTTTCCCAGACCTTCATACAGCCGATGGTGTCGGCAATCGAGGTGTGGGCAACGCCGTCCCATTCGATCTCGAAGCAAGCCATCGCGTCGGTCAGGCTCGCGTGCTCGATATCGGGGCGGTGCTCGTGTATGTAGCGGACGAATTCGTTAGCGCAGCAACGGATCTTACTGTGAAGCGCCTTGCGCTCCTTTTCGGTAGCATAAATATACTTGATGTGGCTGTAGTCGGTCGAAACACCGTAAGCGATGAGGTTATCCGCACCCGCGAAGATCTCCTTGATCTCGGGAGTGAGCTCCTCGAGGGTCTGCGCGTCCTTGACCATTTCGGGAGTGATACCGTGGATCTTTTCGGTGCGCTTCCACTTCTTGGTGTGAACGGGACGGACGAGGGTGTCCATTATCTTCTCGCCGAGGGCGTTGAAGATCGAGATCGAAATGATCTCGTCGTGATCGTAGAAGCCCGTCAACTCAAGGTCGAAGAAGAGAACGCGGCTGCGGTCCATGCCGTAGTATGCGTTTCTGTGCGCGTCGCCCTCTGCACGGCGGATTGCAAGATCCTCCTCATAGCAGGCGCGGCAGAGCTTCTTCTTGAAGCGGATGTCCTTACCGCACTTGACGCACATAAGCGGCATGCGGAGGGTGGTCATCTTGTCGTAGAAATAAACGATCTCCTTATCTCTGCGGCGCGTGAAGGCTACCGGCTCCTCGATAACCTCGAGGTGCATCGCGGTGAGTCTTTCCTTGGGATAGTAACCGAAGGACGCGGCGCGGCGCATCGACATACGCTCGATCTCGGTGCCCGATTCAAGCACGAGAGTCTCCTGACGCGCGTCGGGCGCGTACCAGATCTCGGGATCCGACTCGGTGATCTTTTCGGGATCGAACCAGAAAACGACGCCTCCGCTCTTTCCTTCCGAATAAGCCGCAGGCGCCCCGTCGGGCGTAAGATGCAGGAGCTTGAGAGTAGCTCTGTCAAGATAATTTTTTGCTTGCGCTTCACGGTAGCTGACTTGCGGCACTGTCGCCCCGCTGCGCAGTCTGATACTTTCCTTCAAAATCAGACCTCCTATAAAACTAATGCACGGCGCAACCCGCGCATATGACTTTCCAAATACTTATTATATCATATATTTTTAATATTTACAATAGTAAAATATGAATTAAGTATTTATTTGAAATAATTTACACTTAATTATTGCAATTACACACTCACGCAAAGGAAACAGACTTGATAAAATTAATAAATTCTTTACAATTATCTACCGCAAAGCCATAGAGCGGATGAGGAAAAGCGTCGTGGGTGATTTTGCAAAAGGTAATTTGCCTGCGGCAAAATGATGCTCGCCCCGTCCGCTTGCGGGAGGGGTTGGGGTGGGCATTCAGCACCCGCACGAAGGAGCTCGCGCCCAAGTGAAACCAAGTGCGAAATAAAATAAAATGAAAGAAATCCGCCGCGGGGGCGGATTTCTTCCTTTTATTTGCGCGAAGCGCAACATCATTTGCACGCAGTGCAACATCACTTGCGCCCGTCGTAACATATCAAAGCACAGCTTTTCCTTCCCACTCCTCCGCCGGCTCACATCCGAGCAGCTTCGCAACCGTGGGCGCGACGTCCTTGAGAGACGCGTTTTCGATAATCTTTCCACCCTCAAAGCAGGGACCGATATAGAACATCGGGATCGTCATATCCTCGGGCATCTCGGTGCCGTGGGTGCGGTCGTGTCCGCCGTGGTCGGCAACGAAAATGATGGTGTAGTCCTTCGGGATGCTGTTGTAAACGTCCTCAACGCACGCGATCGCATCGTGCGCGTCCTGCATATATTCGGGACCCATCCAGCCGTGGTCGTGACCCGTGTTGTCGGTATCGGCGAGGTAAAGGAAGAGGAAATCGGGGCTTTGCTCGTTGATGTACTTGATAGCGCGGGGAGTGATGATCTCGTTGACGTTTTTGTAGTTATAGCAACTGAGAAAATCGCAGGCATCAAGCTTGCCGGGGCGGCAAACGTCGCGGAGCTGATCCCAGGTGATGAACATAGCGCACTTCTTCTTGCCGCGCTTGAGCACCTCAACGATGCCGTCGATCGGGCGCACCTGAGGGGTGTAGGTGTTAGTCGTAGTACCGTGGCGCACGGGGTCTACGCTGTGGAAAAGCGATACGTGGCAGGGCAGGGTGACCGAGGGGAACACGGTCTGCGCCGAAAGGCTGTAAGTTGCCAGCTCCTTCATTTTTTCTGCAAATGGGTGACCGCAGGACATCATCGCATCGGGACGCATACCGTCGGCGAGGATTAAAATTACTTTTTGTGCCATAGTTATAGAACCTCCGTGATTTTTTCACGTTCCGCGAATCGGAACATATCGTACCGCGCAAAGCGGGGTATATCGTGTGTAAGCATATCGTGCTCGCAGAGCGAGCATATCGCGCGAAATCCGTCGTTTTTCCGCGGGAAAGCGGACGGATTTGCGCATTGAAACGTACTGTTCAGAAAGCCTCAACCGCAAAGTCAGCGATCCGGGCTGATGCCCTCCCGCTTGCGGGAGGG
>JAZTXK010000032.1:0-18991 GCA_045636385.1 Eubacteriales bacterium
ATCTGCCCAGAGCCCCGGCCTAAGGCGAAGGCTTAAGCCTCCGCCACCGCGTTTCAAAATCACGAAGCTCTGCTTCGGGATTTTGGACAGAGTCAACACTTCCCGAATGTAGGGAAGTGTTGCGCTCTGTCACCCCCGCCGTCCGCAGACGGCTCGCAATAATAATCATATAAATAATTCCGCTAAACCACCCGTACCTACACTTTATACTAATATTTAAACCATATTCCTTGACATCCCGCGAAATTTATGCTAAACTATAATTGAATACACCCGAAAGGAGCCGCGGAATGAATAAAAAGGATATCATAACAATAATAATCACCACCCTCGTCATCGCCGCGCTAATCGTCGGGTGCTTCGTTCTTTCCAAGACGCATAGAAAAACATCGGAAAACAAAAAGATTCTCGGTATCGTTTTGGATAACGTAAAAGATAATTGTGCATATATGAGCTTACGTTCTTCAGATTCGCTGAGTTCAACATCTCTCGTTAAATTTGATCTTGAAACCGAAACTGTCGAAAAGCTCTGCCGTAATGAGGATTGCTACGGACTTTGTCCTCTATGCAACAGTCCCGTGATCTTCAGAATCTATCTCAACAAGATCTATTTTATGTTTCGCGGATCACCGCAAGGCTTCGCTTATTACGATATCACAACGGGCGAGACGAAAGTTATTAAGGAATACGATTATCTGAATACAAGATCATTTTTTTACAACGGGTATATATACCATATGCTCGACGCGGTAAACACCGACGAGCCTAAGGTATACCGCCTTTCGCAGAATGGCAAGGAAAAGACCTTTCTCAGGCTTGAAAAACACGAGAAACTCATTATGGTTGCGGACGGAATGATCATAACCAATAAAACAGTTTCCGGCAGTGATCCTTTATCTGAAGAGGCTTATTCGATAATCTACTCCTACAATATCGACACCCTCAAACGCCGAGAGCTTTGGCGGAGTAACCGAGACGGTGTAAACGCGGTATTAAGTTGCAATTATTATAACGGAAAATTGTACTTCACCTGCGGTTCAACAACTAATTTCAACACATCCGATCAGAAAAACAGTCTCTATTGCCTTGACATATTTTCCGGTGAAGCAACAAAAGTTTCCGATAACTGTACATCTTCATTTAGCCTCAACAAGGAAGGGCTTTATTATCTGACAAAATCGCCCCGCGAAATCGTTGTCCCCGGAGGCAATACATACTTAATCTATGATTTTGCCGTATGGAAAGCAGACCTTTTTGGAAACAACTCAGAGGATTTTTTCAAATTCAGTGACACAATATATTCATCATCCTATACTGTCAGAGTACATAACGGTAAAATATTCGGCAACATTTCGCGTCCAACTCTGATAGGAGAAAGATATAACATATATGTTGCCGACGTTCAGAGCGGCGAGATCAGAATCATTGACATACCAAAATAAAATGAAGAAAAAAGACATAATTTCAATAATAATCACCACCCTCGCCGGCGCGGTGCTGATCGTGGGGTGCGTTTATCTTTCAACTATGCCGCGCAGGGCGGGCGGCGGAGAGGTGATACGGTTTTTTCCTGCGCATCAAAATGAGGTGTATATCTATAATAATGCTGTCATTGACACTCAAAACGTCACTATTACAACCGTTGGTTTCGATCTTTCCGAGTTCGGTATTGAGCCTTCGGCAAAGATCGGTATCGGAAATATTGATGCCTTAACGCTTTATTTTGCGGCTTATCATCCTTATCAGGAAAATACGCGGTATTTCGGCATGAATTTGATTACGGGAAAGACTTCCGAAATAATCTTTGAAAGCGGATTTGATTACTGTGATTACAAGGACAAAAGCTTTTACGTTCATGAGGGATACCTCTACTATTTTGCTTGGACGCTTACAGGTTTAGAAATTTCAAAGGATACAAACGACAGCTTTTGCCGTGTTCCGCTGACGGGCGGGCGCGGGGAGGTCATTGCGGAATATGAGAATTTTACGGCAAGCAATTCTCTCTGCTTTGTTTCGGACGGTATTGCCGTGTTCTGCGAGAGTAACCGTATTTATGCCTGCGATATTGATACGGGTGGAACCGAGACCTTGTGGGTTCCGAGCTCAGAGGGATACGATATCGTCAATACAAATATCGCTTATTATAACGGACTGATCTATTTTACGGCTTCTGCTCAAGCTCGCGAAGAGCTTGTTCCCGAAGATCCCGAATTTTTCTCCGAATCAACGAGCACGGTCAGCTCTTATCTGATTTCCCTCAATCCGAAAAACAAAAAAGCGACTCTACTGACCAAAGAACCGATAAATAGCTTTTATATCGCGGATGGACGCATCTACTACATCCCGAAAGCACTCGGAACGATTCAGTTAGGTGATCGAATTATAATGCGTTTAAGCGCAAAAGAAGTTTATTCCTTTGATTTAAAGGGCAGAAATAAAGAAAAAGTTTGCTCATTTGACGGCATTTTCGTCTACGACATACTTTATATTAACGACGACGTCATCTGCGTTCAGGACTACTATGGCGAGACCTTTACGACGTCCTATTGTGTCATTGACAGACATACGGGAGAAGTGACGAGGGTGAGTCGTGTTGTTCGCGCGATGCGCGAGTGAAGTTTTGCTTACGCAAAGTGAAGCATTCGCTTCGCGAATGTGAAGTTTTCTGCTTCCCAGGAAGTTAAGGTTAATTGTCTCGCTGGGCTCCAAAATTTTCCATTTAATTAAAGTTAACAGCAGCGGAAAAGTTTTGATCAAACTTTTTTAAAAGTTTGCGGTTTCTTAAGGCGGAGCCTTAAGTCGACCGCCTCAGCGGTCGAAACACCCCTTGCGCTTCGAAACGGCGGCGCCTCGCCGACGTTTCGGAAGGAGTAAAATCTCCCCTAAAGGGGAGATTTTCGCTCCTTCACCCCTGATGAACTATATTATATAACCCAACAAACCCAATATGCACAAACAAAATTATCACCGTAGGGGACGGCTCGCAATAATAATCATATAATTAATTCCGATAAACAGCCCGTTGCATCTTTAACAATAATCGAATCTGAGAACGCAGATCGAAGGCTGTACTTTACAATCAATAAGCATATATACTAATAAAATCAAAAAATTCCGAGACTTTTCTCGGAATTTTTCTTACAGATTATTTCTTCTTATATACTCTTCCGCTTCGCGGAGAATAATTTTCGTATTTTCAAAGGTAAGGGCTTCGCAGGCTTCTTCGAGGGGGAGGAGGAGGTGGTTGCGCACCTCAAAGCCGGGATTGTGCTTTGGAGTCTGATTCGAAAACTTCGCAAGAAAATAAATAACCGTCTTTTTTCTGCCTCTTCCGAAGGTATAATTCACCTCGCGGCGGAAATCTCCGACGATCTCGGCGCGGATAGAGGTCTCTTCCCAGGTCTCACGAAGCGCGGTTTCGTGCTCGCTCTCGCCCGCCTCGACGTGCCCTTTGGGAAAACCGCAGTAACCCTCGACACTCGCCCTCATAAGTACGTAATATATCACATTGTCTTTGACGGTATAAAGCACCGTTCCGCAGGATTTTTCTTTCATCTTTTTCTCCAAAGTCTTTTTTTAATTATATACCCAAAATTCGTCTTTGTCAATGATTTTCAAAAAATTTTTGATAAAAATGGAAAATTTCCGCACTTTAGCGGCAAAAAACATAATTCATTACGAGTGATTAATTATATTTTACCAAAAAATATTACGAGACGTACCCCTACGGTGATAATTTTATTTGTGCATATTGGGGTTGTTGGGTTTGATAATATAGTTCATCAGGGGTGAATGAGCGAAACCCTCCCGCTTGGCGGGAGGGTTTACTCATTCCGGAATGCCGACGGGACGTCGTCATTCCGAAGCGCATGAGAGTGTTTCGCGCTCTGCGGAGCGCGACTTAAGGAACTTTTTGAAAAAAGTTCCTTAAGAAACTTCAAAAACTTTTCGCTGGTTGTTTTATTCTTCGTCGGTGGGAGATTCGTCGTCTTCAGCCTTGGGAACTGTTGTGAATCCTGCGCAGGTCTGGCCGTCGGCGACTCGCATTACGATAACGCCTGCGGCGCTTCTGCCGTAGACGGGGATGCTATCGACTGCGGTACGGATGATGGTTCCGCTGTCGGTGATGATCATAATATCGTCGTCCGCGCCGACTGCCGCAATACCGGCAACGCGTCCTGTTCTCTCGGTAACGTTATGGCACATTACTCCCATACCGCCTCGGCTCTTCATCAGACGGAAATCGTCAAATTCGGTTCTCTTACCGTATCCAAGCTCGGTGATGGTAAGGAAGTGCTTACCTTCCTCTGCCGCAACTACGCCGACAACTCGGTCGTCGCCGCGAAGCTTGATACCGATAACGCCTCTTGCGGTACGTCCCATCGTTCTCGCGCCTTCCTCGGTGAACTTAACTGCATTACCCGATGCAGACGCGATGATGATATCCTTATGACCGTCGGTGAGGAGAACGCCGATAAGCTCGTCGCCCTCGTCAAGACCGATCGCGATCTTACCGCCCTTGCGCTGATACTCAAACTCGGAAAGCTTGGTTCTCTTGAGGATACCGTTCTTCGTTACCATCGTGAGGAATCTCTCGTCGGCATTGTCGAAGGTGGATACCTCGATGACCGTAGTGATCTTTTCACCCGGCTCGAGCTCGAGGATGTTTACGATATTCGTACCCTTCGCGGTTCTGCCCGCCTCGGGGATCATATAAGCCTTGCGCATATATACCTTGCCGTTCGAGGTGAACATCATAAGGTTCGAATGGCTGTGCATAACCATAACCTTCTCGATGAAGTCCTCTTCCTTGGTGGTCATACCGATTATACCCTTACCGCCGCGGCGCTGTGCGGAGTAGGTATCTGCATTCTGACGCTTGATATAGCCGGAATGAGAAATGGTAATAACGCAATCGTGCTTTTCGATGAGGTCCTCGAGCAGGATATCGTCCGCCGCCTCAACGATCTCGGTGCGGCGCGCGTCGCTGAACTTGCGCTTGATCTCGCTAAGTTCGGTCTTGATGATCTCTCTGACCTTTTCGATGTCGCCGAGGATCGCGCGGAGCTCCTCGATAAGCTTGTGAAGTCTGTCGAGCTCGTCAAGGATCTTGTCGCGCTCGAGACCGGTAAGTCTACCGAGAGTCATTTCGACGATTGCCTGCGCCTGAATATCGGAAAGTCCGTATCTTTCGGAAAGTCTTGCCTTCGAATCGGGAATCGACTTGGATGTCTTCATAAGCTCAACGATCTCGTCGATGTTGTCAAGTGCGATCGAATAACCCTCGAGAATATGAGCACGTGCAAGAGCACGGTCGAGCTCGAACTGAGTTCTTCTCGTAACAACGCTTTCCTGATGCTTGATATACTCGTCAATAATACTGACAAGAGGCAGGATCTTCGGCTCGCCGTTCACAAGCGCGAGCATATTGACCGCGCAGGTGTCCTCGAGCTGGCTGTATTTATAAAGCTGTTTGAGAATTATTTCTCCGTTTGCATCGCGGCGATATTCAACAACGATGCGCATTCCCGCACGTCCCGATTCATCGCGGACGTCGGTGATGCCCTCGATACGCTTGTCCTTAACGAGGTTTGCGATAGATTCGCAAAGCAGGCTCTTGTTTACGCCGTAAGGAATCTCGGTGATGATGATGCGGCGCTTGTCCTCTTCGACCTCGGCACGCGCGCGGACCATGATCTTGCCCTTACCGGTAAGATAAGCCTCCTTGATTCCGTTGACACCGTAAATGATCGCGGAAGTCGGGAAATCAGGGCCCTTGATATACTCCATGAGCGCAAAAGTATCGCAATCCGGGTTTTCCATACGGTAAATAACAGCATCAACGACCTCGCCGAGGTTGTGGGGCGGGATGTTGGTTGCCATACCGACCGCAATACCGACCGAACCGTTTACAAGCAGGTTCGGAAAGCGCGAGGGAAGAACCGACGGCTCGTCGAGACGGTTGTCGAAGTTCTTGTTCATTATAACAACGTTCTTCTCGATATCGCGGAGCATCTCGTCCGAAATTCTCGCAAGTCTTGCCTCGGTGTAACGGTAAGCCGCAGGGGGGTGGCCGTCAACCGAACCGAAGTTACCGTGGCCTTCAACGAGAGGATAACGCAGAGAGAAATCCTGCGCCATTCTTACCATGGTACCGTAAACTGCGGCGTCGCCGTGAGGATGGTAACGTCCAAGAACGTTACCTACGGTTGCCGCCGACTTATGAAAAGCGTGGTCATGGGTAAGGTGATCCTCGTACATTGCCCAGAGGATACGTCTCTGACCGGGCTTCATACCGTCGCGCACGTCGGGAAGCGCACGCGAGGTAATAACTGACATTGAATACTCGATAAAGGACTTTTTGACCTCGCCCGACATTTCAACGTTGATTATTTTTTGGTTTCTGAATGACAAATCTTCTTTATGTTCCACGGTTCTATACCTTCCAATAATGTTTCTTCTATGGGTATCTCTTTAAATTCCTTGTTTTTCGGACGGATAATATCGTCTATTGCCTCGTCGATATCAGTCGCCTCGGGAAGCTCGGTGCCTTCAAGCACGACCTTCATCGCACCTGCGGCAGTCGCGCAGAGCAGCGCGTATTCCTCGGTAAAGCCCTTGTCAAATCTTGCGGCAATATAGCCGGAAAGGAACGTGTCTCCCGCGCCCGAAAAGCCTATCAGACGGACCTTCATCGACTCGCGGAAAATCACATCACCCTTGGGATTCACGTGTACCGCACCGTCCGCACCGCGTGTGCAAATGACGGTGGTTTTGTACTTTTTTGCCACCTTTACACAGGCTTCTGTGACATCCCTCAGCCTCTCATCGGGGTCTGTGGAAAACTTTTTAAAAAGTCCTGTGGATAAGCCGAGGTTTTCAAGCTCATATTCATTTGGCTTGATAATATCGGGATTTGCGGTCAATCCGAGAGCCAAAGCCTCGCCGTCGCAATCGAGAACCACTGTCTTTCCTGTGGATTTTCCAAACTCGGTAAAGACTTTATACACATCCTTTTCCACACCCTGTGGAATACTTCCGCACAGACAGATCACGTCGGCATCGGTTGCCAAAAAAGCCTCTGTCAGCGCCGCAACCTCGGAGGAGAGAAAGACTCCGCCGCGCTCGTTGAGCTCGGTGCAGACACATTCCGAGTCGATGACCTTGGTGTTCATTCTGACACCGCAGACCGTGTCTACCGAATTTACCTTAACTCCCTCGCGGGTGAGGAATGAATTTGACAAGTCGCCGAACTCGCCGCCGCCGAAAGTGTAATATTCAACGTCGCATCCGAGTCTTTGAAGCATTATCGCCACATTTGCGCCCTTTGAGCCCTGAGTGGTTACGCTTCGTGCCGCGCGGTTCATCCCGCCCGCCGCCATCGGCGTGGGGAGATAGAGTGCGCGATCGATGCCGGGATTTAGCGACAGAACGGCAAATTTCTGTTTTTTGCGAATTGCCTTGTCAAAGCACTCATCGGGAAGCTCGGGAATGTCCGAAAAATCTTTTATTTTGAGATCTCGCTGTCTTCTCATACTTTAAATGTCGAGGTTGGTCGCGTACTTTGCGTTCTGCTCGATAAATTCACGTCTGGGCTCGACCTTATCACCCATCAGAAGCGAGAACGTCTGGTCACAGATCATTGCGTCTTCCATAGTTACGCGGAGAAGAACACGGCGCTCGGGGTCCATTGTGGTCTCCCAAAGCTGCTCGGCATCCATTTCACCAAGACCTTTATATCTGCTGACTTCAACGCCCGGAATGCCTTCGACTTCCTTCACGATCTGGTCGCGCTCTTCCTCGCTGTACGCATATTTATCAAAACCGTTGGTTTTGGCGTGTTTATAAATATGATAAAGCGGCGGCTGTGCGAGGTAGACGTGACCGTCCTCGATCAGCTTCGGCATGTGTCTGAACAGGAATGTCAGAAGCAGGATTCGGATATGCGAACCGTCGACGTCGGCATCGGCCATAAGAATGATCTTGCCGTAACGGAGCTTCGTGATATCAAAGTCCTCGCCGATACCGCAACCGAGTGCCTGAACGATCGGAATTACGGAAATCGAGGAATAGACCTTATCAAGACGGCTCTTTTCGACGTTGAGGATCTTACCGCGGAGGGGAAGGATCGCCTGGAACTTCGAGTCGCGTCCACCCTTTGCGGAACCGCCCGCGGAGTCTCCCTCTACGAGGTAGATTTCTGCGAGAGAAGCATCCTTGGTCTGACAGTCTGCAAGCTTACCGGGGAGGGAGGAGCCTTCAAGAAGACCCTTACGTCTGGTCAGCTCACGCGCCTTTCTTGCCGCCTCGCGCGCACGGGATGCGGCGAGTGCCTTATCGAGGATCGCGCGGGCAACAGAGGGATTTTCTTCAAGGAATTCGGTCAGACGCGCGGTGACGGTCGAGTCAACGAGCGCACGGATCTCGGAGTTACCGAGCTTTGCCTTGGTCTGGCTCTCGAACTGCGCGTTCTGGAGCTTGACCGAAATGATGGCGCAGATACCCTCGCGGACGTCCTCGCCCGAAAGAGCCTTGTCGGAATCCTTGAGAACACCGTTCTTGCGCGCGTAATCGTTGAGAACACGGGTCAGCGCAGCCTTGAAGCCGGTTTCGTGAGTACCGCCCTCAATGGTGTTCATATTGTTAGCGAACGTAAGAATAGTTTCGTTATAGGATGTATTGTACTGAAGCGCAACCTCAGCCTGGCTCGTTCCCTTTTCACCGCGCATATAGATGACCTGCTCGTGAACGAGGTCGCTGTGCTTCTGTTCGTTGAGGAAGGAAACGAAGTTACGGATACCGCCCTCGAAAACGAGGTCGCTTTCACGGGGCTCCTCGAGACGCGCGTCGATCAGCTTGATGCGGATGCCCGCGTTGAGGAACGCCTGCTCACGCATACGGGTGAGAAGCATTTCGTAATCAAAAATTGTAGTCTCAAAAATCGTTCCGTCGGGCTTGAAGGTAACGGTTACGCCGTGCTGCTTTTCGCCCTCACCAACGGGACCGTGGCACTTGAAGGGACGGTCAACCGCGCCGTGAACGAATCTTTCGGAATATTTTACTCCGTCGACAACGTCCTCAACCTCGAGCCATTCCGAGAGCGCGTTTACGACGGACGCACCAACACCGTGCAGACCGCCGGCGATCTTATATCCGTCGCCGCCGAATTTACCGCCCGCGTGAAGGATGGTGTAAACGACCTCGAGAGTCGGGATACCCTGCGTGGGATGGATACCCGCGGGAATGCCTCGGCCGTTGTCCTCAACGGTGATGCTGTTGTCGGGGTTGATGGTGACTACGATGAGGTCGCAGTGACCCGCAAGAGCCTCGTCGATGGAGTTGTCAACGATCTCGTTGACAAGATGGTGCAGACCGCGCGAGGAGGTTGTACCGATATACATACCGGGACGCTTACGGACAGCCTCAAGTCCCTCGAGGACCTGGATCTGATCTTCCGTATAAGCCGCATCAACGACGGTAGAAAGCTCACTTCCCTCGGGATCGAGCTCAATAAGCTCCGCCTCGGGGATAACCTCTTCTTCGGCTTCCGGAATCACGACTTCCTCAGCCTTTTCTTCTGCTTTTGTGATTTTTTCGTCAATCATTTTTATCTTCCTTTCGGATTTATCCGATATTAAAATCAAATTTAAGTTTATAGCCAACGGCGGATAAATAGTGCAGAGTGCAGAATGCAGAGTGCAGAGTTTCGGTAACTTTTCGGTAAACCGAAAAGTATTTTAATAAAAATAATTTTCGAGCAAAGCGAGAAAATTTTCATTAACTCTGCATTCTGAACTCTTAACTCTGAACTCTTCCTAAAAGCGATGCCGCCGACAGGGTTGAAAAGCAGACCTTGGTATCAAGTCCGACGCGGTAGAGTATGAAGGATTTCGGTATATCATCCCCCGCGGACTCGACCTCGCCGCGCTTTTGCGCTGCGGAAAGGTATTTTTTCGTAATTGTTGAGTTAAGCGTGGCATTATCCATATCGAAAATGCCGATTATATCGCGTATGCGGATGTTTTTGTTGTTGCCAACGTGAAGGAACATGGTGTTTTGTCTTTCTGAAACTCAAACAAGCGGAAAAGTGCAGAGTGCAGAATTCAGAGTGCAGAGTTTCGGTAACTTTTCGGCAAGCCGAAAAGTGATTTTTATATAATTATATTGATTTTTTGTTTGTGGGACTGACAGAATTGTGTCGAAAGCAAATTAATTTTTATTAAAATGCCGACACACCTTGAAAACTAATTTATAGAGGCACATTTGAAAATCCGGACCGCCGCCTTCGAAGGCTTCGCCGTCTTTCGTTTTTGCCGTGCCATGAAAATAGCCTTCATCGGATGAATAGGAAATATCTACCGAAACATCGCGCCATTCAAGCCAGAGCATAAGGTGATCGGTGTCGGGAAGCCAAAGTCCTTCGCGCGCGATCTTTTTATCTTCCTCGCTGACAGGTGAACCGTCCCAAGCGCCGCCGAGGGTATGCTCGACGCCGTTATAAAAGAATACGTTTCCCGGACTTTCAAGATGCCCTTCAAGTTCTTCAAACCCGAACCCGACGGACAAAAGCTTGTCCATCATTTGTTTTGTGATGCTCATTTTTTGATTTTTGAGAATAAGATATTTTAAATTGGTTCAGAACATTTAACATTGTAATCCGCGCACAAGTGCGCGGGGGGTGACAGAGCGCAATCCTTCCCTACAGTCGGGAAGGATTGACTCTGTCCAAAATGTCGAAGCAAGCTTCGCCATTTTGAAGCACGGAGGCGCGAGCTTAAGCTCGCGCATTGAGACGAGACTCCGTCTCGAGCTCTGCCACCTTTTAAAAAAGGTGGACGAAAACTTTCCAGCTGCTGTTAATTTAATAAAATCGAAAATTTCCGAGCAAAGCGAAGGAAATTTACCTCACCTCTGCCCTCTGCCCTCTTACCTCTGCCCTGACGGCTCGTCAAGAGCAGTAACTCCCGTTCTCCACCCGAATAACATTAACGTTCTCATTCTTCAGATCCACATCCGAACACGCCGTCATTATCACTTGTCCGCGTTTCATCCGCTCGCAAAGATATCCTCTGCGCTCGGCGTCCAGCTCGGAAAAGACGTCGTCAAGGAGAAGAACCGGGCTCTCACCCGTATTTGAAGCCGAAATTGCCGCTTCCGAGAGCTTCAGACCGAGCGCCAAAGAACGCTGTTGCCCCTGTGAGGCGAAATTTCGGGCGTTTTTGCCGTCAAGACGGATTATCAGGTCATCTTTATGGATTCCCCAAAGCGTCGCTCCCGCGTAAATCTCGCGGTCGTGGGACGACATAAGTTGACCGAAAAAGACTTCTTGCGCGCGTTTAGGGTCAATGGCGTCCTCCGGCTTGATCTTGAACGAAAAATCGTATTCAAGGCTTGGAGTCTCACGCCCGCCCGTCATTTCGTCGAAGCAGACCTTTAGTTCGCGCTCAGCCGCCTCGATATATCGAAGACGTTGCTTCGTGATATTCGCCGCCTCTGCCGCAAGCTGTGCCGACCAGAATTCGATCGTCGAGTCAAAGCTCTTGCGATCCTTTTCGGCATTCTTGATCAGCTTATTTCGCTGCTGGAGAATGTGATTATACCGCTGAAGCGAACGCAGATAAAGCGGACGAAGCTGACTTATAGCGACATCGAGATAAAATCGTCGCATTGAGGGGCCTTCTTTTATGATATTGAGATGCTCGGGGCAGAAGATTACGGCGCGGAAAAGACCGATTATCTCGCTCATTCGCGTGATCTTCATGCCGTTTTGCTCGATATGGCGCGCGTGATCCTTCGAAAAATCGATAGTCAGATTCCTCTCGCGCACGCGGTCCTCAAAATCAAGCGACAGCCTTGCCGTTTTTTTATCAAACGCGATAAATTCCGCGTCCTTCGCGCCGCGGAAAGACTTGCCGAGCGAAAAATAGCAGATCGCTTCGAGCAAGTTCGTCTTTCCCTGCGCGTTTGCGCCGAAAAGGAGATTGATACCGTCCGAGAACGAAACCTCGGCGTGTTCAACGTTCCGAAAATCCTCGGCACAAATTTTTGTGACTTTCATTTATAAATTTTAGTGCTTGGTCTTAATGGGAAGGAGGAAGAATACCTCGTCGCTGCCCTCTTCAAGGTCGAGAGGAATGATATTGATACTCGAGAATACGCTGGTCATCTCAATGCGGAGACGCTCGCACTCGCAGGAGCGGATCGCATCGATGAGATACTTATTATTGAGCGAAACGAGAAGGTCCTCGCCCTCGTGCTTGATCTCGATCTCCTCGTAGGACGAGCCTGCGGAGGAGTTAGCCATGATCTTGAGCACGTCGCCCTCGGGACTGAAGCGGAGGGGAGTACGGTTGCTTCCCGCGATCTTTTCCTCGGTAACGACAGCGGCACGCTCGAGCGCACCGAGCAGGCGGTCGCGGTCAACCTCGAGGAAGATCTTATGATTTTTGAGAATGATACGGTCGTAATCGATGTATTCACCCTCGATCAGGCGGGTATAGAAGGTCTTGTTTTCAAAATAGCAAATGAGATATTTACGGCTCATATGCATCATAACTCTGTCGTCCTCGCCGTCGGGGAGCATACGGTAGAGCTCCTGAACAGTCTTTGCGGGAACGATATAGGAATATCTGACCTGGGTATCGTCCGCGGAACGGTTTACGATATCGGCTTTAGTAGTACATTTAGCCATCTTGAAGCCGTCGCAGGCAACGACCATGAGGCTGTCCTTTTCAACTCTGAAATAAGCGCCGTTGAGGATATATCTCTGATCGTTGACACCCATTGCGAAGCTGACCTTTGCGATCATCTTCTTAAGAAGCGCGCAGGAGATATCGTAGCGGAGGGACTGGTTATTGATCGCGGGGATCGCGGGGAAGCCCTCGGGCTTGAGAGCCGACATTTTCTGAGTAGATCTACCCGACTGGAGAGTAGTCTCAAGCTTAGCGTTAACGGTGAGAGTGACCTCATCGCCCTCCATAACCTTAAGCATCATAAAGAGCTTATTGGCATTGATGGCGTAGGTACCGGTCTCGAGGACGGTAGCCTCGCACTTAACGCGCATAGCCTTTTCGAGGTCGAAGGTAGTGAGGACGACCTCGGCGGGATTTTCGGCATTCATATGGATGCATTCAACCTCGGGGAAGGGACCCTTATTGGGAACTGCGCAGAGGAGGGGAGCGATGCTGTTTATAAGCTTCTGGCGGTCAAAAATAATTTTCATCTGAATTGACTCCTTTTAAAAAATCGAATTTTTGTGGAAAACGGGAACGACATTTCCACAGCGCGACTTGTCGCTATCACGCGCTCGCGCTTTAAAAAACAAAATAAAATAAATCAAATATATATAATATATATATAAAATAATATAGTAATAATAGTATTAGAACCTGTTGAAACTGTGGAAAACTCGGAAAATCGCCGAAAATCGACGTATAGCGCGATTTTCGGGGCTTTTTGGGGATTTTGAGACGATTTCTCGGTGGGGAAAAGTTTTGGGAATGTCGTACACTTTTCCACAAGGGTTTTGAGAGGTGAAAAAAGTCTCATAACGACATAATTTGACTTTCCAAACACTTTCAACAACATTTCCACTAACCCATGTTGAAAGTTTTTGAAGATTCTAAAGAAACTTTTTTCAAAAAGTTTCTTTAGTCGCGCTCCGCAGAGCGCGAAACTCTCTTTTGTGCTTCGAAATGACGGCGCCCCTGCCGGCATTTCGGAAGGAGTAAAACCGCCCCACCGGGGTGGTTTTTGCTCCTTCACCCGTCTTTTGCAAAATTTTGTGCTGCATAGGGGGGACTTAATCAATACTTCCCTACATTCGGGAAGTATTAATTAAGTCCAAAATCCCGAAGCGGAGCTTCGTGATTTTGAAGCGCGGGAGGCAAAGGCTGAAGCCTTTGCATTAGTCCGAGGCTCCGCCTCGTGCTCCGCAACCTTTTAAAAAAGGTTGATCAAAACTTTCCGCGATTGTTAATTTAATAAAATCGAAAATTTTCGAGCAAAGCGAGAAAATTCTCCTTCAACTAGCAACTAGTAACTAGCAACTAGCAACTTAGTCAATACTCTCCCCCGTGATCTCCTTGATCATTTCGTTGATATCAAGTGTGAGCATTGCATCTTTTTTGAGCTTATCCTCGATGATATCGTAAGATGACATCACAGTCGTATGATCTCGGTTAAACGTCTTTCCGATATTCGGCAGCGACATCTCCGTGATCTTTCTGATAAGATAAATCGCAACGTGTCTCGCCTGCGCGATCTCTCTCGAACGGCTCTTTCCAATAAGATCTTCCTTCTTGATGCCGTATTTCTTGTAAACCGTCGCAAAAATCTTGTCAACCGTCACGCTGACAGGCTCCTCTGCGCCGAGAAGGTCCGCCATGCACGCGCGAGCTACCTCAATGGTTATCTCCTGACCCGAAAGGAAATAGATCGCTCCGAGCTTTTTCATCGCTCCCTCGATCTGTCTGATGTTCGAGCGGAGATTTTCCGCAAGGAAGGTCAGTACCTTTTCGGGAATCACGATCCCTACCTGCTCCGCCTTCTTCTTAATGATCGCAACTCTGAGTTCAAGATCAGGCGGCTGAATGTCCGCAAGCAAGCCCCATTCAAATCTCGTCTTGAGTCTGTCCTCAAGTGTCTTCATATCCTTCGGAGGACGGTCCGAGGTCAGAATGATCTGCTTGTGCTCCTCGTAAAGCGCATTGAAGGTGTGGAAGAATTCCTCCTGTGTGGAGGTCTTTCCCGCAATAAACTGAATATCGTCGATCAGAAGCACGTCGCAGGAGCGGTACTTGTTTCTGAATTCGTTCGTCATCTGCGCGGCAAGCGCCTCAATGAACTGATTGGTAAAATCAACGCCCTTGATGTATATGATCTTCGCCGCGGGCTTCTTGCGCTTGATCTCGTTCGTTATCGCGTAAAGCAAGTGGGTCTTTCCAAGTCCGCTCGGACCGTAGATAAAGAGCGGATTGTAATTCATCGCCGGATTCGCCGCAACCGCCGTACAAGCCGCGTGAGCGAATTTGTTTGAGCTTCCGACTATGAAGTTGTCGAAGGTGTATTCAAAGTTGCAAGGAGGAAGCGTGGAGCCTATAAGCGTGCTGTCCTTCTCCTCGTCGCCGATCTCCTTGTTGATTCGGTCAACGAGAGCTCTTTTGATCCTCTCCTCGCGCTGCGCAGGAGTTTCATTCGATATCGCTCCGCGCGTCTTGCGGAAAAGCTCCGCCTCGTAATCGTCCGCGTCCGCGGAGGGAATGATCGGGTCGGGCATTATGATCTCCTCGGGCTCATCCTCGCCCTCGTAGTGAAATCCCGTTCCCGCGGGAGAATGGTCGACTTCCTTTTCTGCTTTTTCCTCGCAGATTATTTCAACCTTGATTCTGAATCCGAGGCGCTCCTCGAATCCGTCCTCGATAGTTCCGATGAACTTTTTCTTTATAAGATCGTATTTGAATGCCGAGTCAACTGAGAACGTGAGAACGTCGTCTTCAAATGAAAGTAATTTCATATTGCCGAACCAAAGCTCCACCGCAGAGCTTTGCATGCTTCCGAGAAAGCTGTTTCTTACGTCTTCCCAAACGGCATTGAGACCGTCAAGATATGCCATATTTTTTGGGATCCTTTCGTATATAAAAAGTTATTATTAAAATTAATATATATAATATTATACCATATATAATTAGAATATTCAATTATATTATATTATATTAACGAAAAAATTACAGTTTGGTAAAAGATAATCTTGGCTGATAACGGATTTTTGTAAAATTCATTAAATATATTTACAAACCGCAAAAATTGTGATATAATAAAAGAGCCAAACAAACTAAATATACAGTCTATGGGGGTATTTTTCTTTTTAGGGATACTTATACCCTTTTTTGCCTATACTGTATTGTGATGAATTTGATAAAATGCAAATTCCGTACACGATAGAGTATAGTAATATCCTTAATCTGTATATAGTTTGTTTGGCGACAACTGGAATTTGCGTTTTTGTGCGCTGACTTCGGTTGGCGCACTTTTTGTATGCTGATGGAGGATATATGGGAAAGAATAATCAAAAAAAGGTAATAGATATTACCGGTTTAAAGCTTACGCCGGGAGAGCCTACCGTTTGTCTTGGCAACGGAGAGCAAGGATTTGAGTGTTGTTGCGACGAATGTGACTATTATTTGCTTTGTTTTCCTGAATTTGATCCCAAAAATAACGAAAGAAATATTGCTGAGAATAAAGTTTATATTTGATAATCGTATAAAAAGGACAGAGAACGTAAAAATCGTCTCTGTCCTTTTCCTATCTGTAGGTAACGTATTCTATTGAATTTCAAAACTGTCCTTTAGAGTATGTTTCCTTTAAAAGTCGATTTTTTTATATAATTTTTGTATCAATCAAAAAAATCAAATCCGTACAAACAAACTCTGACGATATACACAGCGACAATTATACCGAGAAGCACGCCTGCCGCAATCTTACGGTGTTTATCATACTTCGGCGCAAAAAGCTTTTCGTGCGCCATAAAAAAGATGCAAGGTACACCGAGATAGAACACGGGATTATAATACATCGCTGTGGAAAAGTCAAGTCGGAGTGCGGCAAGATGCGCGCGCGTCATTCCGCAAAAGGGACAGCATATACCGAGTATCCGATAAGTCGGGCAGATACTTCCGAAAAGATTTGATAGGAAATAAAATATAACAACGACAGCCGCGCCGCATCCGACGTGCTTCGCCATTATGATCAAAAATTCCCGTTTGGTATATTTTTTCATAATTTATGAAACGATCAAAGATTTTAAAACGGCGTCAAACTCGGGAAATTGGCGTTTGAGCGCGATCGGTTTGCCTTCGGGGGTGAGGAAGCAGTGCGAGGTCTTGCCGGTCGCGATTACTTCTCCGTTTGACGAAAAAGTATATCCGATAACGAGTCTGATGCCCTTGAATTCGAGGATTTCGGGCAGGACTTCAAATTCGTCACCGAAACGCAGGGGCTTTTTATATTCGCATTCGACGGTCAGTACGGGCGAGATTATGCCGTCCTCTTCAAGCTTGACGTAGCCGTAGCCGATCTGATCGAGAAAGTCCACGCGCGCTTCCTCCATCCATTTTATATAATTCGAATGGTGCGCAACGCCCATTTTGTCGGTTTCGTGGTATTGAACCTTGCGGATGTAGGATTCCATTGGCTTTTCTCCTGTTTTTTTATTATTATATCATATTTTTTTCGCTTTTTCAATCAATATTTAAAAAGAAAAATCCCTTCGTGAGAAGGGATTTTTCTTATATTTATTTAACAAAAATTACGTAACGGCTGTCTCTTCCTTCGTAGCTATTATAATAGAATAGCTCTTTAAGGGGTATGTGTACTTCTCCGGTCTTAGAGTTTGAATAGCTGTTACTATTGTAACGGTTAACATAAGAGTCAATGCAGATTGCCCATGTCTGACCGTCTTTTTCATAAAGCGAAGTTACGGTGGTCAGGTGACCTGAGCTTTTGTAATTGAAGTATTTTTTGGGAAAAGATACTCTTACAATAACCGGATAATTGTTTGAAAGGCTTTTGGATATTGCCTGCTTGTATTTGTTGATATCGGTAAAGGTTTCCCAGGTATAAGTGTTTTTACCGAGATAGCTGTTGAGAGTATCGCGGATCTTATATACGTAACCGCCCTTAATGCTCTTGTTGTAGAGCGTAACGTCTTTGACGTCCTTTGCTTTACCGAGGTATCTCAATGTTGCGATGGTACTTGCAGCTGAGCAAGTATAATTTTCTGTCTGAAAATACGGCTTGACATTGAGTGCAATATTAGTGTTGATGCTGGCGCTTACCAAACCCGGAATGCTCACGGTAAGTTCGACATCACCGTCCGCCTTAGGTGTTACCGTACCTGAAGAATTAACGGTTGCGATCTTAGTATTAGAAGAAGTCACCTTAATTCCGCTGATAGCAGAAGGACTTACTTTATACTTGAAATTCACGTTTGAGCCCGTTTTAATGAACGCGGGACCGCTGATGGATACGGTGATTTTTTCGGTACGTACAATATTATCAACGAACATATATCTGATATGACCGTCAACAAAAACACCGACCCAATTATTGTTGTGACTGTTTTTGAGGTTTGAAACTATGTAGAGTACGTTACCTTTTGCGATATTTACCTTATCGCCGTCATTAAAGGGTGCCTGGCGAAGAGCAGCATTCTTGTTTGTGTAACAGAATTTTGCGTTTACATAGCTGACGTAACCCTTAAGCTCGGATTTTTTTACGTATCCGGTGACGGTTTTTCCGTCCATTTTCATAGAAACCTTATAGAAGTCGCCGGTAGAACCGCTGGTCTCTATAACAGAGGATTTTTCAAATGTTGCGAGCTTACTGTAAATAAAGCCTGTCGAGCTGCGAAGTACTGCGGTATTCTTGACCATATAGAAATTCTTTCCGGGAAGATTGATCTTGAGGTAAGAAACACTACTCGAAGCACTGTTTTCTTCGGATGCAGCAAAAGTGGTGATCATGGAAAGGGGAGCCATAAGGCCAATTACCATGACAAGGGTGAACAGAATGGAAAACGCGCGGGTAATGAGTGTTTTTTTCATTCATTTGTCCTTTCATTTATGTATTATATATTTTTCTCACTACTTCGTAAGTGATCGATTTTTGAACCTTATCACTTGCGATGTATATATTATATCATACAGTCATATGATTGTCAATAGGAATTTGAATATTTTTATATTTTTGGCGTTATATATAAATATAAGTAAAAAGTGGTCATAATAATGTAAATAGTATACAAAAACAGAAAACGGTGAAAGGCGTTTTCTGCTTTTGTATGTTATTAATGACGTTATTGATCTGCGGTGATAATTTTATTTGTGCATATTGGTTTTGTTGGGTTGGATAATTTAGTACATCAGGGTTGAATGAGCGAAACCCTCCCGCCAAAGCGGGAGGGTTTACTCATTCCGGAATGCCGGCGGGGCGC